>JAFVTA010000053.1 GCA_017503525.1 Clostridia bacterium | reverse complement strand
GCGCGTTGGACAACGTCTTCGCCCACTTTCCTTCGGCAAGCGCAAGCGTTTTTTGCGTATACCCCACGGTCAGCGCCAAGCCCAAAATCAAGGGCATAATGTATCGGAAATCCATCGTACACCCATAGGGCATTTTGATATAGAAATACATTTCCGAAAGCACCTGCGATTGTACGAGCAGAAAAGTAAACAATAATTCCTTATGCGAAAGGGGCGCGATTTTCTCCCCTGCTTTACGCTTTTTAAAGTAGAACACCGCGCAATATACCAAGGCTACGAGAAGCAAGAGGGATACCGTGTACGCGATGAGTATGGAAAGTACGGCAAATCCTTCCCCTTGCCAGTAGCTAAATTCACCGAAGATAGATGAACGCAACGCGTAGGCGAAAAGGTTATAGTTTTTCGAGAACGGACGGCAATACAGCGTGCCGATATGCTCGTTCAAATCCAAGGTGAAAATCAAACGGGAGAAAAGAGAATGGTGTCCCGTATACAGTTTTTTATTGAGGTTGTCAAACACATACCCAAAGGGCTGGTCGAAACGGATATAGGCGTACACTTGGAACCATAAGCCTATGGGCGCGCATATAAGCATAAACAGCCCGTACTGCAACACCATCTTCCAAAGGGAGAACGCGTCCTCTTTCCCCAAGAGCGTACGGATAAATTCATAGATAAAAATCCCTGCAATCGGGATACATATCGTCGCCGACGAAAGCTTTGCCATCATGCCAAGCCCTACCGAAAGTCCGCACAGGAGGATATAGACGAGGGATTTACCCCCCTTCCACCAACGCAAAGCAAAATACAGCGCAAGGATTGCCAAAAGATAGGAAATACCGTCGTTGTTCAACATACCCGAAAACTGGATTTGCCGAGGATAGAACACGACGAACGCCGCCAAGAAGAGATACAGCTTGCCCGTGAACCCCAGCTCCTTTAAAATTTTCAGCATAACGACCGCCGTGATAAAGGAATAGGTGGTCGCTAAAATTTGACAAGTCGAATAAAGGAAAAAGCGTTGAGGTTCTACGTACTTGGGCATGCTATACGCATAGCGCGCAAAGAAGTCCTCGCCAAAACCCTTGGTCAAGCCGTTCATAAACCGCATAAACGCCGCCTGCACCATAGCGTTGAGGGGAGGGTGATAAAATTGATACGGGTTGTCCGTAGGTAATTTTCCCGTTTGGAAAATCGTCCAAGCGTACGCCTCGTGTCCATCGAAGTTTTTGGTATAGGTATCCTGCTGGCGGGTCGCTGCCGAAGTATACAGCATATACCCCACGCGGATGATATACCCGGCAATGAGGAAAAGAATGACGATATGTCTGCTTGTTAAGCGTTTCGTCATACCCATGTACGCGGCGAACACCGCACAAGCGCCAAGCCCCACCGCCATAAGCGATTGCGCAACCACCCCTGCGCGGTAGGTTTTTGCATACGGTTTAAAAAGCAGGAATAAAAAGAGGGTAGTAAGAAGTACGCCCAAATAGAACGCGCCCTCTTCCAAGTACCCCCATACGGCGGGCGAAACCCTCTTGTGTTTGGATTGTGCCGTTTGTGTTTCTTCGTTCATATTCACTTGCTTTCCGTCTTGGTTTCGTGATAACTCTTTTCGGTGTTGACGCTCCAAACGGCGGTCTTGTCCGTTCCGCCCTTGATAATTTCTTCGCACGCCGCCATTGCCGTTGCCATGGAGTGGTCCATGTTGTTATAGCGGTGCTGCCCGTTTCTGCCTACGCAGAAGAGGTTTTCAATGCCGTTCAAATACTCCTTGACCTTATCAAATTCCGCATACGTGCCAAAGTAAGCAGGGTACGCCTTTTTCACGCGGATAAGGGTGGAATCAAGCACCTTCTCGGGGGAATCGATTACCCCCACCTTGACAAGCTCGTCCACGGCGTTTTTGATAAAGGTTTCGTCGGGACTTGTCCACATACCGTCCCCTTCCGTGCAGAAGTATTCAAGCCCTACCCAAACGTTTTGTTCGGGGTTTTCCACCATGTACGGAGACCAGTTGTTGAAAATTTGAATACGCCCTAAACGCACGTCCCTATCCTGCACGTAAATCCAGCAATCGGGAACGATATTTCCAAGCGTTTTCATTTTGGTTTTGTTTTTTACCTTCAAATCGGAAAGGAGCAAGCCCACCGTCATGAAATCACGGTAGGGCAGGTTGGTGGCGATACGGTATACCTCGTCGCCCGCACCCTCTTCGCCGATTGCCTCGATTAAATCCTTAATCGCCATAGAGGAAATGCAGTAGTCCGCCTCGTAGGCTTTCTCTTCCCCGTCCGCGTTCAACGCGTACACGGTAGCCACCTTTCCCTCTTTTATGCCAAGCTTTTGCACACTTTCGCCAAAGTGGATTTCACCGCCAAGGCGTACGATTTCGTCCGCCATTTTCTCATACAACTGCCCGGGGCCTTTCTTGGGATAGATAAACTGCTCAATCAAGCTCGTTTCCACCTCTTTGCCTTTCTTGCGGAAGGGCTTGCAAAGCGCGTTTTTAATGGCTTTGGAAACGGATAATCCTTTCACCCTTTGCGCGCCCCAGTCGGCGGCGATATCGCGAGGGTGTACCCCCCAAAGTTTTTCCGTGTAGTCCTCGAAGAACATGGAATACAAGGGCTTGCCAAAACGGTTGATGTAAAAGTTTTCAAGGTTGGTTTCCTCTCTCTTATGCAGACAACTGCCGATATACCCAAACCCTGCTTTCATGGTTGCGAAAAAGCCCATATTGATAAAGGTACGCGCCTTTAAGGAAATGGGATAATCGAAGAATTTTCGATTGTAAATGATACGGGAAACACGGTCGCGCACCAGCATAACTTCGTCCGTTTGTTCGGGATCGGGACCCCCGTCTTGCAAAGGCTTTTCACGCTGTAAGAGCGCGTCGTCCATAGCAGGTTCTCCCTGCACGGGGAGCATGTCCGTCCAAAGCTTGGTCACGCGTTCGTCCTTGGAGAAAAAGCGATGGCCGCCGATATCCATACGATAACCCTTATAGGTCGCCGTACGCGAAATACCGCCGACGAAATCTTCCGTTTCCAAAATAATCGGTTTGATATCCTCGGATTTTGTCAACAGTTCGTAAGCCGCGGTAAGCCCTGCCGGACCTGCGCCGATTATGATTGCGATTTTTTCTCTCATAGCTGCCTCCGTAATCCATAGTACCCTATTATATCTATTATACTACTTATACGCTTAAAAGTCAATACTTAAATAAAAATATCCACCCACAAGTTGTGGGTGGATACCTTCGATTAAAGAACTTCTTCCGTTTCTTCTTCTACGGGAGCCGCAACAGGAGCGTTGTAGCCGCCGACGTATTGAGGCGTGATATTCTTGTAAGCCTTTGTACCCGTACCAGCGGGGATAAGCTTACCGATAATAACGTTTTCTTTCAAGCCGACGAGGTAATCTCTCTTGGTGCGGATAGCAGCCTCGGTGAGTACTCTCGAGGTTTCTTGGAAGGACGCTGCGGAAAGGAAGGAATCGGTTGCAAGCGCCGCCTTGGTGATACCAAGAAGGACACGCTTTGCAAGTGCGGGTTTACCGCCGTTTGCCATTGCTTTCGCGCTTTCGTCTTGGAATGTGACCATATCTACAAGCTCGCCGGGCAACAAGTTGGTATCGCCTGCGTTTTCTACGCGCACCTTCTTGAGCATTTGGCGAACGATGATTTCAACGTGCTTGTCGTTGATTTCAACGCCTTGCGAACGGTATACGGATTGTACCTGTTCAAGGATATAATCCTGCACGCCCTTGACGCCTTGTACGTGGAGAATATCTTGAGGATATACGCTACCTGCGTTCAAAAGTACGCCGGGCGCAACCTTTTCGCCGTTCTTCACCTTGATTTCCGCATTGAAAGGCAAGGTGTATTCTTTCTTCACTTCGCCCGTTGCCTCATCGCATACCTTGATATGCTTAGAGCCGTCGGAATCGTCGATAGAGATAACGCCTTCCACTTCGCAGATGGTTGCACAGCCCTTCGGCTTTCTAACTTCAAACAATTCTTCGACACGGGGAAGACCTTGCGTGATGTCCCCCGTCGCTGCGATACCGCCCGTGTGGAAGGTACGCATGGTAAGCTGGGTGCCGGGTTCACCGATGGACTGCGCCGCAATCGTACCGACTGCTTCGCCGACCTGTACGGGAAGGGTGGTTGCCATGTTCTTACCGTAGCACTTTGCGCAAACGCCGAATCTCGAAGAACAGCCGAAGATGCTTCTAATCGAAACCTCGGTAAGACCTGCCGCAACGATTGCGTCCGCCTCTTTCTCATCGATAAAGCCGTTCATGCTAACAAGCACTTCGCCCGTTTCGGGATGAATGATATCTTCCGCCGCGAAACGACCCAAAATTCTCGATTTCAAGCCTTCGATTTCTTTGCCTACGGTATCGTAGATTGCTTTGACGGGCATGCCTTGGGGCTTTCTGCCTGCGCAGCAATCCTCTTCACGAACGATAATTTCGTGGGATACGTCTACCAAACGACGGGTCAAATAACCAGAGTCCGCCGTCTTCAACGCGGTATCGGTCAAACCTTTACGGCCGCCGTGCGAGGAAATAAAGTATTCCAAAACGGAAAGACCATTACGGAAACAAGACTTAACGGGAACCTCAATCTTTTTACCTTGAGGGTTAACCATTAGACCACGCATACCAGCAAGCTGTTTAATCTGGTCGATGGAACCACGCGCACCGGAGTCCGCCATCATCCAAATGGGGTTGAACTTATCGTTTTCACCCTGCTTTTTGAGAAGTCCTGCAACCTTGTCCGTTGCAGCATCCCATTGCGCGATAACTGCGCTGTAGCGTTCTTCTTCGTTCAACAAACCTCTTGCGTACTTCTTGGAAATCTTTGCAACTTCCTGTTCTGCATTTTCGATAATCGCCTGCTTTTCTTCGGGAATCTTCATATCGAATACAGAAGTCGTAAGCGCCGCCAAGGTGGAGTATTTATAACCTCTTTCCTTCATGGCGTCGAGCACGTACGCAGCCTTAGGCGCTTTACCCGTTCTAAACGACGCTTCAACGATACGGGAGAGGTGTTTTTTGCCGATTGCTCTTGCCTTGCCGATAAACTCGGTGTCAAGCTCCAAGCGAAGGTAGGATTCGGGAGTCGTTCTCTTAACAAAGCCCAAATCTTGAGGAAGTCCGTCGTTGTAAATCAAGCGGCCGATGGTCGTTTTGATAATACCCGAAACCTCAAGCTTACCCGTCTTTTCGTTGCGGCGTACTTCCGCGCTCTTAATGACGGTTTCGCCCTCTTTGTTCTCAACGGGACACTTGTAGGGCAGGGGCAGGTCTTCGAACAAGCCCTCGGGAAGTTCGATTACGCGCTTAAGATACATTTCGTCCTGTTCGTGCGCAATCTTATTTTGGTAAGCCAAAATCGCTTCGTTTTCGGAAGAGTAGATAGGCGCTTCGTAAACCTCGCCGTTGGGATCGGGACGGCCCTGATCGTCATAGGTTTTGCCCTCTTCACGGCGCTTGATCGTAAGATAGTAAGCACCGATAATCATATCTTGGGTAGGCGACATGACGGATTTACCGTCGGCAAGTTTCAAGATATTGTTTGCGGAAAGCATCAAGAATCTTGCTTCTGCCTGTGCCTCTACGCTCAAAGGAAGGTGAACTGCCATCTGGTCGCCGTCGAAGTCGGCGTTGAAGGGTCCGCAGACAAGGGGAGAAATCTTAATCGCTCTGCCCTCGATAAGGACGGGTTCAAACGCTTGAATGGACAAACGGTGCAAGGTAGGTGCACGGTTCAAAAGTACGGGGTGGTCTTTGATAACGTCTTCAAGAACGTTCCAAACCATATCCTTCGCTTTTTCTACCGCACGTTTTGCCGTTTTAATGTTGTGGCAAGCACCGCTTTCTACCAAGCGTTTCATAATGAAGGGCTTGAAAAGCTCGATTGCCATTTCCTTAGGCAAACCGCATTGATAAATCTTAAGTTCGGGACCTACGACGATAACCGAACGGCCGGAGTAGTCAACACGCTTACCCAAAAGGTTTTGACGGAAACGGCCTTGCTTACCGCGGAGCATTGCGGAAAGGGATTTCAAATCACGGTTGGAAGGGCCGGACAACGCCTTGCCTCTTCTGCCGTTGTCGATAAGTGCGTCCACCGCTTCCTGCAACATACGCTTTTCGTTTTTAATGATCATATCGGGCGCGCCGATTTCCATCATTTTCTTCAAACGGTTGTTGCGGTTGATAACGCGGCGGTACAAATCATTCAAGTCGGAAGTAGCAAATCTACCGCCGTCAAGCTGTACCATGGGACGGATATCGGGGGGGATTACGGGAAGCACGGTCAAAATCATCCATTCGGGGCGGTTGCCGCTCTTTCTAAAGGATTCAAGCACTTCCAAACGCTTAATTGCCTTAATAGCCTTTTGGCCGGGACCTTTGGGGTTGTTTGCGGAATCGGCAAGCGCCTTTTTGCACTCTTCCGTTTCCTTTTCAAGATCGACCGCCATCAAAAGCTCGCGAATGGATTCCGCACCCATGCCGACCTTAAGACCGGTCACGGAAGAATCGCCGTAGCGTTCTTCAATTTCACGAAGCTGCTTATCGGTGATGACCTGCTTGTATTCAAGCTCGCTTACGCTGCCGGGGTTCAAAACCACGTAGGATGCAAAGTAGAGCACTTGTTCAAGCTGTTTAGGCCCCATATTCAAGAGCAAACCGATTTTAGAAGGCACACCCTTGAAATACCAGATATGGGAAACGGGAGCCGCAAGCTCGATGTGACCCATTCTTTCACGTCTTACCTTGGAACGGGTAATTTCTACGCCGCACTTTTCGCAGACGTGTCCTTTATATTTAACTCTTTTATATTTACCGCAATGACATTCCCAGTCCTTCATGGGTCCGAAGATCTTTTCGCAGAAAAGACCGTCCTTTTCGGGCTTTTGAGTACGGTAGTTAATGGTTTCGGGCTTGGTGACCTCGCCGTACGACCATTCTCTGATTTTCTCGGGAGAAGCAATGCTGATTTGAATAGAATTGAAATCGTTTAATTCGTACATGGTATATCCTCCTTACTCCTCATCGTCGAAATCGTCGTCTTCAAAGAGTTTGCCGAAACCGAACGTTTCGTCCTCGTCGTCGAAATCATCGTCGTCCGACTCGCTAACGTTGAAGCCGTCCTCGTCGTCCCCCTCTTCTTCAAAGATGGATTTAACGTCAAATTCGTCTTCGTCGTCTTCATCGTCGTCCACACTGAAGTCGATTTCTTCAAGCTCTTCGTCCTTGATCGCCTGCTTGCGGCTTGCCGCCGTATCTGCGCGATCTTCCTCTTCCTCTACCTCGCGGATAACAAGCTCGTCGCCCGATTCGGTGAGTACCTTCACGTCAAGCGCCAAGGATTGCAATTCTTTGAGCAATACTTTGAACGCTTCGGGAATACCGGGTTCGGAGATGTTCTCGCCGCGAACGATGGATTCGTACGTCTTAACACGGCCTACGATATCGTCCGACTTAACGGTGAGGATTTCTTGCAAGATGTGCGCTGCGCCGTATGCTTCGAGCGCCCAAACTTCCATTTCACCAAAACGCTGGCCGCCGAACTGCGCTTTACCGCCGAGGGGCTGCTGGGTGACGAGGGAGTAAGGACCGATCGCACGCGCGTGGATCTTGTCGTCGACAAGGTGGATAAGTTTAATCATATATTGAACACCGATGGTGACGCGGTTTTCAAAGGCTTCGCCCGTTCTGCCGTCGAATACTTGGAATTTACCGTCTACCTTGCCGTCGGGGTTCAAAAGGTTGTTTTCGCGGAACATGACTTCGAGGTCTTTCTCCGTCGCGCCGTCGAATACGGGGGTTGCAATCTTCCAGCCGAGCTGTTTACATACGTAGCCCAAATGCACTTCGAGTACCTGACCGATGTTCATACGGGAAGGTACGCCCAAGGGGTTGAGCAAAATTTGAAGAGGGGTACCGTCTGCAAGGAAAGGCATATCCGCTTGCGAAAGCACGCGGGAGATAACGCCCTTATTACCGTGACGGCCTGCCATCTTATCGCCGACTTGGATTTTACGCTTTTGCGCAATATATACGCGAACGAGTTTGTTTACGCCGGGTTCAAGCTCGTCCTTGTTCTCTCTCGTGAATACCTTAACGTCAACGACAACGCCGCCTTCGCCGTGAGGTACTTTAAGGGAGGTGTCGCGCACTTCTCTCGACTTTTCGCCAAAGATTGCGCGGAGCAATCTTTCTTCGGGGGTAAGTTCTGCTTCGCCCTTCGGGGAAACCTTACCTACGAGGATATCGCCGCTTTGAATTTCCGCACCGATACGAATGATACCGTCTTCGTCCAAATCTTTCAGCGCATCGTCGCCCACGTTGGGGATATCGCGCGTGATTTCTTCGGGCCCGAGCTTGGTATCTCTCGCTTCCGTTTCGTATTCTTCAATGTGAATGGAAGTGAACACGTCGTCTTGAACGAGCTTTTCGCTGAGCAAGATAGCGTCTTCGTAGTTGTAGCCTTCCCATTCCATATAACCGATGAGAATGTTTTTACCGAGCGCAAGTTCGCCGTTGTTGGTGGAAGGACCGTCAGCGATGATTTCGCCTTTGAATACTCTATCCCCCGTGGAAACGATAGGACGCTGGTTCAAGCTGGTGCCTGCGTTGGAGCGTTCAAACTTCTTCAAAGGATATTCGCGGATCGTGCCGTCGTCCTCTTGAATTTTGATCATGTTCGAGGAACAGTTTACAACGACGCCGGGTTCTTTCGCCGTGACGATAACGCCCGAGTACTGTGCGATAGAGCTTTCGATACCCGTTGCAACGATTGCCGATTCGGTCTTCAAAAGAGGAACAGCCTGACGTTGCATGTTCGAGCCCATGAG
>JAFVTA010000052.1 GCA_017503525.1 Clostridia bacterium | reverse complement strand
TCAATTCGGCAATCGTTGACGATTAAAACGCCGTCCTTTTTCAAAAAGTGCGCGTAGCGAAGCGCCTCAAGTTTTTCAAACGCCAAAAGCAAATCTACGCTGCCCTCTTCTACCGTGGGTTCGTTGACTTTTTCGCCGTAGCGGACGTAGGTGACTACGCTGCCACCGCGCTGTGCCATGCCGTGCACTTCGCTTAATTTTACGTCATAGCCTGCTTCAAGCGCCGTTTTACCTAAAATTCTACTGGTGAGCAAGGTGCCTTGACCGCCCACCCCTACTATCATAATGTTCATTTTATCTTTCCACCTTTCCAATCGCACCGAACTTACAATAGCTTGCGCAAAGTCCGCAGCCGTTGCAAGCGGACGGGTCGATCTTGATCCCCTCTGCCGTTTTAGAAATTGCAGGACAGCCGATTTTCATGCAGGCGCCGCAATTCTTGCATTTTTCCTGCGATACTGCGCAGTAGTAAGGGAATTTTTGACCTTTCAAGAGCGCGCAGGGCGCTTTGGCGATAATCACCGTAAGCGTATTCCCGTTTACCGCCGCCTTGATTTTCTTTTCCAAAGCCACAATATCAAACGCGTTAATTTCTTCCACGTCCTCTACGCCCACCGCTTTACACAAAGCGACCAAATCCACGGCGTAGGTAGGTTCGTTTTTAAGGGTTTTGCCCGTAGCGGCGTGCTCTTGATGCCCCGTCATACCCGTAGTGCGGTTATCCAGAATAATCACCGTACCCGTACCCTTATTATAAACCATGTTCATGAGGGAGTTCACGCCCGTATGTAAGAAGGTGGAATCGCCGATCACCGCAACCCAGTTTTTCAAGAAATCCCTGCCCTTTGCCTTTTCGATACCGTGTAAAGTCGATACGGACGCGCCCATACAAATACAATGGTCGATAACGTTCAACGGAGCTACCGCGCCAAGCGTATAGCAACCGATGTCCCCTGCCGCGTGAATTTTCAGCTTATTGAGCACCGAGAACACCGAACGATGAGGACAGCCAGGGCAAAGAATAGGCGGACGGGCAGGCGCTTGCGCCTTTGCAAACACTTCGCCGCTTTCGCCAAGCAAACGGGCTTTGAGCATGTTCGCGCTGTATTCGCCCTGTACGGTAAAGAGATTTTTCCCTTCTACCTCATACCCCCAAGCGCGGATTTGCTCCTCCATAACGGGTTCAAGCTCTTCCACTACGACCGCTTTCTTGACCGAGCCGATAAACTGCCCGATTAAGTCTTTCGGCAAAGGATTAACCAAGCCAAGTTTAAGCACTTTCGCATTCGGAAACGCCTCTTTCACATATTGATATGCGATACCCGAAGTGATAAATCCGATTTCATTATCCTCGCCCTCTATTCTATTTACGGAAAGATTGCAAGCGTCCTTTGCAAGACGGTTTTCACGCGCCTCGACCGCAATATGACGGCGAATGGCGTTGGCAGGCATCATAACGTATTTTGCCGCGTCCCTTGCGTATTCCTTGTCTTCCACCTCTACGCGGGGAGCAAGTTCTACCACGCTTTGGGAATGAGAAAGCTTGGTGGTGGTACGCAAAATCACGGGCGTATCGTACTCCTCGCTAATTTCGTAAGCAAGCTTGACAAACTCTTTTGCCTCGGCGCTATCCGAAGGTTCTAATACAGGCAAATGTGCGCTACGGGCAATCATACGGGTATCCTGCTCGTTTTGCGAGCTGGCAATCCCGGGGTCGTCCGCAACGACGATTACCATACCCCCTCTAACCCCCGTATAAGCAAGGGTAAAGACGGGATCCGCCGCCACGTTCAAGCCTACGTGTTTCATACACGCCAGCGAACGCACGCCTGCCATACACGCGCCTGCGGCAACTTCCACCGCTACCTTTTCATTCGGCGCCCATTCCGCGTAAATCTCGGAATAGGTCGCCGCATATTCACTAATTTCCGTGCTCGGCGTGCCGGGGTATGCGGAGCTTACCTTGACCCCTGCCTCCCATACGCCGCGAGCAATCGCCTCGTTGCCGAGCATAATCTTCTTCTCACTCATTATTTACTCCTTAAATCCCGAACGCGCTTTGCCTTGCCCTCGAAACGCTGCAAGGACGCCGGGGATTCTAATTTCACTTTTGCATCTAACCCTAATATCGTTCTCAATTTCTCTTTCGTAATGCGTTCGATACGCTGTAATTCCGTAAAGGAGTCCGTCGGTTCGTTGAGTTCTACGCGGACGGTTAAAACGTCGTTGTAGCCTACGTTTTCCACCACAATTTCGTAGTGAGGACCCAGCTCTTTTACCGAAAGCACCGCCTCTTCGATTTGCGAAGGGAATACGTTGACACCGCGGATTTTCAACATATCGTCCGAACGGCCCATTAGATTTTCCATACGGCAGGTCGTTCTTCCGCAAGCGCATTTTTCATAGAACAAGCGAGTGATATCTTTCGTTCTATAACGAATTAAGGGCAAACCTTCTTTCTTAATACAAGTGATAACCAGTTCTCCCTTCTCTCCGGCAGGCAATACTTCGCCCGTTGCGCTGTCGATAATTTCGGGCAGGAAATAGTCCTCGTTAATATGCATGCCGTTGTGTTCCAAGCACTCGCCCGAAACGCCAGGACCCATAAGCTCACTCATACCGTAGTTAGAGGTAATTTGAATATCCTCTCCCCAAGCCAGGTGCATTTCCTTACGCATCGCATCCGTCAACAGCTCGCTGCCGACAAGCGCGGTTTTTATCGATAGGTCTTTGACAGGGTCTACCCCCATTTCCCTTGCTACTTCCGCCAAACGAAGCGCATACGAAGGGGTTGCGACGAGCAACGTCGTGCCAAAATCTTTCATGTACATGATTTGGCGTTCGGAATTGCCCGTAGACGAAGGTACGATTGCCGCGCCGATATTTTCCAAGCCGTAATGCAGCCCAAGCGCACCCGTGAACATGCCGTACCCGAAACAAATTTGCGCTACGTCCTCTTTGCTCGCACCGCCCATGCAGGCGATACGGGAAACGCAGTCCGTCCAAGTATCCATATCCCCTTTGGTGTATCCCACTACCGTGGGTTTACCCGTCGTACCGCTGCTCGCATGAATACGCAAAAGCTCGGATTTAGGTACGGCAAACAACCCAAACGGATAGGTGTCGCGCATATCTTGCTTAGTCGTAAAAGGCAATTTCTTTAAATCGTCCAGACTTTTGATGTCTTCGGGAGCAATCCCTGCTGCTTGCATTTTCTCACGGTAATAAGGCACTTTTTCGTATACTCTTTTTACCGTTTCCTGCAATCGGGATAATTGCAATTTTTCCAACTCCGCTCTTTCAAGCGTTTCTTCTTTTGCCCAAATCATTGTTCCTCTCCTTTGCCGAACGCCGCTAAAATACATTCCTTGGCAGGCGCTTTCGTCAATAAACTAATTACAAGAGTTGCAAGCATGGAATACGCCATGCAAATCACCCCGATCATCGGGGAACAGCTAATACCCGATTGCAACGCCGTACCAAACGAACACGCCCAACCGTTTTTATCATAGCCGAATACGAATACCAAAATGACCGTCAACGCAAGCGAACCGATAATCGAAGTCCAAACCGCAGGTTCGCTCGTTTTCTTCCAAAGCAAGCCCAAAACGTAAGGACCGATAAAACAACCAGCCAACGTCCCCCAACTTAACCCCATAAGGTATGCGATTGCGGAAATATGGAATTTCTCGTTTAAAATCGCGAGGGTTAAGGAAATGGCAACGAACACAAGACAAAGGATTTTCATTGTCCAGTTGACTTGTTTATCCGTCGCGTTTTTGTGGATTGTCCCTTTGTAAATATCCACCGCTACGACGGACGCCGAAGCAAGGGACACCGACGAAAGGGTTGACATACTCGCCGATAAAATGAGCACGGCGATCACCCCGATAAGTCCCGTAGGAATGACGATAGAAAGCATATGCGGAACGACTTGATCTGCCGCCACCCCTGCAAGGTTAGGGAAAAATACGGACAGCGCGCCCGTGAAGTATGCCCCAAACCCGATAACGAGCGCAAACAAAGTACTAACCACCGTGCCTTGCATAATCGCCCTATCGTCGCGGATTGCGTAATATTTATGTATCGTTTGCGGAAGAGCAAACACACCGAACGAGGTCAACATAATCAACGAAATCAAGGATATCGTATTTCCGTACAGTCCTTTGTTCGAGCTGGAAAAAGTAAACCAACCAAGTTCGTTGCTATTCGTAAGAGCAGACAGATTCCAGTTGATCGTTTCGTGATTCATAAAGCATATAACCATCGCCGCAACGCCCACGAGCATGATAATACCTTGAATAAAGTCGGACAGCGCCGTTGCGAAATATCCGCCGAAGAACAGGTACACCGCCGTAAGCACGGAAAGCGCAAGCATGATTACCCAGCCGGGAATACCGAATACGATACCGAACAAGGAGCTCAAACCGTTATACACAGACGCCGAATACGGGATTAAGAATAAGAAGATTACGATAGCCGAAACCAGCTTTAACTTGGAACTGCCGTAGCGTTTTTGGAAGAAATCGGGCATAGTTTTTGCCGAAAGCCTGGTCGTCATATTCTTGGTGCGCTTTGCCAGCACAAGCCACGCGAACAGCGAACCGATAATTGCATTACCTATCCCTATCCAAGTCGCAGCTAAACCGTACTGTCTGCCGAAGTTCCCAGCATAGCCGATAAAGATAACGGCGGAAAAGTAAGTCGTGCCGTAGGCAAACGCGCTCATCCAGCCGTTGAGCCCGTTTTTACCTGCCATAAGGAAATCGTTGACCGAGCTTGAACGACGGCGGGTATAGACAGCAATCCCGACCATGCCAAGCGCATAAAGCGCTAAAATTATGTAATCAAACCACATTTTTATATTCTCTCCGTGTTCTTTCGTGGATTTACTTTTTCGATTTTAAGGGAAATTATATCGATTTTATAAATTATACCATATTTGTCAAAATACTGTCAAGCAATCGAATATAGTTTGGTGGGATATGGTAAGAAAATTTGCGCAATTTAACATAAAAATAGACACACCCGAGGGTATGCCTATTTTATTTATTGCTTTTTAATTTTAATTTCTATTCTTTTCTTTTGGCGCTCTGCGTCAAGCACTGCCGCATCCTCTACTTCGTAGCCCCACTCGTCTTTTAAGCAAACAATTATCCTATCGTAGGCTTTTGCTGCTTTTTGATATTCGCCGAGTATTTCATAGATAGACGAAATGCCTTGAAGCGCATCCGTAAAGCGCGGTTTCGCGGTTTCGTCTGCTTTCCATGAACGTTCGTAATACTCAATCGCCTTTTCATAATTGCATCTTCTTGCAAAGTACTGCGCTGTTTCAAACAGGAAACCGCTATTGTCCTCAAAACGCTCAAGCGCTTTCTCCATGATTTCGTCCGCTTTTTTTACGTCGTATTCCGCAAGAGCAATATGCGCTTCGTATACGGGAACGAGGAAGGGCTTATGCGCAGGAAGGGTTTGATAGATTTTGAGGTATCTTGTTGCTTCCCCTGTACGGTGGTCTGCTATTAGATTATCCATGAGTTCATAATACGGTAAAGGCGTTTTAGGTACAATCGTATCCCTTTCAATGACCGCTTTATAAAAATCAATAAGCGCCGTATGATTGCCCACATTCCAATCCCAGATGCTTGCGCCTTCCGCTTTTTGTAAGAGCCATTGGCAATCTTTCTTCTCGGGGTTGCGCATAATCGCCTCACGAGCGTATTTGCTTACTTTCTTTGAATCGGATTCCATGCGGTGATGATAAAGATGTGCAAGTAAGCTTAAGATTTTTATTTTATCCTCGTTTTCTTCAAGCTGTAATTTCAAAAAATTCTCGTATTCTTCAAAGGTGCTTATCGAAAATTCTTCATCTAAATCTAACCGTTTTTCAATCCTATACAATTTTTGATTGACTGTTAAATCGAAAAGTTCGTCGATGCTTACGCCAAACTCACCAGCTAATAACGGAAGTAAAGTAATATCGGGCATGGTAATAGACGTTTCCCATTTGGAAACGGATTGCGTGCTAACGCCAAGCTTTGTCGCAAGCTGTTCTTGCGTTAAACAAGCCTTTAATCGAAGTTGTCTAATTTTGTTTCCAATCTCCATTTTTTTTCTCTCCTTTTTTGTTGTTGCAAGGTCCTTGTACGTTCATTATAACGCCTTATTTACCAAAAGTCAATAACGCATATTTATAATCGGTTCGCTTATTAAGCGATTTTAACACTTTTAACCTTCGAATCCCTTTCTATTCTCACTGTGTCAAACAAAAACGGATATGCCCAAAGGCATATCCGTTTTTGTGGCGCAGAGAAAGGGATTTGAACCCTTGTATACATTCCTGCATAACACGATTTCGAATCGTGCGCGTTCAACCGCTCCGCCATCTCTGCAAACAGCTTTTATATTATATATCATTCCCGATAAAAAATCAACTGTTTTTATCCCCCACTTTCAAAAAAAGCGGAGCAATTTCCATAAATTGCTCCGCCTTATATCTCCTTTTTCTTTTAGAAAGGAAGCAACACCAACAAGTTGCAGGATACTACAATAAGAACCAATGCAAACGGATACGTCGCTGCATAAGCCGACGAAACGTCGTCCGTGCCTGCCGTGGAAATAAGTGCGCCGAGTGCAGGCGTACTTGTCATACCGCCCGTAATCGAGCCTAAGTTGTTGAAAATAGACAGCTTGAATACGAATTTACCTAATACGAAACCAATTATCATAGGAACGGTTGCCATAATGATACCGTATATAATATAAATCCATTCAAATGCGTCTACAAAGCGAACGCCACCGGGAACACCAGCACCGACAAGGAACAATACCAACCCAAGTTCGCGGAACATATTGAGGGTTTGTTTGGACACTTTCATATCCAACTTACCAAAATGCCCAAAGTGCCCGACGATAAGACCTGCAATCAGCGTACCGCCGCTCTTGCCAAAGCTAAAATAGTTGCCCCCACCGATAGGTACTTTGATACAGCCGATTAAAAGCCCTAATACAATCGTAACAAAGAACGGGAAGAAACCAAACTCTTCCAAAGCAAAGCGCTTTTTTTCATCCTCTTTAATTTGAATGGTATTTGCAGCAACAAAGTGTTCTCTTTCCTCTGCAATGTTTACCTTCAAAATTTTAGGCATTACCTGCACGAAAAGGACAACGCCCAAAACGCCGTATAAATAACCGATACCGTAACCTGCGGTGACCTCGCCCGCAAGCGCGCCCGCCGATTCCTTTGCGGCGCCAAACGCAGGGGTAGAGGTAAGCGAGCCAGACAGCAAGCCCGTACCCATTGCTATGCTCATATTGCTATCGAGCGCCGAAATAATGATTGTAATCACTACCCCTACCGTAATAATAACTGCACCCATAACAACGTACGAAATCATGCTTTTATTGAACGAACGGAAAAATTTAGGACCTGCAATCAAGCCGACTGCGGTAACAAACAAGAGGGTACCGATATCCGACATTGTACTGAACACACTTGATTGTTTATCCCCCCAAAACATAATGGTTTTGTCCGCAATCGTAACGGAAGGTACGTAAGAAAAAAGTACGCCGACTAAAATTGCTACAAGCAACACGCCTGCCGTACCTAAGGAAATACCCTTAATCTTGATTGCCCCTACAGCATAACCGATAGATGCAATTGCAAAGACAAAAAGCAAGGGTATTAATAAAGAATTTAAAACTTGATAAAAATACATCTTTTCTCCTGACTTGACGGACGAAAACGCACAAAGCGTACCTTCGTGCGTTTTGTCCTATCACATTAATTTGCTTTTCTTCTATAATCGGGAAGGAGCTTGGGCGATACCGTTTCCGAAGAAATGCCTGCCTCTTCAAGTTCTTTCTCAAAGTCTGCGACGTGGGAAAGGGTGAGTTCTTTAAGCTCTACGCTCTTCCACTTTTCGCCTGCTTGCTGACCTGCGTTTCTACCGAATACGATAATGTCAAGCAAGGAGTTGCCCATAAGTCTGTTCGTGCCGTGGATACCGCCGACTGCCTCGCCTGCTACATACAAGTTTTCAATGCACGTCATACCGTTTGCGCCGATATCGATACCACCGTTTTGATAGTGCAAGGTAGGATAAATCAAGATAGGTTCTTTTCTAATATCGATACCGTACTTACCGAACATTCTAAGCATGGCAGGAATACGTTTTTCAATCGTACCCTCGCCGTTGAGGATATCGATAAGCGGCGTATCCAACCAAACGCCCTCGCCGTCCGTCGTCTTGATACCATTGCCGTTGGCTTTGCACTCTCTAATAATCGAGGACGCCGTCACGTCGCGCGTTTCAAGCGAATACACGAACGCTTCGCCGTCTTTATTGACAAGCTGCGCACCAAGCGAACGCACCTTTTCGGTGACGAGTGCGCCGTAGATTTGCGTAGGTTCTGCCGCGCCCGTGGGGTGGTACTGCAAGGTTTCGGGATAAAGCAATTTAGCACCTGCTCTGTATGCAAGCACCAAGCCGTCTGCCGTTGCGCCGTAGTGGTTGGAAGTAGGGAAGCCTTGGTAGTGCAATCTGCCTGCGCCGCCCGTTGCGATAACGACCGTCTTTGCTCTTGCTACCAAAATTTCTTTGGTTTCCATATTCATAAGCACCGCGCCTGCTACTTTGCCGTCGGTGTCCTTGATAAGCTCGATTGCCGCCGTGAAGTCAACGACCGTGATACCGCGGTTGAATACTTCGTCGCGAAGCGTTCTCATGATTTCCGAGCCCGAATAGTCGCGGCAAGCATGCATACGCTTTCTCGAAGTCCCGCCGCCGTGCGTCGTCACCATCGTGCCGTCGGGTTCTTTATCGAACATAACGCCGAGGTTATTAAGCCACAAAATCGCTTCGGGCGCTTCGTTTACGAGTTTATACAAAAGCTCGGGCTTGTTCATAAAGTGACCGCCGCCAAGCGCGTCCAAGTAATGGGTGGCAGGGCTATCGTTGGGCTTATCTGCCGCTTGGATACCGCCCTCTGCCATTGCCGTGTTCGCGTCGCCCAAGCGGAGCTTGGTTGCGATCATGACCTTTGCGCCGCGTTCGTGCGCTTCGATTGCCGCGGACGAGCCTGCGCCGCCGCCGCCGATTACGAGCACGTCTACGTCGTAGTCGATCTTGGAAAGGTCGATTTCCATATCTTTAATACGGGAATGACCTTGCAAGAGGTCTGCAAGCTCGTGCAATACCTTACCGCCTTTATTTTTCCCTACTTTGAGTTCTTCATACGCGGAAGTGATATAGTCGGGGTGAAATTCCGCCAAAACGGCGTCCTTTTCTTCTGCGGTCATGCGCGCGTGGAGCTTTTCGATACGGGAGGCACGGGTAGCTTCCACTTTTTTCATGGATTCAAGTTGTTCTTGAGTGTAATGATACATAAGCCGCCTCCTTATTTCTCGATTTCTCTATGGTTATAGAGATTTTTCTGTTCTTCAAGCGGAGTGTTCATAATCGCTTCCAAAGCCGCCTTGCAATCCCCTGCGTCGATTTCCGCAACGCGGTTGATGAGGTGTTCGGTCTTGGGCGCGAGGTATTTACCCGTCAAACGTCTGCAAAGCAACGCCACTTGAGGGTGGGAAATACCTGCAGGACAACGGGACGAGCATACGCCGCACATAACGCAGTCGAAGCTCTCTTCCGCCGCTTTTTCGTATTCGCCGCGCTGTGCGTAAGCGATATACTGCATAACGTTAAGTTCCTGCGTGCAGCTCTTGGTGCACGCATTACAGCCGATACAGGAGTAAATTTCGGGATACAGCTGCATCATGATTTGCTGCGTGGGCTTGATCTTATTGATATCGTAAACCTGCTTTACAAGGGGGAAGAAAGGCAGCGTCGCTACGTACATGCCCTCTTCTACC
>JAFVTA010000003.1 GCA_017503525.1 Clostridia bacterium | reverse complement strand
TGGAAATACCGTATTTTGCAAAGATACCACTGATTTTCGCAAGCGTACCTGCCTTATCCTCAACGGATAAACGGAGATAGTAAGCGCTGGAGAAATCGGAAACGAACTTCGTCGCAGGGTCTGCCGTTGCGGTATTTTTAAAGGTGGAATACTTGATTTCGGAGTGCGTTGCCGCATAGATTACGTCGCTGACGACTGCACTTGCCGTAGGGAACGCGCCTGCGCCCTTACCGTACAGCATGATATCGTCCAACGCGTCCCCGCGCAAATAAACGGCGTTATACGCGTCGTTTACGCTAGCCAAGGGATGCGATGCGGGAATAAAGGTGGGATGTACGCGCACTTCCACGCCCTTTTCCGAATTTTTACCGATTGCAAGCAGTTTAAGCGCATAGCCAAATTCCTTACCGACGGCGATATCCTTAGCACTTACCGCGGTAATCCCCTCGCGGTGTACCTTGGTGTAAGGTACTTTGGTGTGGAACGCCATGGACGAAAGAATGGACAGTTTATAGGTGGAGTCAAACCCTTCCACGTCGTTGGTGGGGTCAAATTCCGCATACCCAAGCGCCTGCGCTTCTTTGAGCGCCGTTTGATAGTCTGCGCCGTCTTGTTCCATTTTCGTTAAGATATAGTTGGTGGTACCGTTAACGATACCCATCATTTCGGTCACGTGGTTTGCCTGTACGCCGTCTAAAAGCGTACGGATAATGGGCACGCCGCCTACGCAGCTTGCCTCGTAGTACAATCCGCAGGAGTTGCGTCTTGCGATACGCTCTAATTCGTGAGAGAACTTACTGATCATTTCCTTGTTTGCGGTGACAACCGTTTTGCCCTCTTTAAGCGCCATCATAACGAATTCTTTTGCAATCCCTACGCCGCCGATCGTTTCGATAACAATATCGATGGCAGGATTTGCAACGACTTCCGCGATGCTGCCAGCAATACATTCTTCGGGTACGCCAAGCTCTTTTAAGCGTTCCTTGTTCTTATCCAAAACGCTTTCGACAACGATATCTACGTTTTGCGTTTTCAAGTAAAATTCTCTGTGGTCAACGAGGGTCTTGTACGTACCGCCGCCGACTACGCCTAAACCTAAAATTGCAACGCCTACTCTCTTTTTCATATTCCTCTCCTTCTTAAGTATTTAAATCGTATAAATATTTTAAGCCCTTTAAAGTTAACAATTTATCCACGACATCGATACATTCGATTTCCTTGGATATTACATTGCTAAACCCTCCCGTCGCAATCGTCTTAACAAAGGGGGCTTTGAGCTCCTTTTTAATTCTTTTTACGATATATTCCACCAAGCCCGCAAACCCGAAAACGATGCCTGCCTGCATGTTGGTGACGGTATTTTTTGCGATAACGCTCTTGGGCGCCTCGATTTCCACGCGGGGAAGTTTTGCCGTCCCGTTTACGAGGGAATCCAGCGAACCCTTAATCCCCGGAGCGATAACGCCGCCGATAAACTCGTTATTTTCGCTAATGATATTAAAGGTGGTCGCCGTACCGAAGTCCACGACGATCATGGGTACGCCCTCACCGTGTCCGACGATTGCCGAAACGCAGTTGACGATTCTGTCCGCCCCCACTTCCCTTGCATCGTCGCAACGGATATTCAAACCCGATTTCAAACCCGGCGCAATATGCAAGGGCTTGATATGCAGGTATAAATCGCACATTTTATCTACCGTATAATCCAAGGACGGAACGACCGAGGAGATAATCCCTCCCTCGATTTCGTCTACACTGACACCGTTGGTAGAGAGCATACTGGTAAGCTGCGCCCCATACTCGTCCGAAGTCTTTTTAAGGTCGGTAGCCACACGGAAGGAAAATTTTAAATCCTCGCCGTCGAAAATTGCGTATTTAATATTCGTATTGCCGATATCGATACAAATAATCATTGTTTAACCTCGTTGCGTAAAGGTATAATGTCGGGGGTTTTGGTGTATTTCTTCATAACCCGAATGAATACGGGTGTTAAAAGAATAGCGCAAACAAATTCCGAAAGGAAATTAACCCCGATAATCGTTTGCCATACGGTATCCATAAACGCGCCGCCGAAGGCAAACAGCTCCATTGCGCCAAGCACAAAAAGGGTGTGCAGGATTACGGTAAGCGCCGCCGCCACCGCGCGCACAGCGTCTTTGTTTTTCCCTTTGGTCAAACGGGTAAGACCGTGTAAAATGAAATACCCTGCCACGCCTGCAAGCGTTCTAGGCAGCACGGAAATTAAAGGATTGTAAAAGACCGTGTACCCTACTACAAAAGAAAGGACGAAGGAACAGCAACCAAAAACCGTTCCGCCGATAAAACTCTTTTTCCAATCCGCGTACATGCTCAACGCGATAAAAAGCGGAATAGACAAAAAGGCAGGCGAGGGCTTGATAAAGTAAATGAAAACGTAAGTTTCCAAAGTAAGCACGACTGCCATTAACGCCGTCATAACGCCTATAAAGGCTACGGTATGCGATACGCTCCGTTTCATGATAACCTCCATCGAGTTCTTTTAAGATACCCGTAGAAAAATATGTATTTGTCCCGTATTCGGTCAAGCCGCAAACGTACTTGCCATGGGATATACTATTATTATAACGCTTTTTTTTATTTAAAGCAACAAAATGAACGGGAAAAATGCAGATATTTTTAAGCACAAAAGCAAGAATTTTAGAATACTATGTAATAGAAAGACAAAACCGCAGGTATTTCCAACGAAAAGTCGATTACATACCCCTGCGGCAAGACACAGCAGGTTTCTTATGAATTGTT
>JAFVTA010000051.1 GCA_017503525.1 Clostridia bacterium | reverse complement strand
GTTTCTTACCCTTGACGCAAAAGACGAGCTATCCCAAGGAATACGGCACGCGCCACCGCGCGGCGATTGGGATTACCGAGGTGGCAAACGTAATCTCTCTCGTCGTTTCCGAGGAAACGGGGATTATCTCTATTGTAAAGCAGGGGAACGTTACTCGTTATGCGGATTACGATATGCTTATGGATGCGCTTAAAGATTACTACTGGCAAGAAATGCCATTAACGTCAAAGAGGAATGGAGGTAATAAATA
The DNA here is from genome assembly GCA_017503525.1 of Clostridia bacterium. Lineage (GTDB taxonomy): Bacteria > Bacillota > Clostridia > Christensenellales > Borkfalkiaceae > Scatosoma. Next base: position 10,969 of record JAFVTA010000051.1, on the reverse strand, counting down.
ATGAAATTCGGTCAGTTTTTAAAGAAAGTTTTCATTTCTAAGTTTTGGATTAAAACCATTTCTCTGCTTCTTGCGGTATTTGTTGCGCTTGTGCTCAACGTTTGATAAAAGGAGTTTTTATGGGTATTAAGGTATGTAAATTCGGCGGCACGTCCATGGCAGACGGCCGTATCATATGCAGAGCGGCGGATATCGTGCGCATGGATGCGGAACGCCGCTACGTCGTTGTTTCCGCACCTGGGAAACGCTTTAGCGGCGACATTAAGGTGACCGACCTTTTGTATAAGTGTTCGGATGCGGTGGAATCGGGGGATATGGATACTTTCCGTCAAACCTTCGATAAAATCCGCGTGCGTTTTTTGAACATTCAAAATGAAATCGGTAAGGACGTAGGCGTACAGGCAGGCTTGGATGAAGTAGAAAAGCAGATGCTTGCAGGGGCAGGCAGAGATTACTGCGCGTCCCGCGGTGAGTTCTTTGCGGCGCGTATCATGGCGGCTGTTTTGGACGTTCCCTTCGTGGATGCGACGGAGTTTATCCGTTTCGATAAGAACGGCGTGCTTGACCCCATTACCTTCGAGCTTGGCGCAAAGGTGCTTAGTGCGTACGACATGGCGGTTATTCCCGGATTTTACGGGCTGGGCGCAGATGGTAAGGTAAAAACTTTCTCGCGCGGCGGCGGTGACATTTCCGGCTCTATCGTAGCCCGTTCGGTTATGGCGAGCTTGTACGAGAACTGGACGGACGTTAGCGGTTTCTACGCTTGCGACCCCCGTATCGTGGACTCCCCGAAATGGATTGCCGAGCTCACCTATCAAGAACTTCGCGAACTTTCGTACATGGGCGCTAACGTTTTACATAGCGAGTCCATTTTCCCCGTTAGAAGCGCGGGGATTCCCATTCGTATTTGCAATACCTTCCGTCCCGACGAGGCAGGTACGTATATCGTGAAAAAATCCACGCGGGATATGCGCGAGGTAGTCGTCACGGGCGTTGCCGGTAAGAAAGGGTTTACTTCCATTACCTTGGAAAAGTCCATGATGAACTCCGAGGTCGGGTTCGTGCAAAAGGTGCTTGCGATTATCGGCAAACACGCAATTTCTTTTGAACATTTGCCTTCGGGTATTGATACCATGTCCCTCGTTATCGATAACGAGTTTTTAAAGGACGGCATTTTGCAAGAGCTCATGGATGAAATGACGGAGGCTGTTCACCCCGATAAAATTTACGCGCACGAGAACATTGCGCTTGTTGCTACGGTAGGGCACGGCATGGCAAAGAACGTAGGTACGTCCGCGCGCTTGTTTAAGGCACTTTCCGAGGCAGGCATTAACGTGAACATGATCGACCAAGGGTCGAGTGAGCTGAATATTATCGTAGGTGTTGAAGGCGACGACTGCGCGGCTTGTATTCAAGCCATTTACAACGAATTCTTCTATTAATTGAGGCGGATATGAGAGCGTTTACGGTGGACTTAAAAGAGGAATATTCCTTTTTGAAGGGAGGGAAGCTTTCCTGCATGCTTATGGATATGCCTTGGGATCAGCCTAAGGCTTGGAAGCGCCCTGCGCTTATCGTTGTGCCTGGCGGCGCGTATTGGATGGTAAGCAAGAGGGAAGGGGAGCCGGTTGCCTCCGCTTTCTTTGCAAAAGGATTTCAAACCTTCATTTTAGATTATCTTACGGCGCCAAAAGGCATTGCTTATCCCGAACAGCTGTTAGAGCTTGCATCGGCGGTTGATTACGTGAAAAAGAACGCAGATGCGTTCTGTGTCAATAAAGACGAGGTGTTCGTCGTCGGGTTCTCGGCAGGCGGACATTTAACGGGCAATCTTTGTGTAGAGCATACCCATGTATGCGACAAGGCAGGGGTTGCGCTTGATTGTAAGCCTACGGCGGTGGGGCTTTGCTATCCCGTTATTTCGCAAATTCACGGGCACCAGGGTTCGTACAACAACCTTTTACAAGGCTATACAAACGAGGCGAAAGAGGAATTGTTAAAAACCTTAAACCTCAACGAGGCAGTAAGCGTAGATACCCCTCCTGCCTTCCTTTGGGCGACGGCAACCGATCCTTCCGTCCCTGCGGACAATGCAATCCGCTACGCGTTGGCGCTTGCCGAAAAGGGGATTGCGTACGAGTTGCACGTTTACCCTCAAGGGTATCACGGGCTTTCTACAGGCGCGGACGAGGTGAACGAGGAACCTTATCGCAACCAAAGAGTGTGCGCTTGGGTGGGCGATTGTATTCAATTTTTCAAGCTTTATATTCAAGAAGCGCTTTAAGGAAGAGGTTTTACCTCTTCTTTTTTTCTTAAGCGGATATATTCGCTCCCAACCTTTAAGGAGATATTGTGCGCTTTTGCGAGTGCGGAAACGCTTACGACTTGATAGCCCTGCGCTTTTAAATCGGGTAATAGCCGTTTCAACGCCTCTATGGTGGCAGGGTAGCCGTCGTGCATGAGTACGATTGCCCCCGAAAAAAGGGAGCTCATCACGCTATCATAAATAGCGGTTTCGTCGATTTTCGTCCAGTCGAGGGTATCGATTGTCCAGTTGATCACGGGGGCGGGGCAAAGCGATTTTACTCTTTGATCAATCTTGCCGAAAGGCGCGCGGAGCAGGTGGCGGGTATGCCCGTCTACAATTTTTAAAAGCTCGTCCGTGCGGTCGATTTCTGCTTGCAGTTTGGTTTGGGAGAGGGTGGTGATGTCCAGGTGGGAGTGGGTATGGTTGGCAAGTTCAAATCCAAGTATATTTGCCGTATATAATAAGGGCAACGAATTGTCGTCGATTAAACCGCCGTTGATAAACAGGCTTGCCGTAGCGATGCAATCGGGATTTTGCTCGTTAAAGGCTGTGAAAACGGCAAGGATATTTTCAAGGGCGGAAGAGGGCGTGTCGTCAAAGGAAAAGGCGACAAGCTTTTTCTTTTTATCGATATAGGAAATATCCCGCTCCTCTAATTCCCAAGCGTTCGTTTCTTTGTGTTCGGGTGTGGCGTATTCTCCCTCTAAAGGTTCAAAATAACTATCGAACGAAGGGGGCATGTACGAGGTTAACTCTTTTTTGGTAGAGGTATAGCAGGAACAAAGCAAAATGCCGAACATACAGCTAAATAGGGTAAGATAACGCATATAAGCAGTATTCGTAAAATCGTTTTGTTTATCCAACTTTTTTGGAGATGTATATTGACACAGCGCAAAATTTATGATATAATGATATGGTAATACAGTAAAAGGATGGGATTATGGCTACAGACGCGCTTTTAAAACGGGTATGTGAGAAATTTCAAATTCAAGGCGAATACCAATTTTTTAACGTAATCAACAGCGGACATATCAACACTACGTACCAGGTGTTCTTTTTGCGCAACGGGGAAATGAAGGATTATATCATTCAACAGGTGAATACGTACGTATTCCGCGACCCGATTGCCGTTATGGATAATATTTCCTCGGTGACCGAGTATATTCGCGCAAAGATTAAGGAAAAGCAAGCAACGGCAAAACGCAACGTTTTGCATTATTCCAAAACGTCCGATGAGAAGTATTATACTTTTTTGGAAGACGGCAGTTTTTGGCGCTGTTGCAGATATATAGACGGGTCGATTAGCTTTGAACAAACGGATGATTTGGATATCGTAGAAGAGGCAGGGATTGCGTTTGGCGAGTTCCAGCTTTATCTTGCCGATTATCCAGTCAAGGATTTACATATCGTTATTCCTCATTTCCATAATACCGTTCGCCGTTTTGAGGCGTTTAAGGATGCGGTAAGGGAGAACCTCGCAGGGCGAAGAGAGGAAGCGCAGGAGGTTATCGACGGGTATTTGCAGTTGGAAGAGATTGCCACCAAGCTGTATAAATTGCAAAAGTCAGGGGCATTGCCTCTCCGTGTCACCCATAACGATACCAAGCCCAGCAACGTGCTTTTTGACGAGCAAACGCGTAAGCACCTTTCGGTAATCGACTTGGATACGGTTATGCCGGGGCTTGTTGCGTGCGACTTTGGCGACGCGATTCGCGTAATCGGTTCTACGGGAGCGGAAGACGAGCGTGATTTAAGCAAAGTGCGCTTGGATATGGAAAAATACAAAGCCTTCGCGCGCGGGTTCGTAGGTACGGTCAAGGATCGGCTTTGGGAGATGGAAAAGCAAACGCTTGCGCTCGGCGCAGTCACCATAACGGTGGAATGTGGCGGAAGATTTTTAACCGATTATCTCAATGGGGATAAATATTTCCGTATTCATTACCCCGATCAAAATTTAGTGCGTGCAAAGTGTCACTTGGTCTTGGCGCAAGACATGATCAAGCGTTTGGATGAAATGCAGCGCGTAGTAGACGAATATTGCAAGAAATAAAGTGTAAACGGCAGGAGAACCTGCCGTTTTTTTTGCACCTTTTTTAACTTGTTAGCTTATAATAAGTGGTATGGGGGGCGTATGAAAATTCGTTTTGTCAGTCGGGTAAGGGTAAAGGCGTTCAAGGACGGGTACGAGAGCGAGGGGGAGGACTTGATTTTATTCGGATTTAACGGCATGGGGGTCGTTAGCTACGAACAGGAATTAAGCGGAGAAAGCGGTTTTTTTGAGGAAACCGCTTTGCTGTCTAAATCGGCAAAAGCCGTGGTAGTTTGCGGCTGTGTGACGGACACAAGGGGGATAAAACGCAAATCCGCGTTGGTGGCGGAAAACGGTCGGCTTTGCGGAATATGCGATATGCTCCACGCGTTGGACGGCGAGGTTTCGGTGGGGGCAGGCTTGAAGATTTACTCCACGAAAATAGGGCGCATGGGGGTAGTGGTGGCAGACGATATCGCCTTCCCCGAGGCGGTGAAAAGCTTGGCGCTTTGTAGCGCAGATTTTATCGTTTGCCCCTTTGGAAGAGTACAAAGCACTCTGCAACAAGTACTCTTGCGTGCGTACGCGTACTTGTACGGCGTGCCTATATTTTTTTGCGGAGAGGGGTATTGTGCGGTGGCGAACACAAGCGGAAGTATCGCTTTTTCCTCACCGTATAGCCCTGTAAGCGTAGCGTTTGACAGCGCGCAGGAATACCATTTAATCCAAACGCGCCAGCGTATATCCGCGGAGGAATAACCGTATTTCAAATCTCGCCTTAACGATCTTGCCCATTTTCACGATTACTTTAAAATATATGAACATTTGAACAATTGTTCAAATGTTCATATATTATGGGTGAGGGGAATATAAAAAAGAAATGGTGTGAGTGCGCGCGGGAAAAAAGGGGCGAGTGGGCGTGGGAAAAAGGAAGAGTATGGATTAAAATAACGGGTTCTGCGAAGGCAGAACCCGTTAAGGCTTATAAGAGTAATACAGCTAATTCCGAAACCTACAGGCGTTTATTTTGCGAGCGTATTCGTCTATATATTCTCCAAGAAAAGCAAAGACGCATTTCTTGGGGAGCTGTAAATCCAAGCCCTCGTGTGTGGGTGGGATTACAGCGCCTTTATCGCTATCAAATTCTAAAATAGGGATAGGGTGTTTGATAATACTCATGGTTAAAAGCCTGCGTTTTTGATATCGCGGTCGGTCGAACGCTTGATATCGCGCTCGGCAATCGATTGCTTTTTATCGTAGGTATGCTTACCCTTGCAAAGGGCAATTTCCACCTTAACGAGAGCGTCCTTAAAATACAGCTTTAAGGGGACGAGGGTGTAGCCTTGACGGTTGATTTTGCCTGCGATTTTAGCAATCTCGCCCTTGTGGAGAAGTAGTTTTCTATCTCTTCTGGTATCGCGCGTGCTAAACCCGTCCGATTTATCGTACAAAGCGATATGCATATTTTTGACGGACACTTCGCTTCCGCGCACGAAACAAAAGCAATCGTTCATATTCACGTTGCCTGCACGCAGGGACTTAATCTCGTTGCCCTCTAATACGATACCCGCCTCGTATTTTTCCTCGATAAAATACTCAAACGAGGCGCTTTTGTTGGTTGCAATGATTTTCATACAATTCTCCGTAAAAGTCTAAATTCGGCTCTGCGCCGATAAAAATCCACGTCTGTCACTTTAATGCGTATCTGTTCGCCGATTGCATAGCTTTCCGTGCGCCCTACAAGGCGGTAGCGGTCGGCGTCGAAGTAGAACTCACCGTACAGGGATTCGATAGGAATAAAGCCCTCTACAGCAAAGGGGAGTTCGGCAAACAGCCCGAACGAGGTGACCCCCGAAATGACGGCATCGTATTCCTCGCCGATACGTTCGCTCATATACATAGTCGTGTACAAGTCGTCCACGTCCCGTTCTGCATCAGCTGCTCGCCGTTCGCGTTCAGAAGATTGTTTCGCGGCGCTTGCGACAAAGTTTCCGTAGCGTTCCAAAGCAAGGGGGTATTCTCCGTTCAAAACGAGCTTAATAATGCGGTGGATACAAAGGTCGGGATAACGCCGAATGGGGGAAGTGAAGTGGCAATAGCACCTGCTTGCCAAACCGAAATGCCCCTCGTTTTCGGGCGCGTAGCGCGCCTTTTGCATGGAACGGAGCATGACGCGGTTGAGCACCGAATAGATCGGCAAGCCTTCCGCCGAGCGCAGCAGGTTTTGGTAATCGTACGGTTTGACTTCGTCCGCGCGGAAACGGGGGGTAAGCCCCAAGCTTTTCGCAAATTCACGGAAAGCAACCGCTTTTTCCTCGCTGGGTTTTTCATGAATACGGTATACGAAAGGCGCTTCGATAGAGTGCATATACTCCGCCACCGTTTCGTTGGCAAGCACCATGAACGCCTCGATAATTTGATAAGAGAACAAACGCTTATAATCGGGGATTTTAATTTCGTCGTTCTCAAAGATAATTTTCGTTTCTTTTACGTCAAGGGAAATGCTCCCTTTTTTATCGCGCGCCGTTTGTAAAATGCGGGTCAACTCCGCAAAGAGGAGCACCATGTCTTTAACGAGCGCATACTTTTCGCAAGTACCCGTATCCCCGTTCATGATATTTTCTACCTCGTCGTAGGTCATTTTATAGGTAGAGCGAATGACGCCCTCGACGATTTCGCTGGATTTTACCGCGCCGTTTTTATCAATGCGCATAAGGCAGGAAAGGGTCAATCTGTCCTCGCCTTCGTTGAGAGAACAAATGCCGTTGGAAAGGAAACGGGGGAGCATGGGCAAAACGCGGTCGGGGAAATATACACTCGTACCGCGCTCAAACGCCTCTAAATCGAGGGGGGAGCGGTATTCAACGTAATGACTTACGTCTGCGATATGCACGCTTAAAAGATAGTCCTCGCCGTCCTTTTCCAAGGATACGGCGTCGTCGATATCGCGCGTGTCCGCGCCGTCGATCGTGACGATCAGCTTATCCCGAAAATCCCTGCGGTTTTGGATATCCGTGTCGGTAATTTTTCTTGCGGCCTGTTTTTGCGCTTCTTTTTCCACGCGAGGGGGAAATTCCTCGTGTAAGTCGTAGGAACGTATGATGGACAGCTCTTCGGCGAAGAAATCGTCCTCGTCGCCAAGCACCTCGATAATCTCGCCGCCTGGGGATTTCCCGTAGGGGTAAGAGGTGATTTTTGCTACTGCCTTTACGCCGCTTTTGATATGCGAGCAAGCGGATAAGGGGATATAAATTTCCGTAGAAAATTTCTTTTCGTCGGGGAAAAGATATCCCGCTTTTTTATCCCTTTGGAAAGTGCCGACCACCTTTTCAAGACCGCGGGAGAGAATGGATACGACACTTGCCTCGTCTCCGCTTTCGCTGTATACCCGTTCGGCTAAAATGGTATCGCCGTGGAGTGCGCCGTGCAAGTTTTTACGAGGGATAAAGAAATCCTTTTCAAAGCGTTCTAACGATTCGGGCGTGAGGAAAGCAAAACCGCGTTCGTTGCCCGTGATTTTACCTTTAATCAAGCCTAATTGCTCAATCGTTCCGTACCTGCCCCCGTCGTTTTGGAAGAGTTTACCCTCCTTGCAAAGCGAATCCAAAAGGTCGGTTAATCGATTTTTCTCCCGATAGGGGATTTGTAAAATTTTTAAAATTTCATTTGCCGTTTTTTTGGCAAGCAAGCCTTCTTCAAAGGCTTGAAAAAGTGAATCTTTTGCGTTCAAGTGGTTGCCTCCTTCCTATGTAGAGGACGGGAAATAAAATCGGCGGCTAAAATGTTAAGCCGCCGATAAATTCTTACGTGAGATTATGCCCAAATGGATTCAAGCTGTAAAATGTAGAAGGTGATTGCGAATACTACCAAAACTGCGAGGCAGATCCACGTCCATTTCTTCATTTTTGCTTCAATCGATTTGCCCTTGTTCTTACCGAAGAAGGTTTCGCTGGAACCGCCGAGCGCGTCGATACCCGTCGAGTTGCTGGGTTGCATAAGCACGAGGATGATCGCGGCGAGCGCTGCGATACCCATAAGAATAATCATCGTGAGGCTAAGCCCGAAGTAGAGGTTATACACCCCGGAGTCTTTTGCGGGCGTTAATAAATTCATCAAAGTCAACATAATATTTTGCATCCTTTTTACTTTTTCTATTAACGGAAAATTTCCGTCCGTTCAAATCACTTAACAATTATAACATACAAAAACGAATATCGCAAGGATTTTTACGGTCTTTTTTGAAAAATTTTCCCGTTTCCTTATTTAATAAGGCTCTTACCCGTCATTTCTTTGGGCTGTTCAACCTTCATGAGGTCAAGAAGGGTAGGTGCGAGGTCAGCCAAAACGCCGTCTTCGCGGAGGGTCACGCTCTTGTATTCTTCGGAAACCAAAATGACAGGTACGGGGAAGGTGGTGTGCTGGGTAAACGCCATCACGCCGTCGTCCGCGATCATTTGATCGGCGTTGCCGTGGTCGGCGGTGACGATTGCCGAGCCGCCCATTGCCAAAATCTTATCCGTCACTTTCTTCACACATTCATCGACGGTGTGTACTGCTTTAACCGCCGCTTCCATAACGCCCGTATGGCCTACCATGTCGCAGTTTGCAAAGTTCAAAATGACAACGTCGTAAATCCCCTTGTCCAGTTCTTCAAGTACCTTTTCGGTGACGGGATACGCGCTCATTTCAGGTTGCATATCGTAGGTTGCTACCTTGGGGGAAGGGATGACGATACGCGTTTCGCCTTCGACGGGAGCTTCAAGTTTTGCATTGAAGAAGAAGGTCACGTGCGCATACTTTTCCGTTTCTGCAATATGGAGCTGTTTCATGCCCAAAGATGCAACGTACTGGGGCAGGGTGTTGGTGATTTCGTCGGGAGGGAAAGCTACGCCAACGTTTTCAAACGAGGAATCGTACACCGCAAAGCCTACGTAGGTAGGCGCGAGGAATCCCGTTTTGCGTTCAAAGCCAAGCGTTGCGCCCGTTTTAGCATCCGTAAAGGGGAACTTTGCTTGCGAGAACATTCTCGAAATCTGTCTTGCTCTGTCGGGACGGAAGTTAAAGCAAATAACGCTGTCGCCCTTTTCGATAAGCGCAACGGGCTTGCCGTTTTCGGTGAGGTTGGTAGGCAGGATAAATTCGTCCGTCACGCCTTGCGCATAGGACGCTTTCGCCATATCTTCCGCCGAGCCTTCAAACTGTACGCCCGTACCGAGGGTAAGCATATCGTACGCCTTTTCTTCTCTGTCCCAGTTATTGTCACGGTCCATAGCGTAGTATCTGCCTGCTACGGATGCGATTTTACCGAAAGAGAGTTCGTTCATTTTGTCTTGTAAGAGTTTAAGGAACTCCGCACCCGAAGTGGGGGCAACGTCGCGCCCGTCGGTGAACGCATGCACGTAAACGTTGTCCAAGCCTTCTTTCTTCGCCATTTCGATGAGCGCGTACAAGTGTTCGGTATGGCTGTGTACGCCGCCCGTGGAAACGAGCCCGAAGAGGTGGAGTTTCTTGCCGTTATCTTTCGCCGCGTGCATAGCGCGAAGAAGTTCTTTATTTGTAAAGAACGCGCCGTCGCGGATATCCTTCGTGATTTTGGTGAGGTCTTGGTACACAATTCTGCCTGCGCCGATATTGAGGTGCCCAACCTCGCTGTTGCCCATTTGACCGTCGGGCAAGCCTACGGACATACCGCTTGCGCCAAGCTGTGCGGAAGGGTATTCTTTTTTAAGTTGATTTACAAATTTACTGCCGTCCTTGGCGATTGCGTTGCCGTGTTCGGAGGGGTTGATACCATAACCGTCCATGATAATAATGGCGTAAGGTTTCTTCATATTATTTTCTCCTAAATTTCAAAATAGAGGGGACAGGTATGCGACGAACGCTTACCTGCCCCCGTAATGCGTTGCTTATTTATCGAAATTAACAATTGCCGCAAAGTCGGGTGCTTTCAAGGAAGCGCCGCCGATCAAACCGCCGTCGATTTCGGGCATTGCCATAAGCTCTTTGCAGTTGCCTGCGTTCATGCTGCCGCCGTATTGAATACGGAGCGCCGCCGCGCAGTGGGGGCAGAACATTTCACCGACCGTTTTACGGATAAACGCGATCGTTTCGTTTGCCTGTTCCGCCGTTGCGGTTTTGCCCGTGCCGATAGCCCAAACGGGTTCGTATGCGATAACGATTTTGGAAAGTTCTTCAATCCCTTTCAAGCCTTCGCGGATTTGAAGTGCAAGTACTTCTTCCGTCTTGCCCGTTTCTCTTTCTTCCAAGGATTCGCCGATACAAACGATAGGGGTAAGCCCTGCGTTGAGCGCGGTAATCGTTCTCTTGTTTACCGTTTCGTCCGTTTCGCCGAAGTATTGACGGCGTTCGCTGTGCCCGATAATAACGTATTCTACGCCGTATTCAACGAGCATTGCCGCGGAGATTTCCCCCGTGAACGCGCCTTTTTCCGCCCAGTGCACGTTTTCCGCGCCGAGCTTGATGTTCGTGCCTTTCAACGCCTCGCTAACCGCAGGGATATTGATTGCGGGTACGCAAACGACTACGTCGCAGTTTGCATTTTCAACGAGGGGAGCGATTGCGTTTACAAGAGCTACGCCCTGCGAAGCGGTGTTGTTCATTTTCCAGTTTCC
>JAFVTA010000050.1 GCA_017503525.1 Clostridia bacterium | reverse complement strand
GCTCTTCTATTCGTCAAAAAGCAGCTACAAACCTCGTACTCGGCGTGCTCGTTTTGTCCGTAGGCGCGCTGTGCTTATCGCCCGTAGAGCAAAGCGTGACGGCAAAGGGCGAGGGGGCGGAACTTTATCGCAGGAGCGAAAATAGCGAAGGCGTTTGCTTAATGTTTAACGTGTACTGGGGTACGGATGAGGTATATCGCATTTTAGACACGCTTGCAAGCTATGAGGCAACGGCTACCTTTTTTATCGGCGGCTGTTGGGCGGACGATAACACCGAATGCGTAAAAGCCATTCACGAGGCAGGACATGAAATCGGCAATCACGGGTATTTCCATAAAGACCATTCCAAGCTTTCTTTAGCGGATAATCGAAAGGAAATTGCCGACTGCAACCGTTTTATCGAGCTGGCTACGGGAACCGCGCCAACGCTGTTTGCGCCCCCGTCGGGCGCCTATGGCGATAATGCATTAGAGGCGGCAAAACTGCTTGGCATGAAGACGATTTTATGGTCGCGAGATACGATTGACTGGCGGGATAAAAATGCGGCGGTTATCTATACGAGAGCTACGAAAGGTGTGAAAGCAGGGGATTTTATACTTATGCATCCCATGAAAGAAACGGCGGATGCATTAGAAGATATTTTAAAATATTATAAAGCAAGCGGCTTGCAGACGGTAGGCGTTTCAAAAAGCTTGCAAAAAGAAGGATAAAAATTATGGTTTACGAAAAAAGATACGAAAACGGGCTTAGGCTCGTGGTAAAACAAATGCAAGGGCTTATGTCGGTGACGATGGGTATTCTCGTTGGAACGGGCGGCAGTGCGGAAACGGATGCCGAGGACGGTATTTCCCATTTTATCGAACATATGCAATTCAAGGGGACGAAAAAGCGCAACGCCTTTGAGATTTCGGACTCGTTCGATAGGCTCGGCGCGCAGGTAAACGCCTTTACGGGCAAGGATTTAACCTGTTATTACTCCAAGTGTACGTCCGATCATACGGCGGATTGTTTTGAACTTTTGTCCGACCTTTTTTTAAACGCGACCTATCCCGAAGAGGAAATGGAAAGAGAAAAAGGAGTAATTTGCGAGGAAATCTCCATGAACGAGGACACGCCGGAGGATCTTTGTTTGGACTTGCTTGCACGCGCGTTCTACGGTAAGGAAAACTACGGCCGAAATATTTTAGGTACGGCGGAAAACGTAAAAGGTTTTACCCTTGCCGACGTTCAAAAATATAAAAAAGCAAGATATTGTCCTAAAAATATCGTCATCTCCTTTGCAGGCGGTATCGATCCGCAAACGGCGCAGGCGCTTGTGGAAAGCTATTTTGGCAATTTAGACGAGGGGGATTTCGACCCTCGCAAACCCCAAATTATTAAAGATCACAAGAGTCTTGTAAAGTGCAAGCCGATTGAGCAAATGCACCTTGCGATTGCGTATCCTTCCGTTCCCAGAGGACATGAGAAAGAGGATTTCGTCAGCGCAATCAATTCCATCTTGGGCGGTTCGATGAGCGCAAGACTTTTCCAAGAGGTGCGTGAAAAGAGAGGGCTTGCCTATTCGGTATATTCCTATCTTTCTTCCTTCCCCGAATGTGCCTCGCAAAATATCTATGCAGGCGTAAATCCTGCGCATGCGGAAGAGGCTTACGAGGCGATTCACGCCGTTGTAAGGAGTATGAAAACGGACGGAATTACCAAGGACGAGTTTATGCGCAGCCGCGAGCAAATGAAAGCAAGTATGTTTTTCAGCAATGAAAGCAGCAACTCGCAAATGCTGTTATACGGCAGATATATGCTGTACTTTAATGACGTTTTCGATTTTGAGAAGAAACTCAATAAAATCAACGCAATGACCTACGAAGAGGCGAGAGAAACGCTTTCCCTCATGTTTAACGAGGAAGAAAAGGCAGTCGCGCTTGTTGGAAATACGGACAAACCCTTCGCTCTTTAATATGGACGATAGGAAAAAGACGAGCTTTGCTCCCATTTATAATAAAGAAAGCCAGGTTTTGATTTTGGGCAGTTTCCCGTCTGTGAAAAGCAGGAAAATCGAGTTTTATTACGGGAATAAGCAAAACCGATTTTGGAGAATGCTCTGCGGATATTTTAACGAGGAAATCCCCGTAGATACGAAAGGCAAGACGGAGTTTTTATTCCGCAATAAGATTGCACTTTGGGATATGGCGGTTTCGTGTGAAGTTCAAGGCTCCGCCGATGCATCGGTGAAAAACGCCGAGCTTGCGGATTTGAGCGAGGTATTGAATAAAGCGGATATTCAAAGGATTTTGCTCAACGGAACGCTTGCATACGATTTGTTTTGTCAAAAGTATGCCGATATCGATATTCCGTATGTGAAAATGCCTTCGACAAGCCCTGCAAATCCGCGCTTTGACGAAAAAATATGGAGAAAACAGCTGGACGAAGTGTTCGGTGAAAAATAAAAGGTAGTACTATGGATATTTTACAAACGATTACGCAAGAATTTAACTTAAAACCCACCCATGCAAGCAATATCGTTTCCCTCATTGACGAGGGGAACACCATTCCCTTTATCGCGAGATACAGAAAGGAAATGACGGGCAGCTGTGACGATCAGGTTTTGCGCGAGCTGTTCGATCGACTTACCTATCTTCGCAATTTAGAAAAGAGAAAGGAAGAAGTGGTAAATTCGATTACCGAGCAAGGCAAAATGACGGAAGAAATCGTATCTGCGCTTGCAAAGGCAGTCACGTTGACGGAAGTAGAGGATATCTACCGTCCGTATAAACAAAAGAGAAAAACGCGTGCGTCTATTGCGATTGCAAAGGGGTTGCAACCTCTTGCCGAGCTAATTTTATTGCAGGATAAAACGCTGGATATTCAAAAAGAAAGCCAAAAATTCCTTACGGACGAAGTGACATCCGCGGAAGAGGCGATTGCAGGGGCGAAAGACGTTATCGCGGAAATGATTTCCGACGATGCGGCAACGCGTAAAAAGCTGCGCAACTTTTTCTTTAAGCACGGGGACTTGGTATCTTGCTATGCTAAAGGCAAGGAGGCGGCGGACGAAGCGAAAACCTACGGCATGTACGCCGATTACCGCGAGCCTGTATGTGAAGCGAAAAGCCACCGTATTCTTGCGTTAAACCGCGGCGAAAAGGAAGAATATTTAAAAGTATCCATTGAGGTGGACGGAGAATTTGCAAAGCGCATCGCGGCGGCGAGCTTTTTGAAGGACGGCGGAGAAAGCTCTAAGCTCGTTAAAGAGGCGGCGGAAGATAGCTACGAGCGTTTAATTGCGCCTTCGGTTGAAAGGGAAGTACGCGCACAGCTTTTTGAAGAGGCAAGCGAACAAGCCATCAAAATGTTTGAATTAAACTTAAAACCTTTGCTTATGCAACCGCCCGTGAAAGATAAAATCACGATGGGTTGGGACCCTGCATACCGTACGGGCTGTAAAATTTGCGTAGTGGACGGTACGGGCAAGGTGCTTGATAAAACGGTGGTGTTCCCTACGCCTCCTCAAAATAAGGTTGTCGAGGCGAAGAAAGAGCTTAAAGCGCTTATCCAAAAATACGGCGTTGAGGTAATTTCCTGCGGAAACGGTACGGCGAGCAAGGAAAGCGAAATTTTTATTGCCGAACTAATTAAGGAAATAAAAGCGGAAACGGGCAGGGAAGTCGGCTATGTTATCGTAAACGAGGCGGGTGCATCCGTGTATTCGGCAAGCGCGCTGGGGAAAGAAGAATTCCCCGATTATGACGTGACTGCAAGAAGCGCCGTTTCAATTGCAAGAAGATTACAAGATCCCTTGGCAGAGCTTATTAAGATCGACCCTAAATCCATCGGCGTAGGACAGTATCAGCACGATATGAACGAAAAGAGGCTGGACAGCGCTCTTTCAGGCGTATTGGAAGACTGTGTAAACAGCGTAGGGGTGGATTTGAATACGGCAAGCGTATCCTTGCTTAAATTCGTTGCAGGGTTAAATAGCGCGGTGGCGAAAAATATCGTCGTATACCGCGAGGCAAACGGCAGATTTAAATCGAGAAAACAGCTTTTAAAAGTACCTAAACTTGGTGAGAAGGCATATACACAATGCGCAGGGTTCTTGCGTATTGACGGCGGTGAAAATATTCTGGATAATACCGCGGTGCATCCGGAATCTTATGCGAAAGCCGAAAAGCTCCTTTCTTTGTTTTCCTATACAAAGGAAGACGTAAAAGCGCGCCGAATTGCCGATTTAAAAGAAAAAATAAAAGCGTACGGCGAGGAACGCGCGGCACGGGAAACCGAGTTGGATAGGGCTACCTTAAACGATATCGTTAACGAATTGATTAAGCCGGGCAGAGATATCCGCGAAGGTTTACCCGCGCCTACTTTGAGAAAGGATGTCATGGGTATTGAGGACTTGAAGGTAGGTATGGAGCTTACGGGTACGGTGCGCAATGTCGTGGATTTTGGCGCGTTTATCGATATCGGCGTACATCAAGACGGATTGGTGCATATTTCTCAAATCACGGAGAAGTATATCCGTCACCCTTCCGAGGTGTTAAAGGTAGGGCAAGTCGTTCAAGTATGGGTAAAAGAGGTCGATATTAAGAAAAACCGTATCGGCCTTACCATGAAAAAACAACCTAAATAACGGGTATTGTGAAAAAATTGGTAAAACGCTTGACTTTTAAAAAAGGCTATAGTATAATAAATTAGTCAATAAAGATTGACTGTATAATTACGGAGGAAATTATTATGTTAGAAAAAATTCAAGAAATGCTTTCCGAAGCACTTAACCTTCCCCTTGATAAAGTGACCCCTGATGCGAAGATTGTAGATGATCTTGGCGCGGATTCTTTGGATGTTGTAGAACTCCTTAGCCAACTCGAAGACGAATACGGGATTACCATCCCTGATGATGAGGTAGAAACGCTCGTTACGGTTGCAGATGTTGCGAAAGAAGTAGAAAAGCTTACGAAATAATAATTTTAGATAAAATGCCTTTGAAGGAGTACCTTTAAGGGCTTTTTTGATGTAATATACAAATACACAAAGGACAAATTGTGAAAAGAAGTAAATATTTACCCTTAATTTTAATACTATTTTTCTCTTGTTTTCTTTGTTTCATTGCTTGTGGGGAAGAGAAGTCTTCCTCATTTGAAAGCTTTTCCTCTATATACAATACGGAAGAGGAGAGTGTGCTTGTCAGCAGCACAAGCGATTCAAGCAAGGAATACAGCTCCAGCCAAGAAAATACTTCAAGCAAGGAATACAGCTCAAGCCAAGAAGATGCTTCAAGCAAGGAATACGGCTCCAGCCAAGAAGATACTTCAAGCAAGGAATACGGCTCCAGCCAAGAAGATACTTCAAGCAAGGAATACAGCTCCAGCCAAGAAGATAGTTCAAGCGAAGCATATAGTTCCAGTGAAGAAGACAGTTCTATAGAGGTTGCTCCGCCTTGTGCGCATACTTGGAGAGAGGAAAGCCGTACGCAGTATTG
Organism: Clostridia bacterium; assembly: GCA_017503525.1. Lineage (GTDB taxonomy): Bacteria > Bacillota > Clostridia > Christensenellales > Borkfalkiaceae > Scatosoma. The sequence continues at coordinate 2,663 of JAFVTA010000050.1, read as the reverse complement.
TACGATAAACGGTGTAAGCGTTTTGGTTTGTGACTCTTGTGGAGAGAAAATGACGCAGGCAACTAGTCCGTTGGGGCATGACGAGGTCATCGATCCAGCGAGATCTGCCACTTGCGAATTCGAAGGGAAAACGCAGGGTTCGCATTGTCAGCGCTGCAATGAAGTATTTGAAGAGCAGGAAACCTCTCCCAAGCTTGATCATATATACGTGGATGATTCCTGTCAATTTTGTGGGCTTGCCGTATTGAAGTTTCAAGAGCGTGACGGCGGTTATTATTGTATCGGTACGGACGCAAGAGAGGTTCGCCGCGTCGTCATTCCGGATGAATACATGGGCAAGCCGGTCATCGGTATCGCGAAATATTCGTTTGGTGGCAGATTGGGTTTGAATAGCCTCACTATAGGCAAAAATGTAAAGACGATTGAGGCAGGCTCATTTGATAACTGTTATAACCTTGTGGAAGTATACGATTTTTCTACTGCACACGTCACCGGCAAAGAGGAAAACATGATAGATTTAAATAATCATGTGTTAGACGTTTATACCGAGCCGTGTGCCAGCAAACTTCACAAGGATTTAGACGGATATATTACTTATGATTGGGTGGACGAAGAGGGGGTTCCGCAAGTTATATTCTTAGGATATAAAGGTGTTCAGCCTGCCGATAATACGCTGTGGATTCCTCAAGGGGTGACTATAATCAATTGGTTTAGCGTTTCTCCGACCAAATGGGTTCGCCGAGTGGTGCTTTCCGATACCGTCACCTATATTCGCAGAAGGGCTTTCTATTTTTCACCGAATATTAAAGAACTTGTAATCGGTAAAAGTGTAGAAAAGATGGATTCCGACCTTTTTGAGCTTGGTACCGAGTTGCAAAGAGTCGTTTTCATGGATACCGAGAATTGGATGGTGCGTCCCAACATAGACGGCGGTCAATGGCTGCCCATCGGGAATTTGCTCGATAATCCCGAGGAGAATGCAATGCATTTTAGACCAAAGACCACTGAAGAAGAGGAAAAGGGAGAGCAAGATTTTAGCGAGTTCTTTTGGAAAAAGAGCTGGGTGGAAATTTTTCCTTAATAAGAAGGAAGAAATCGTTTGCTTTCACACGGGAAGTGTGCTATACTAAATAGGAAATTTAGGCAAGAGGTGTTAATATGTTGCAAGTGACGGGGGTATCCCTTCAATTCGGCAGTAAAAAACTGTTTGAAGACGTTAATTTAAAATTTACGAAGGGGAACTGCTACGGCATTATCGGTGCAAACGGCGCGGGTAAATCTACCTTTTTAAAGGTGCTTTCGGGGGAAATTGAGCCTCAAAAAGGTTTCGTTTCCATGGATAAAAACGAGCGTATGTCCGTTTTACAACAAAACCAAAATATGTACGACAACGAAACGGTGCTTCGTACCGTTATGCTTGGCTACAAGCGTTTGGTTGAGGTTATGGACGAAAAAGATGCTTTGTACGCAAAGCCCGATTTTAGCGAGGAGGACGGTGTAAAAGCAGCTGATCTGGAAAGTGAATTTGCCGAAATGAACGGTTATGATGCAGAATTCCAGGCAGCGCAGCTTTTGAACGCGCTTGATATTCCCGATGAAATGCACTATTCGCTTATGAGCGATTTGGACGCAAAGCAAAAGGTGCGTGTACTGCTTGCGCAGGCGCTTTTCGGCGATCCTGACGTTTTGCTGTTGGACGAGCCTACGAATAACCTCGACATTAAAACGGTTAGATGGCTGGAAAATTATTTAATGGATTTTGAAAATACCATTATTATCGTTTCCCACAACCGTCACTTCCTTAATAAGGTTTGTACGAATATTTGCGACGTAGACTTTGGGAAAATTAACATGTTCGTCGGCAACTACGATTTCTGGTATCAAACTAGCCAGTTGCTTGCACGTCAGCAAAAGGAACAAAATAAAAAAGCCGAGCAAAGAGCTAAGGAACTACAAGAATTTATCGCGCGCTTTGCCGCAAACGCATCTAAGTCCCGTCAGGCAACTTCGCGTAAAAAAGAGCTTGAAAAGCTTACGATTAACGATTTCAAGCCCTCCTTGCGTAAATATCCGTTCATTGACTTTAAATTTGAAAGAGAAATCGGCAACGATATTTTAATCGTAGAGGATTTGACGAAAGAAGGATATTTTGAAAAGGTATCCTTCACTGTACAGCGCGATGAAAAAATCGGTATCGTTTCGGATAAGAGTACCACGCTTACCATGCTCTACGATATTCTTATGGGTAAGGAACAGCCCGATTCGGGTACGGTAAAGTGGGGTAAAACCATTTCCGTATCTTATTTCCCTCAAAATAACAACGAATACTTTCAGGGCTGTGATTTAAACCTTGTCGAATGGCTTTCGCAATTCTCTAACGATCACTACGAGGAATATCTCCGCGGTTGGCTTGGAAGAATGTTATTCTCGGGCGAAGAGGCGCTTAAAAAAGCAAAGGTGCTTTCGGGCGGCGAGAAGGTACGCTGTATGCTTGCAAAAATGATGCTTGAAGGAAGCAACTTCTTGATTTTTGATGAACCTACCAATCACCTTGACCTCGAATCGATTACTGCCCTCAATAACGGATTGAGTAATTACAAAGGGTGTATGCTCTTGACTTCACACGACCAAGAGCTTATGAATACCGTTGCAAACCGTATCAT
>JAFVTA010000002.1 GCA_017503525.1 Clostridia bacterium | reverse complement strand
CCACTATGGGCACGAATGTCACGACCCGAATTGCGATTGCCATGAGCATCACGAACACCATCACCATCACGCGGACGAGGTGTTTACAAGCTTTGGCGCGGAAACGGCGAGAATGTACACGAAGGACGAGCTTGCGCTTGCTTTGGCGGAATTGCAAAACGAAGAAAAATACGGTACGATACTCCGTGCAAAAGGTATTCTTTCGGGCGAGGGCGCATGGTTGCACTTTGACTACGTACCCGGCGAACCTGACGTGCGAGAGGGCAATGCAGGCGTGACGGGTAGACTGTGTGTAATCGGCTGTGGCTTAAACGAAGAGGCATTAAAAGAGTTATTCAAACTTTGAGGATAAAATTATGACGCAAAAACTTCCCGTAGAAACTCCCGTGTATTTATTTTTGGGGTTTTTGGAATCGGGCAAAACAAAATTTATTCAGGAAACCTTTGAAGATCCCCGTTTTTCTTCGGGGGAGAAGACCCTGCTCCTCGTTTGTGAAGAGGGAGAAGAAGAGTATGAAACCATACGCTTTGCAGGCGCGGAAAACGTAGAACTTGTCGTCATCGACGATAAGGCGGACTTGACGGAAGAATATCTTGCCAAATTGCAGTTGCAATACTGCGCGGAACGGGTGGTCGTTGAATACAACGGCATGTGGGCGCTGGATGATTTCTTCAACGCTATGCCCGAGGGTTGGCTTATCAATCAAGTCATGACGTTCTTTGATGCAAGAACCTTTTTGAACTATAACGCGAATATGCGCCAGCTTGTTTTTGATAAGATTGAAAACGCTCAACTCGTCGTTTTTAACCGCTACGACGATACCATGGACAAGATGAGTTTGCATAAAGTCGTGCGCGGTATCACCAGAAGGTGCGATATTGTGTACGAACGCGCGGACGGCAGAGCGGACTTTGACGATATCGAAGACCCGTTGCCTTTTGATATCAATGCGCCCGTTATCGTGATTGAGGATAAGGATTACGCCTTTTTCTACCGCGACTTGACGGAAAATTTAGAAACGTATATCGGCAAGACGGTGAAATTCAAAGGTTTGGTGGCTACGGACAAGCGTTTACAGCCCACCGATATCGTTGTCGGCAGACACGTCATGACCTGTTGTGCGGACGATATCCAGTATTGCGGACTTGCTTGCGACCTGCCCTATGAAATGGAGTTGCAAACGCGCGACTGGATTAGTATCACGGCAAAGATTGCCTTCCAAAAGCATAGAATTTATAAGGGCAAAGGCCCCGTGTTGGTTGCAGAAAAAGTGATTGTATGCGATGCGCCCGAAGAACAGCTGGCAACCTTCTATTAAGGAATAATCATAGGTGAATCCTATCGAACCACGCGGCTATCGCGTGGTTTTTCTTTATAACAATGACAAATCAGGCGAAGTTCTCGCCTGATTTTTTATACGCTTACCTGCCGTATTTCCGTGATAGTCATCCAATTATATGAACTCAATTATGGAGCGAAATTATAAGCATTAAATTATAGAGCAAGATTATAGAGCAAATTATAAACGCTAAATTATAAACGCTGAATTATAAATGCCAAATTATAGGTATCCAATGCTCGTCATTTTGTTCTTCCTTTTCACGTATAATATATGAATACTTGTTCATATGTTCAAATATTCATATATTCTATATACAATAAAATGCGGATAGAGAGAGGGGAAAGGGTACGGCGGTGAGGGGAAATTTCTTGGTGAGGGCGGTAAAATTTATAAAAAGACTTGAAATATGGCCGAAAATGTGTTATAATAATTCGGTATGAAAAAAACAAGGAGGAAAGGGTATGCCAAAGTACGAGCAGTATTCTCAAGAATTAAGTAAACAGCTTGAAACAAACGCGCAGGCTTTGCGCGTAAATCGGGCTGGTTTTGACGAACGGAACGCTGCCTATCGCTACGCCGAAGAGGACGGGCGCGGCGGTTGGTGTACGCCTTTCTTACGAGATATCGATAAGATCGTAAACTGTCCCTATTTCAGCCGTTATGCCGATAAGACGCAGGTCTATTCGCTGTATAAAAACGACGATATCACAAGGCGCAGCTTACACGTGCAGCTGGTATCCCGTATTGCTCGCACGATCGGCAATGCTCTGGGGTTAAACCTTGACCTTATCGAGGCGATTGCGCTTGGACACGATATCGGTCACCCTGCCTTTGCGCATACGGGCGAAAGCCTTTTGGATAAGCTGTATCACGAGCACACGGGCAGGCATTTCTTGCATAATATCCATTCTGTTCGAGTGCTGGATAAAATCCACGGCTACAACTTAACCTTACAAACGTTGGACGGGATTGCCAGTCACAACGGCGAGCTGGAATTAGAGGAATACCGCCCCGTTCCCATTCGAGATTTCAACGAATTTGACGAGCGAATGGAAAGGTGTGCGTTGGACAAAAACTATGCAGACAAAATCATGCCGTCTACGCTGGAAGGCGCGGTGGTGCGAATCTCGGATATTATCGCCTATCTTGGCAAAGACAGGCAGGATGCGGTGCTTGCTCAAGCGGTGAAAAAGAGTGAATTTTCCTCTCAAATCGGAACGGTGAATGCGGAGATCGTCAATAACCTAATCGTAAACGTTATTGAAAACAGCTACGGCAAGCCGTATATTAAGCTGGATAAGATGCATTTCGAGGCGTTAAAAAAGGCGAAGAAAGAGAACTACGAAAAAATTTATAATCATTCGTTGTCGCATACGGGCATGGAAGGCAAAATCCAACCCATGATGCGCGAGGTGTATAATCAGCTTTTGGAAGACGTTAAAAAGGGCTGTAAAACCTCGCCTATCTATACGCACCATATCCGTCAAGTGAACGAAAACAATCCAAAGCAAGCCACCATGTACGAGTTGACCGAACCCAACCAGCTGGTTGTGGACTACGTGGCGAGTATGACGGACGATTACTTTATCGAGCTGCACGACTTCTTATTTAAGGATTCGGCGTACAAGGTCAAGTATAGAGGCTATTTTGACGAATAAGAGGGTACTATGTGGAAGAAAATATTAGAAGAAATTAAAAAATACGATCGGGTGATTATCCACCGCCATACCAGCCCCGACGGGGATGCGTTAGGCAGTCAAATCGGTTTAAAACATATCCTTAAGGATAATTTCCCCGAAAAGGAAGTTTATACCGTAGGCGACGGCGCGAAACGTTATTCCTTTATGGACGGATCGGTTATGGACGAGATCCCCGACGAGGCATACAGGGGCGCGTTGGCGGTTATTTTGGACTGCGGCGCAGGCTCGTTGATTAGCGATGATCGATATAAGCTTGCGGAAAAAACGGTGCGCATGGACCATCATATTTTTTGTGAAAAGATTGCGGATATCGAATGGGTAGACACTTCGTACGAAAGCTGTTGCGGTCAGGTGACGGAGTTTGCCGTGCAAAACGGTTTACGCCTTTCGGTGGAATCGGCGACCGCGCTGTATACGGGCATGGTGACCGATTCGGGAAGATTTAGATACGATTCCACGAACGCCAACACCTTCCGTCTTGCCTCCAAGCTCATGGAGCAAAAGGTGGATACGGGGGATATTTATTCCAAACTTTACGCGGACGATTTTGAAAACGTACGCTTGCGCGCACAGTTTATTCTCAAAATTAAATTCACGGATAAAAAGGTAGCGTATATCTATACGACTAAGGAAGAACTTGCCTCGTATAACGCGGATACCTTTACCATTTCCAGAGGCATGGTGGGTACCATGTCCGATTTGAAAGGGGTAGATATCTGGGTAAACTTCACGGAAACCGAGCAAGGCGTACTTGTGGAAATCCGTTCGAGTAAGTATACCGTGCAGCCGATAGCGGTCAAATACGGCGGAGGCGGACACGCCAAAGCTTGCGGCGCGTGCGTTAAGGACAAAGAAACGGCAATGTTGCTTTTGGAGGACTTAAATCAACTATTATGAACGAGAATATGAGAAAAATTTTAGATAAAATCAAAGCCTATGATAAGATTTTCATTTTTCGCCACTTCCGTCCCGACGGAGATGCGGTGGGATCGACGAAAGGGTTGGCGGAAATTTTGAAACTCACCTTTCCTGAAAAGAAAATCTGTTTACAAAACGCGGATTTTTCTGATTATCTTGCTTTTTTAGGCAAAGAGGAGGAACTTCTCCCCGACGAGGAATACGCCGACGCGCTGGGGATTGTTTTGGACACAGCCACGACCAAGCGTATCTCCAACCAAAAGTATGCCCTTTGTAAAGAAATTATTAAAATCGACCACCATATCCCCGTAGAAGACTACGGCGTATGTCAATGGGTGGAAGAACACCGTTCGTCTACCTGCGAAATGGTGGCGGCGTTTTACGACACGTTCAAGGACGAGCTTAAAATTGATAAAACGGCGGCGACCTATATTTATACGGGTATGGTGACCGATTCGGGCAGATTCCGTTTCCGCGAGGTATCGGGGGAAACTATGCGCCTGGCAGGGCTTATCTTGGAACAGGGTGTAGACACGGACACGCTATACGCGCACTTGTATATGAAGGCGTTTGACGAGCTCAAATTTGAGGCGTATGCGCACAAAAAAATGAAGATTACGCCAAGCGGAGTCGCCTATCTTTTCGTGGATAAGAAAATGAAGAAAAAGTTTGCTCTTACTAACGAGCAGGCAAGCGCAAGCGTTTCTTGCATGGATTCTATTAAAGGTTCGCTCATTTGGCTTGCCTTCATTGACAACGGCGACGGTTCGATCCGCGTGAGATTACGTTCGAGGTTTGTCACGGTCAGCGAGCTTGCGGAAAGATACAATGGCGGCGGACATGCCTGCGCTGCAGGGGCGACCGTCTACTCCAAGGCGGAAATGAATGCGTTGATCGGCGAGGCGGATGCGCTGTTGAAGGAGTATAAGGCAACGCACGAGGGGTGGTTATGAGAATATTGATCACCAACGACGACGGTATTGATACGCTCGGCATTAAACTGTTGGCGCAGTGGGCAAAAAAGCTAGGCGAAGTGACCGTAGTCGCACCCAAAGTCGAGCAAAGCGCAAAAAGCCACGCTATTGAGCTAATCAAGCAAATTGAAATTAAAAAAGTCCCGTTCATGGACGGAGTAAGGGCATTTTCTATGGATTCCACACCTGCCGATTGCGTGCGCTACGGCGTATTAGGCTTGAAAGAGAAGTTTGATTTGGTGCTTTCAGGTGTAAACAAAGGGGTGAACGTAGGGGTAGACGTGGTGTATTCAGGCACTTGCGGCGCGGTGTTCGAGGCGGCAAGGCTGGGCTTGAAAGGTTTGGCGTTTTCGGCGTTCCCTGACGGACAGGAGAAGGCGGCGAAGTACTTTGACGAAGTGTACAAGTATATCCAAGACAATCATTTGTTGGACGAAAATCCCATTTATAATATCAATATTCCTTACGAATCGAAGGGGGTACGCATGACCTACGAAGGTTCGCAGTATTTCTCGGATGATTTCGTGCAGGTAGCAAAGGATACGTATATCCAAGCAGGCGAGCCGATTGCGGACGAATATCCAAACGATTTGGATCGAGATACGGTAGCTCTCCATGCGGGGTATATTACGATTACTCCGCTT
>JAFVTA010000049.1 GCA_017503525.1 Clostridia bacterium | reverse complement strand
GTTGTTCTAATTCCTTAATCTCTTGTTCAAGCTGCTGTTCACGCTTTTCAAGCACCGAAAGGCTGATCCATTGATAGATTAAATAGCTTAAAAGCAACACGAACAAGACGGTCGCCGCCGAAACGCACGCCGTAATCACTTTTCTCATTTTATCTTGCGTCATGTTAACTTCCTCTCTTTTTTAAAGAGTTTTTTCCTCATTTTTGCCTTTTTTGCTACTTTTACAGCTACATTATAGCATACTTTTTCTAAAAATGCAACTATTCTGCGCAAAGTTTTCAAATATATTATTCCGCCAAGCACCCATCCAAGGCACATATATAGGCGAAATTCGGGAAAACAAAAGAAATATGCGTTAAAAATGCCCCAAACGGCAAAGACAAGCCCAAAAAATCCGTCTAAAATTATGCCTAGCGTTTTCCTTTTTCCCTTTTCACAGCCGAATATCAGCCTGAAAAATACAAAAACTTCGTAGATAATTCCTCCGCAAAAGCCTATGAGCATACAAAGCAGGAATACGGAGCTTTGACCTTTACTGTCCATTTATTTAAATATTTTAGAAACGAGGCTTTTTCCGCCGTAGGAAAGCCCTAAAACCGTTCCCTCCGCCGTGAACGAGCCGTTGGTTTTGGAAAAACCGACGATTTTTAAATCGGAACCGATAATGCTCATGCGCTCCCCCCCGATTAACGTCAAAACGATTTTCGCTTCGGAAAAGGAAGATACGCTGTCTACGCCGCTTACGCTTAAATTTTTCTTTTGTTCAAGTATTACGGAATGTTTATTTTCTTGCATACTTTATCGTATGCTTAAAACTTGATTTTATGCCTCGAATTTATCCAAAAACGAGTTTTTCTCCCCGTCCTTCTTGTACTCCGCAAGAGTATCGAGCTGGACGTTGTGGATACTTTGAAAAATGTTATTTTCCACGTTGGGATTTTCCTCTTTCAAAAGAGCAATTAGCTCCTTTACCTTACGGCGTGCAGAGAAAGTATCCTCATCTCCCCCCGCTAGATTTTTCGTGAATTTGCAGGCGCAGGCAATAAATTCCAGCCCGTTATGCTCTTTCCAACGCAATATATCCTTCTCTAAAATACAATACATGGGACGGATAAGCTCCATACCCTCAAAGTTCGTGCTTTTAATACGGGGAAGCATGCCTTGGATTTGTCCGCCGTACAGCATACCCATAAGCGTGGTTTCAATGACGTCGCTCTTATGATGCCCCAAGGCGATTTTATTACAGCCAAGTTCCTTTGCTTTCGCGTACAAATGCCCTCTTCTCATGCGGGCGCAAAGATAACAAGGCGCTTCGGCACTGGCATTTTCCGCCGCGGCAAACACGTCGCTTTCAAACACCGTCAAAGGCACGTTCAAAAGGGCTGTGTTTTCTTCAATACGGCGACGGTTTGCCTCGTTATAACCGGGGTCCATGACGAGAAATACAAGCTCGAACGGGACTTCGCTGTGACGGTGAAGTTCTTGCATGAGCTTGGCAAGCAACATGCTGTCCTTACCGCCCGAAATACAAACGGCGATTTTATCCCCAGCCTGAATGAGCCGATACTTTTTCACCGCAAGCACGAAGGGCGACCAAAGCGTTTTTCGATAGGTCGTAATAATCGAGCGTTCTATTTCTTGATATTTTTCCAAAGCCTTCGCCACTTTTTCACCGCCGAATTTTTTTGTTTATTATAACAAATCCAAACCCGTTCGTCAAGCGGTTTTATCTTACGATCAGCAGTTTCTCTTTCGCGCGCGTGATCGCCGTGTACAGCCAGCGGTTTTTCTCTTCGCCGAACGCCCAGCTTTCGTCGAACACGATCACGAAATCAAATTCCGAACCCTGTGCCTTATGGCAGGTGACTGCATAAGCAAACTCGAAACGGCAAATCAGTTCGTCCTTCGCCGCTTTTAAGCGGCGTAATACTTCGTAATTATACTCGTGCACTACCGTGCCGTTCACCAACGTGATTGCCCTTTGCCCATAGGAATGGGCGTACTTGCCCTTTGTGAAAATGCAGCTGTCAAATGGCACTTTTACCCCGTACCCTAAAAAATCCGCTTGAAATTCCATAGTCGCGAGGTCGTCCTCCTGCGGAGAAATTGCGCTAGCTGTGCCGATTACTCCGTTGACAAGGTGGAATTTTTTATCCTTGTCAATCGCCTTTTCCCAGTCGTTTAGCGTACAAATCACCTTTTCCCCCTCGGTGGGCAACAGCTCCTCTTTGGGTATCCCCTTATATTCGCGCACCTCGGCGTTGATACGGTTTCTCGTGATATTTCTTCCGCAAAGAATTTGGTCGGCTTTTAAAAACAGCCGTTTACGCTCCGCGCCTTTCAACGCCTCTTTTCGGATAACGCAAACGCTGTCGCCGTAATTGCCGTAGGGAATCGGCTCGCCTTTTCTTGCCATTGTCGCCACTTGAATAATGGGATTGTCCGCCGCTTGGCGCACAATCTCCGTCATGGTGTAATGAGGAGTTTGGAGCAACGGACAAGTGCCGCTTACGGGCGGTAGCTGCGCTCCGTCTCCGCAAAACAGACACTTGACTTTAAAACTCAATAAATCGTAAAGCACCGTTTCGTTGATCATGGACGCCTCGTCCACAATAATCAGGCGGATTTTTTCATCAATTTTATCTTTCTTGATAAAGGAAAGTTCTTCCCTTTCGATAATCTCCCCTTGCTCATCCACGTCGAAATTATCCTCGTCGCGCAGATAAATTAGGCTATGTACCGTCCCTGCCAGCGTGCCGCATTTAATGAGATTTGCCGCCGCTTTGCCCGTAGGAGATACGAACACCGCCTCCGTGCCTACCTTTAATTTGAGCACCTCTTTCACAAGATAATCAATCAAAAAAGTCTTGCCCGTGCCTGCATACCCCGATAATACGAATACTTGATCGTCCGTATTCAAGTACCATTCGGCTATTAAATTTTTCGCCCGTTCTTGACCTTCGGTAAGCGTAATTTTCATGATTATACCAAGTATATCACAATTTTTTCCAAAACGCAAGCATTTTACGAACATTTGTTTGTGTTTTATGAAAAAATATAGGTCGGGCGGTTTTCACCGTCCGACCCGTATTTTTTATGCCGTCAAGGATGCGGAATAAACTTCCTGCCCTTTCCAGAAAATCTTGTAAGCGCCGTTTTCCGTCTTAAACGATACGTCGCCGCAGGCGGTTAAGCTCGTGTTTTCGCTTGCCTTTGCCGCGTTTGCGTACGCCTTGATATAGTCATTTGCTTCCATAACCGAAGCCAGCGTGGTATAACCGTTCATGACTTGGGTATCCCCTGCGCCGATAATGATCATAGGGCCTTTTACCGAACCGAGGCTGTTGCCCTTCATAACGTAATCTTTCGCGCCGTTATCGCCGTCCACCTTGATATCGGCAACTACCGTCACGTTGATAATCGTACCGGTCGTACCGTTAAGTCCGTCGTTCGAGTTTGCGCCGGAAACAATCGCGTTGGAATTCGCATTGGTATGCGTCGTTGCCATATCTACGTCCAAGTATACGTTTTCAAGCGTACCGAACATTCTGTTGGAAAGGAACGCACTGCCGTACAGGTTTCCCACCCCGATCGAACAATTTACGAACGCTACGTTCTTGACAACGCCTTGCGAGGAAATACCGCCAAACGTGTTTTGACCCGTAATATGACCAAACAAGGAATTGCCGTAGCCGCCGTTCTTTCTAATCAGTTTCAAGCCGCTAATCGTATGTCCGTTGCCGTCGAAGGTTGCCGACCAGCCATGCGCATAACCGTTGGTGATTCCTTCACCTACGTTATTGATACCCAAAGAAGAGCCAT
>JAFVTA010000048.1 GCA_017503525.1 Clostridia bacterium | reverse complement strand
GCTTGCGAACACCGTTCCGCCAAAGACGATTGCAATCAATACGGCGGCGTTTACGGCAGGCTACGAACATAATTAAGGAACGAGAAATGATTTGGAATGAAACGAAAGAGTGTATGTCCCGTGAGGAAATGCAGAACTTACAAAGTGCGCGTTTACGTAAACTTGTAGATTACGTATACCATAACGTAGAATTTTACCGCAAAAAAATGCAGGCAATCGGATTATTGCCCACGGATATTAAGGGGATTGAAGATATTGAAAAACTGCCCTTTACCACCAAAGACGATTTGAGGGACACCTATCCGTTCGGGCTGTTTGCCGTTCCGCAGTCGCAAATCGTGCGTATTCACGCAAGCAGCGGTACGACGGGTAAAGCAACGGTAGTTGGCTATACCAGACGGGATTTGGATATTTGGGCGGAATGTGTTGCGCGTTGCATGACGATGGCAGGCATAGGCAGACACGACGTCATTCAAATTGCATATGGCTACGGCTTGTTCACGGGCGGTTTAGGCGCGCATAACGGTGCGGAAAAGATCGGCGCAATGGTTGTGCCTATGTCTACGGGCAACTCCAAAAAATTGACTACCATGATGGTCGATTTTGGCGCAACGGCAATCGCTTGTACCCCTTCGTATTTATTGCATATTTCCGAAGTACTCCAAGAAGAAGGGCTGTTGGATAAGATTAAACTCAAAGCGGCGGTTTGCGGCGCGGAACCTTGGACGGAAAAGATGCGTCAAGAGATTGAAAAGCGCTTAAACGTTCATGCGCATGACATTTATGGGCTCAGCGAAGTTATGGGGCCTGGTGTAGCGTGCGATTGCGAAGAACATGCAGGCTTACACGTTTGTGAAGATCATTTCTTCCCCGAAATCGTCGATCCTAAAACGTTGAAAGGGGTTGCGGACGGTGAAACGGGCGAGCTGGTATTCACCACGCTCACCAAGGAAGGCTTGCCTCTTATCCGTTATCGAACCAAAGACCTTACCTCGATTACGAGGGAAAAATGCGCTTGCGGGAGAACGAGTGCAAGGATTTCCCGTTTCAAGGGCAGATCGGATGATATGCTTATTATTCGCGGTGTTAACGTATTCCCTTCGCAGGTTGAGGCGGCGCTTGTCAACGTGGAAGAAGTTGCGCCTCATTACATGATTGTCGTGGATAGAGTAAATAATCTCGATACGATGGAAGTACAGGTGGAACTCAACAGCGAATTCTACACCGATGAAATCCGCGGTATCGAACGGTTAACGAAGAAGATAGCGCACGCGATTTCGCAGGCAATCGGCTTGAATGCAAAAATCACGATCGTGCAGCCCGGTTCGCTCAAACGCAGCGAGGGTAAAGCGGTGCATGTAATTGACAAACGAAAATACGATTGATTTGGAGGAAATAACAATGATTGAAAAACAGTTATCGGTATTTATTGAAAACAGAACGGGCAGACTTGGCGAAGTTTTGCAGGTTTTAAAGGACAGCGAGGTTAACATTCAGTCCCTTTCCCTTGCGGATACGACGGAATACGGACTTTTGCGTCTTATTGTAGATAAGCCCGAAATCGGCAAAGAGCGTTTGGCAGCGGCAGGCTTCTCGTCCATGCTTACGGACGTGTTAATCGTGCGTATTCCTCATAATCCCGGCGGCTTGCAAAACATTTTGAAAACGGTTGCAGAAAAGAATATCAGCGTTGAGTATATGTATGGCTTGACGATTACGGGTGACGAAGCGTCGGTCGTTATGAAGACTTCCGACTTGGCGAAAGCTTGCGAAGCGTTTAAGGAATGATAATCGATTTTCACACACATATATTCCCCGATAGAATTGCGGAGAAAACGATAGAGTTTCTTTCTCAAAAGTCGAGCATGCCTGCTTATGCAGACGGAACGCTAAACGGCTTGAATACCGCGCTTGAACGCGCAGGTGTGGATATAGGAGTGGCTTTGCCCGTCCTTACCCGTCCGCAGTCGTTTGAGAGTGTTTTAGGCTTTACAACGCGAATAAACGAGGGCTTTGCGCGTGGCGAGCACCGCGTTTATTCCTTTGCAGGTATTCACCCCGATTGCGAGGATATAGACGAAAAACTGGCGCTTATCAAAAGCTTGGGGATTAAGGGAATTAAAATTCACCCCGAATACCAAGAAACGAACATTGACGACGAGAAATATATCCGTATATTCAAAGCCGCAGCAAGGGAAGATTTAATCGTAATTACGCATGCAGGGAAAGACCCCGGATATCCTGGGGTCGTACATTGCAGCCCTCAACGTGTATTAAACGCCTTGGAAAAGGTGGGAACGCCCTTTAAATTCGTGCTTGCGCATATGGGCGCTTGCGGCATGTATGAGGAATCCTACGAGCTATTAGCAGGGCAAGAGGTGTATTTTGATACTTCTTTCGTATTGCAAAGTATGGATAGGGATATATGTCTTAAAATTATCGAAAAGCACGGCGCGGACAAAATTCTTTTTGCCAGCGACAGCCCTTGGCAGGATATTTCAAAAATGCTTGGCTATTTCTCAAAGCTGGATATAAGCGAAGAGGATAAGCAAAAAATTCTTTATAAGAATGCTCAAAAATTATTGCAATAAAAAAACTCCGTCGGCTTATCCGACGGAGTTTTTGTCCTATAAAGTTAAATTTTTTCTACGTTGATAAGGTTAGAGTTGCCGCTCTTGCCGTTGGGAGTGCCGCCCGTGATAACGATGGTGTCGCCTTTCTTCACCAAACCGCTCTTTTTAGCGATTTCTTTCGCGAAATAGAAGAGAATATCAATTGAGGAGTATTCGTCCGTAATTGCAGGCAAAACGCCCCAGCTAAGCGCCAATTGACGGTAAGCATGGATATCCGTCGTAATCCCGATAATATTGATATTAGGACGGAAACGGGAAACCTTACGTGCCGTGCCGCCCGTACGGGTACATACGACGATTGCGCTGGCTTTTAAGTCCTTTGCAAGGGTTGCCGCAGAGTGGGAAAGGGCTTCCGCCGTCGTTTCGATTTCAAAGTTATCAATCGTTTGGATATATTCAATGTGTTCTTCGGCGTGTTCTACGATTTTTGCCATAGCGTTTACCGATTGAACGGGGTATTCGCCTGCCGCCGTTTCCCCCGAAAGCATAACGGCGGACGTACCGTCGTAAACCGCGTTTGCTACGTCGGAAATTTCAGCTCTGGTGGGACGAGCGTTGTAAATCATAGATTCCAGCATTTCCGTTGCGGTGATAACGCGTTTACCGTGGATACGGCATTCGGAAATGATATGCTTTTGCACGTTGGGCAGTTCTACGTAGGGAATTTCTACCCCCAAATCGCCGCGCGCAACCATGATACCGTCGGAAACGTCCATAATAGAAAGCAAATTGTTTACGCCCGCACGGTTTTCAATTTTAGCGATAACGTTAATATGCGAACCGCCGTGTTTTGCAAGGAATTCCTTTGCGTCAAGCACGTCTTGCGCTTTAGAAACGAAGGAAAGCGCAACGAAGTCGATATCTTGCTCAATACCGAAAAGTAAATCGGCCTTATCTTGTTCGGAAAGGAATTCGATATGCAATTCCTTATCGGGGAAGAACATAGATTTACGGTTGGAAAGCACGCCGCCGATTTCAACGATACAGTGTACTTCAGGCGCTTTTACTTCGGTCACGCGGAAAACCATCATGCCGTTATTTAAAAGAATTTTATCGCCGGGGGACATTTCCTCGCAAATACCTGCGTAGGAAACGGAAACGCGGGTTTGATCGCCCACGACATCTTCCGTCGTAAAGGTGAAAAGGTCGCCTTCGTTTAATTGAATTTTACCGTTTTCAAAGGTTTTGATACGAAATTCTGGGCCTTTCGTATCCAAAAGAATGGGAAGGGGAAGGGACTTTGCGTTGCGGACTTCCTTAATCATTGCAATCTTTTTTGCAAAATCTTCGTGCGTTCCATGAGAAAAGTTCAAGCGAACGATATCCATGCCGGCATCAGCCATTTTTGCAAAAGTTTCCTTATTGTCGCTGGCAGGGCCGATGGTGCAGATGATTTTTGTCTTTTTCATAAGCGCTCCTAATATAGCGGGTTAAGTTAATACTCATGTAATTTCAAAAAAAGAGCCAACTCTCACCCATTTTAAGAATTTTAATACTTTCTTATATTTTACTCCTTTTTATTAAAAATAGCAAGAAAAAATAGGTGATTTTTTTTTAAAAAGGTGGTATAATAAAAGAAGAATTTGAGTTTGTTATACGGTCGCGGGGTCGAGAGACCATGAGGAAAGTCCGAGCAGCATAGGACAGGGTGCCTGATAACGTCAGGCGAGGGTGACCTTAGGGAAAGTGCAACAGAAATAAACCGCCGTAAGAGGCTTGGCGTTCGCCTTGATTGCCCGTTTGGGTAGCCCGCTTACGGTAAGGATGGAAAGGCGAGGTAAGAGCTCACCGATATCTTGGCAACAAGATATGCCATGTAAACCCCACTCGCTGCAAGATTGGGTATCCGTCAATAGGGCTGTCCGTCCGACGGAATACCGTGAATATCGCTTGAGCTTGTCGGCGACGGCAAGCCTAGATAAATGACCGTACACGACAGAACTCGGCTTACAGACAAACTCAAATCCCTTTTATTATAAAACTCCCCTCAAAAGGGGAGTTTTTCTCGTTTATGCCACGCATAATACCTATGTTAGACATAAATAAGCCTCAAAAAGCCTTAAAAACGAAGGATTATGCCACACATAATACCTATGCGTGGCATAATGACTTACTCCATGAAATCCTCGGCGCGGAGTTTTGCGCGTAGTTTTTCGACGGCATGCTTTTCAATTCGGGAGATATACGAACGGGAAATTTTGAGGACGTTTGCCACCTCGCGTTGGGGCAAAGGGATACCGCCTTTGAGGGCATAGCGAAGGCAAATGATGGTGTACTCGCGCTCGGTTAAAATGTCTTTGATTTGTTCAAGCAGTTTTTCTCTTTGTACGGAGCGTTCTACTTCCTCGAATACGCAATCCTCTTTTTCAAAGAGCAAATCCATTAAGGTAAGCTCGTTTCCGTCTTTGTCCGTGCCGACGGGATCGGAAAGGGAAAGGGTGTTTTTGTGTTTTTTGTTAGCGCGAATGAGCATGAGGATTTCATTTTCAATGCAACGCGCGGTGTAGGTGGCAAGCGCTGTGCCGTGACCGGGCTTATAGGTACCGATTGCTTTAATTAATCCGATTGTTCCTACGGAAATTAAATCGTCCGTTTCCGCCGCGCCCGTATACTTTTTGACGATATGCGCCACCAAGCGCATATTGTGCTTGACGAGGATATCCTTTGCGTTTTTATCCCCCGAGGCGGCAAGGACAAGGTATTTTTCTTCTTCTTCCTTAGTTAGAGGTTTTGGAAAGGAATTTTTTGTCCCGATTGCGCCTGTGAAGAATACGATTTTCCCAAGTAAAGTCCATAAAAAATCCAAAAACATAGCAATTCACCTCACTTCGCTATCCTATGAAGGGTACGGTTTGTACTATGTTAAGATTTTTATGGATTTCTTTCAAGAAAATGCTTTTTTTTTCTTTCGTACGCTTGAAATTTTTATAAAGATATGATATACTGTTAAATGGTATACGGCGTTTATGTGTAAGCGCCTATCAAAAACACGAAAAGAGAAAAAATATTTTTGGAGGAATTCATAATGACAATTTCGTCAGAAGTTCAACAGATGTACTGCGTAGCGAAAGGCGCAGGCGTCGCTCGCCACGAAAACGCTGCTATTCCCGAAGAAGGCAAGTGGATTCACGCGAAAGAAATCAAAGATATCAGCGGTTTCACCCACGGTATCGGTTGGTGCGCACCTCAGCAGGGCGCTTGTAAGCTCAGCTTGAATATCAAAGAAGGTATCATTCAAGAAGCGCTCGTAGAAACCATCGGTTGCTCGGGTATGACCCACTCTGCGGCAATGGCTGCGGAAATTTTGCCCGGTAAAACGCCTTTGGAAGCGCTTAATACCGACCTCGTTTGCGACGCGATCAACACCGCTATGAGAGAATTGTTCTTGCAAATCGTTTACGGCCGTTCGCAGTCTGCGTTCTCCGATGACGGTCTTGTTATCGGCGCAGGTCTTGAAGACCTTGGTAAAGGGCATCGCTCGCAGGTAGGTACGATGTACTCTACCCTCCAAAAAGGCGTTAGATACCTTGAAATGGCAGAAGGCTACGTCACCCGTCTTGCGCTTGATGCGAATAACGAAGTTATCGGCTACGAATTCGTTTCCCTTGGTAAAATGACCGACTTCATTAAGAAGGGTATGGAGCCCAACGAAGCATACGCAAAGGCAATGGGTCACTACGGCAGATTTACTGCGGAACAGGGCGCGGTGAAGTTCATCGACCCTCGTAAAGAGTAAGAGGAGGACAAGCAAATGGCATTATTTGAAGGTTATGAAAGAAGAATTGACAAAATCAACGGCGTATTGAAAGAATATGGTATTTCTTCCGTTGAAGAATGTAGAGATATTTGCCTTGCAAAGGGCGTAGATTGCGATAAAATCGTACGCGCTGGTCAACCTATCTGCTTTGAAAACGCAGTTTGGGCGTACACCGTAGGTTCGGCGATCGCGATTAAGAAAGGCTGCACCAAAGCATCCGACGCAGCTGCTGCTATCGGTATCGGTTTGCAAGCGTTCTGTATTCCCGGTTCCGTTGCTCAAAACCGTTTGGTAGGTCTTGGCCACGGCAACCTTGGCGCAAAGCTCCTTTCCGATGAAACCGAATGTTTCTGTTTCCTTGCAGGTCACGAATCCTTCGCAGCCGCAGAAGGCGCTATTTCGATCGCTCTTAACGCAAATAAGGTTAGAAAACAACCTCTTCGCGTTATCTTGAACGGTCTTGGTAAAGACGCTGCGTATATCATTTCCAGAATCAACGGCTTTACCTTCGTTGAAACTAAGTTCGACCACGCTACCGAAACGGTGGAAGTCGTTTACGAAAAGGCGTTCTCCGAAGGCCCCAGAGCGAAGGTTAAGTGCTACGGCGCTGACTCCGTACCCGAAGGCGTTGCAATCATGAAACTCGAAAACGTTGGCGTATCCATTACGGGCAACTCCACCAACCCTACGAGATTCCAACACCCTGTTGCAGGTACCTATAAAAAATGGTGCGTTGAAAACGGCGTAGAATACTTCTCCGTAGCAAGCGGT
>JAFVTA010000047.1 GCA_017503525.1 Clostridia bacterium | reverse complement strand
TATGCGGGAATAGCTCAGTGGTAGAGCGTCACCTTGCCAAGGTGAATGTCGCGGGTTCGAATCTCGTTTCCCGCTCCAACATCCGCACTGTTTTTCTTTTTTAACATCGCCAATTAGGGCAGGCGAGGATGGCGCTATAGCCAAGTGGTAAGGCCAAGGTCTGCAAAACCTTTATCCCCCGGTTCAAATCCGGGTGGCGCCTCCAAAAAAGCACTCTGCACCGCGTTTGGTGCAGAGTGTCATTTTTATCGCTCGTGTGGTGGAATAGGCAGACGCAAGGGACTTAAAATCCCTCGGTAGAGATACCGTGCCGGTTCAAGTCCGGCCACGAGCACCATAAAGAAACCATAATACTGATACGAAAAATATCGGTATTATGGCTTTTTTATTGCCAAATAGGGTTATTTTGCTCTTTTTCATAGATTTTTTAGCAAAATGTAGGCTTGAGTGGATTGTTTTTTCCTTGCAAGCTTTTTTTGTTTTTAGCCGTAAAATACAAATCGTTCACTTTATCCCCCTTTCGTTCAATTTATTGGCTATCGTTCAATTATTGATTTACTGAAGAAATACCTTGATTTTAGTTGGATTTTGTGCTATAATAAATTCACCGATAAATAAGAACTTTAAGAGGGGTGGTAATTGTGAAAAAGTTTTTATCTTTGTTGCTTTGTGTTTTAATATGCACAAATTTCATTGCTTGTTCAAGTGAGCAAGGGGCTCAGGGTGAAATGGGTATTAGCCCAAAAATCGAAATCAGCGAAGATGGTTATTGGATAATCAATGGACAAAAAACGGAATATAAAGCTGCAAACAATGAGGAAACTACTGGATTTGTAGTTGGAAAAAAACAACATTGTACTTTAGGCGAGAATTTTGTGATTTTTGCTTATGGTGGCATTCCTGTGGAAATCAAGACTTCCATAGTGGCATACAAAGAAGCAGACATAAATAATATAAATGACTATCAACGCAATCAATCACAGTTTTACAGATATATATATAAGGGAACTTTATCCGGGAAAGTTGATAAATTATACGCAGGAAAACAAGTAAGAATTTATATTGATTATTCATGGAATGTTCAATATGATAATCCAGGACCATCTGATGGGATAAACATTGATGATAATGGTAATTTTGAAATTGATTTTATAGTTTTCTCTCACTCGGACAATATAAGTTATTCAATTCGTGAAGTATCCATAAGATAAATTGTTTTATGATTTATTCTGTGATATTACAACAGCTTGGACTAAACCTAACCGACAAATTCCAATTTGACGAGCTAAAATAGGTGCAAACCCTTGTAGGAAAATGCACCCATAACTCCAAGTTTTGCACCCATAATAAAATGGTATCAAAATTTTAGATTACTCACACAAAAACCCTAACCTTATCCAAGGTTAGGGTTTTTGTATGATGTCTACGGGTGTGGACGGACTTGAGGGGCAAGTTGCCCGTTAAGCAAGGCGTTGATCACGCCTTGCAGGGACGAGGTGAGCAAACGCATGTGTTCTTTATAATCGGTAATCATTGTATCGCTTATTTTCTCGTCAAGCAAAGTATACAAAAACTGCATTTTTCACAATTTTGGCTTGCAATAGATGTAAAAATTTGTTATAATAGTAAAAAGCACGGAAATTCAAAGCGAAAAACGGAGTTTTATCATGAAAAAATTGCTTGCATTGATTGCCTCTTGCTTACTCCTCTTTACAGGTTGCAGCGCACTTGGCACTATGCGCGAGGACAATGCTTCGTCCTCACTATCCAAAATTATCGAAATCGTCGATTTTCCCTCGGAATACAGCTCTAAGGACGCAGAGAGCAGTAAGCCCAGCCAAAGCTCGGCGGACTCTTCCGCTCCCGATAGCAGTGAGGATGAATCCTCTATTCCCGATAGTAGCGAAGTAGAAAGCTCGGAACCCGACAACGGTGACCCCGGCGAGACTCCGCCCGCACATACGCACAGCCACAAGGCAACTGTGACCGCCCCCACCTGTACGGCGGCAGGGTATACCACTTATACCTGTTCTTGCGGTGACAGCTATACGGCGAACGAAGTAAAGGCGCTTGGGCACAGCGAAGAAACCGTCCAAGGCAAGGCTGCTACTTGTACCGAAAATGGTTTATCGAACGGCGTGAAATGCTCCGTTTGCGGTATTACGATTGTCGCTCAAACGGAAATTCCTTCCAACGGACACAGCTACAAGGCAAACGTGACTGCCCCCACCTGTACGGCGGCAGGGTATACCACTTATACCTGTTCTTGCGGTGACAGCTATACGGCGAACGAAGTAACGGCGCTTGGGCACAGCGAAGAAACCGTCCAAGGCAAGGCTGCTACTTGTACCGAAAATGGTTTATCGAACGGCGTAAAATGCTCCGTTTGCGGCATTACGATTACCGCGCAAAAAGTACTGACCGCCACCGGTCACAAACTTGCATCCAAGGTGACCTTGCCTACCTGCACGGCAGTAGGCTATACCACCTACACTTGTTCGATTTGCGGAGACGGCTATGAATCCGACGAGGTCGCTGCGCTTGGCCATGCGTGGCTGGCAGCCACCACCGAAGCGCCCAAGACTTGCTCTACCTGCGGTGCAACCGAGGGAGATAAACTGCCTACGGTCACCCCCGACCCTACACCTTCCGCTATGCCTACCCTTTCCGTGAATTATATCAACGTCGGACAAGGCGACAGCATTTTAATTAAAGTGGACGATTGCGATATCCTTATCGACGGCGGTAAATCGGGCTCCGGCTCTACCGTTTCCTCTTATTTGAAGAGTAAAAACGTAGACGATATCGAGCTGATGATCAACACCCACCCCGACGAGGACCACTACGGCGGCTTGACTACCGTACTTAACGATTTCAAGGTGGAAAATTTCTGGGGCTCGTCTTTCTCCAAGAGCACCAGCAGCTACACCACCTTCAAAACCGCCATTAACAAGGAAGGTTTATCCTTTAAAACGCCGTCCGTCGGCTCCGTCTATACCTACAACTACCTGACGATTTCCGTCCTTTACGCAGGGGCAAGCGCTTCTAATTCCAACGATTCTTCCATTGTCGTTATGATACAGTATGGCAGCGTTCGTTTCTTGTGTACCGGCGATATTAGCTCCTCTATAGAAAGCAAGCTCGTATCCAGCTCGAATTTGTCTTGCGACGTTTTGAAAGTACCTCATCACGGCAGCGCAGGTTCCAGCTCCTCCTCTTTCTTGAAGGCGACGGGCGCAAGATACGGCGTTATCTGTGTAGGCAACAACTCTTACGGCCACCCAACTTCCACGGCGCTGAATAACCTCTCTTCGGCAGGAATTTCCGTATATCGTACGGATACCTACGGACACGTCGTATTCTCCACCAACGGCACGAGCTTGACCTTGCCCGGCGGCAGCAGCGTAAGCGGCAATTCCGGATCCGGCTCTTCTTCTAACGGCTCCTACTCGAACAACGACAACTTTATCGGCAACAAGGAAAGTAAGATTTTCCACCTGCCTACGTGCAGTCATTTGCCTGCCGAATCCAAGCGGAATTATTTATATGACTACTGGTTTATCGTCAACTGTATCGGTTATACGCCCTGCCAGATTTGTTTAAAAAATTACGTCCCGTGATTTGGGAATAAAACCAAAAAGTCCAACCTTGATCAGGTTGGACTTTTATATTTTACTTCTTCAATATCCGTTTAATAGCAAATAACTGCAATCGTTTGGGAAGTGCGTTTAAAAGCAACAATAACTTATTTCTATTCAGCGTATACACGAATTTCGGGCGTTTTTTGGAGAGTATCTTCTCCGTCTTTATCGCCACCTTTTCAGGCGGAACGTTTTTCGCCTCTACGCCCTCTACGATTTCCTTAAACCGCTTTGCGTTGCAGGAATACAGTTGGGTATTCTCGCAAAATCTATCCAGCGCGCTCGTCGACACCCCCAGCATGTCCGTGGCGACTGCGCCTGCGCGCAATACGGACACCGATATACCGAGAAGTTGCAATTCCATAGCAAGGGAGTACGCGTACTTATCCAACGCCCCCTTGGTGATTGCGTAAATCCCCGTAAACGGTAAGGGATCGAGGGGCGCAAGCTCGCTCGTGGTGAGCAAAATCCTGCTCCCTTTTTTCAAAAGCGGCAAAAAGATTTTGTTGATATGGTACGCGCCGTAAAGATTGATTTTAAAAATTTTGTCGAACTGTTCTTGGGGGATTTCCACCA
Source organism: Clostridia bacterium (assembly GCA_017503525.1). Classification (GTDB taxonomy): domain Bacteria; phylum Bacillota; class Clostridia; order Christensenellales; family Borkfalkiaceae; genus Scatosoma. The sequence continues at coordinate 20,650 of JAFVTA010000047.1, read as the reverse complement.
AGGAATCGAGCATATACACGCCTGCAAAATGCACGATTGCAAACAGCTCGTCCGTCACTTGTTTAACCCTTTCAAACGCCGATTGAACGCTGTTTATATCCGTCACGTCCGCCTCGATAGGCAGGACGTTTTCTTCCGCCTCGCCCACCTTTTTATCCAGCGCGAATACGGTGTACCCCTGCGCCTTTAAGCGTTGCACCGTTTGCTTGCCCATACCCCCGTATGCGCCCGTGACTAAGACGTACCGCGCCATCATTCTTCCGTTTCCTCTACCGCTAATACGGGCTTACAAAGCGCCTCGTACATTGCCTTGTATTCGCGGATTTCCTGCACGCGCTTGCCCTCGTCCGTGGACGAAAGTTGTTCGTTGAGATTGTACATACGGCAAGCGTTAATCAAGGTATTCCCCGTAAACGCAAACACGATAAACAGCAACAAAGCCGCGCCGCCTGCAATCACCGTAGGCAAAACGAAACGGTTGTCGGGGGTGGTAAAGTTCTTCAATCCCAACACCAAAGTGACGATAACCGCCGCCAAAAAAGGAATAGCGCCGCCAAGGCAAATGAACACGCCCCTTTTACGGCGCGGAGCAAGAACCTCTCTTCTGCGCGCCTGCGTTTCCTTTACCTTGTCCATGAGCGGAGCTTCTTCCGCATTCAATTCCTCTATTCTCTTTTGGAATACCGCACAGTGTTCCTTTCTCAAAATATCCACCGCCTCGTAGCCAAGGTCAAACTCCATTTCCTCAAAACCACTGTCCAAGTACTCTTCCACGAGGGCATCGGGGTTGGCAAACCCCTGCGTTTTTGCGCGCCAGTAGCCCACGCTCGCCTCGGGGGCAAGCCCGTCTAAACGCAGCGCTTGTTCAAATTTCAACTCGGCCGAACGGTAGCTTCCGCTATCCAAAAGTGCCTGCCCTTCCTCGCAGGCATGCTTGTACGCCGTACGGCGCTGTTCTTCGCGCTCCGCCTTTTCCCTGCGTACTCTTTCCGCCTCTTCGGGAGAAAGGTCTACAAGCGTTTCATCCTCTTCCCCGTCCGCAAAGATCGGAAATTCAAATGCAATTTCTTCCCCCTCTTCCAAGGATTCGTCCGCAAGCTCGTCCGTCACGTCCACAAAGCCGTCTTTCGTCTTTCTAAGCCGCACTCCTCTGCCGTATTCGTCGTCGATAATTCTTTCTTCCATAATTACTCCTATAAATTTTACTCTTTATTATAATCGGGTACGAGCGTACTCGCCGTCAACACACGAAATTTACCGCGGTAGCGGCTCTTTGCCCACTCGCACAGTTCCTTGGTTTCAAACAAGGCAAGCACACAGCTCCCCGAACCCGTCATAACCGCGCCGACGGGGGAAAAGCTTTGCGCCTCTTCCATAGCCCGTTCCACGTCGGGATTGAGGTGCACGGCAGGCTTATATAAATCGTTCGTCAAATACCGGCCTACCCCGTTTATATCCTTTTCCTGCAAAGCGGCAATACAGCCGTCCGCCATATTTTCACGCCATTCCAAAGTTTTAGGCAGTTCGTCGTACTTTTGATAGCAAGCCCCCGACGATACGCCCGTAGGCGGACAAATCAAGAGGAAATGGAGCTTATTTTCCAAATCCAACAAGGCGACCTTTTCCCCTCTGCCCTGCAACCTCGCATATCCGCCGTTTAGCATGTACCCCGTATCGCTGCCAAGCCCGTCCGCAAGCGCTTTGAGCTTTTCGCGGTCGGTAATCCCGTACAGCTTTGCCATGCCGTTCAACACCCCCGACACGTCCGCGGACGAACCGCCAAGCCCTGCGCCCATGGGGATATTTTTATATACCGTAATGTCCGCGCCGTTCGTACCGAAGGCTTTGGAAAACGCCTCGGCGGCTTTGAGTGCGTTATTGCGCTCGGGGGGGATACTCTCGCTGTCCATGCCCTTCATAAGGATACTGCTCAAAGGCGTTTTTCGCTTTTTTAAAACGATGAAATCAAAGATATCCACGCTGGCAACGAGGGAATCGAGCATATGATATCCCCCCTCTATGCCCGTGATTTCCAAGGTTAAATTGACCTTTGCATACGCTTTGATTTTTACCGTGTTCATGCGCCTACCGCCTATAATCAAACGCCGACGGCGAGAAAATCCCGCCGTCGGTCATTACTCCTTTCTATTGTACCATATCTTTACAAAAAATACAATATCTTTTTCGCAAATTTTACTTAATTTGCCGATAAACAAAGATACGCTCCCCTGCTTTTAAGGGAAATTCCAGTTCGGGGTTGCTTTTGGTAAGCTCCTCGGGCGCACAGCGCAAACGTTTGGACACTTCCCAAAGCGCCTCGCCCGCGCTCGTCATGAACACGGAAAAAGCGCTCTCGTCCTGTTCGTACGCCTCCCCCTCTTCGGCTTTGCAAATATACGACCATTCCCGTTTTTCATAGCTCCGCAACGACAAGCGCAAGGTCGCCTCCGCCTCCGCCTCGCCGTTCTTTTTACGGCGCACGTTGAGTCCGCAAACCATGCAATCCGCCTCCATGTATTCCGCGTCCGTTTCCACCGGAAAAACAAAGGGCAGGGATAAGGTCGCCGAACGGTGGTTCCCGTCCGCGGAACAAAGGAGCACTTCGGCAAGCACCGCGCCCTCCGCCTCTATGCCGCGCTCCCCTTTTCTAAAAGAGATTTCCGCGCGGGGGAGCACCGCCGCCTGCAAAGTGTATTCCCCTTCAATTTCGGGGGATACCACCGCAACGCCGCTTATTCTTTCGGTGCGTTTTTCGTGATTGGTTAAATACATACCCCCTTCGTTTTGCGTATGCAGAGTGATTTCCGCCTCGGTAGAAAACCCGTCCTTGGCAACGGTAATTTCGTCCTGCACGCAAAGATAGCACTCGCAGGAAAGGTTATAAGCAAGCACCATACGGCTGTTTCCCTTCTCCTCATCCGCATCGGCGGTAAGGTGCGCGGATTTGACAAACACTCTTGCTCCTGCCGTAATTTTCCCGAACGCCTCTTCGCTGGGGATAGAAGTTTTGAAAGTAATTAACCGTTCGTAGGAACAAAGACTTTCGTCGGCTTTGAGCACGCAAAGGTGCACGTTGATCTCCCCCTCGATATCAATTTGCCCTGCGCTTGCGTGCACGCGGTTGACCACCGCCTTTTCGCTGTGGAGCAAAATGTCCCCGATATAATCGGTGTCAAACTCGTCCTCGCCCTCAACTTCGCCGCTGACGCACACCGTTTTGCATACCCGTTCCACGTCCTTTTGGACGATTAAATTTTCACCGCCTAAAAGGTATTCCATTTGTTTCGTGCCGTACACGGTAAGCTCCGCGCCGATTACCGCGGAAACGTACAAGCCCGACCCTTCCCTTCGCCAAGTGATATTTTCACTCTCTAATACGGCGCGCGCAAAGCACGCAGGCGTCACTTCTTTTCCCTCTTTCTTATGGAAAAATTCCACACCGCGCTCCGCGCGGCAAATTTTACGCGCTCCGTCCTCATAGACGATGCTCAAATACAGCTTACCGCCGTACTGCACCTCGCCGTCGGCGCAAGCGCACTCCGCAGGCACGGCTTTTGCCTGCACTGCCAAAATACTGCTAATCTCACTGCCGGGCAGACGGCATTCTACGATAGACTGACTTTTCAATCGGCATACTTCGCCGACGTAGCGGTAGGTTTCAAACTGCGGTTTTACCATGATTTCTTTCCTCGCTGTTTTATTTTGCCTGTTTATTTCTATGCTTAGGCGTTTAGGTTTAGAACAAAGAGGGCATACTCTTATCATGATTAAGCCTACCAAAAATATCAAGGATATCAAACAAATGGTAAAGGACTGCTCGGCACAACGGGTTGCTGTCAAGGTCAATTTAGGCAGAAATAAAAGCGTTAGCTTTTCGGGCGTACTTTCGGGAATTTACCCCGCTCTATTCACCGTCAAGCCCGACGACGAAGATTTTTTAGGCAAAACAGCGTATTCCTATTCGGACGTGCTTTGCGGAAACGTGAAAATTAAACGCTTGTAAAAGAAAACCGCCCTCTCGGGCGGTTTTTTCATTATAATACTTTCTTCAAGAATTGTCCTGTATAACTGTTTTCTACGTTGGCAACTTCCTCAGGCGTACCCTCGCAAACGATTGTTCCGCCCCCGTTGCCCCCTTCGGGTCCTAAATCGATAATATAATCCGCCGTCTTGATTACGTCCAAATTATGCTCGATAACAAGCACGGTATTCCCGTTTCCGCGCAGTTGGAGCAATATCTTCAACAGCTTATCCACGTCGTAGGTATGCAAACCCGTCGTCGGCTCGTCCAAAATATACATGGTCTTGCCCGTAGAGCGTTTGGCAAGCTCGGTAGCCAGCTTTACTCTTTGCGCCTCGCCCCCCGAAAGAGTGGTGGAGCTTTGCCCAAGCTTGATATACCCAAGCCCTACGTCGTTGAGTGTTCTTATCTTATTATAGATACTGGGTACGGGCTTGAAGAACTCGCAAGCCTCTTCCACCGTCATATCCAAAACGTCCGCAATACTCTTGCCCTTGTACTTAACTTCCAAGGTTTCGCGGTTGTACCGTTACCCTCCGCATACTTCGCAGGGCACGAAAATGTCGGGCAAGAAGTGCATTTCTATCTTGATAATCCCGTCGCCGAAACAGTGCTCACACCTGCCTCCCGATACGTTGAACGAGAACCTGCCTGGCTTGTAGCCCCTTTCTTTCGCGTCGGGGGACATGGCGAAAAGGTCGCGGATTAAGTTGAATACGCCCGTGTAGGTAGCAGGGTTGCTCCTTGGCGTTCTGCCTATGGGGGACTGGTCAATCGCAATCACTTTATCGAAATATTCCGCGCCCTCGGCGTGATCGTACTTGCCCTGCGCGTGCTTTGCGCCGTTGTGCATGTTGGCGAGCATGGGGTATACGATTTCATTGACAAAGCTGGATTTACCGCTGCCCGAAACCCCCGTCACCGCCGTGATCAAGCCTACGGGAATGTGAACGTCGATATTTTTAAGGTTGTTTTGCTGACAGCCGTACACCTTAAACCACTTATCGCCGGGCGTAGCGCGGACGGTAGGTTTTTCTATCTTCCGTCTGCCTGCCAAGTAATCGCCCGTGATGGAACGAGGCTCGTTCATGATTTCTTCCTGCGTACCGCATGCCACCACTTCACCTCCGTGAACGCCTGCTTTAGGACCGATATCCACGATATAATCCGCGGCTTTGATTGTGTCCTCGTCATGCTCAACGACGAGCAGGGTATTCCCTAAATCGCGCAAGCCTTTCAAGGAATTGAGCAATTTCTCGTTATCGCGTTGGTGCAAGCCGATACTCGGCTCGTCCAAAATATACAATACGCCCGTGAGCGCGCTACCGATTTGCGTCGCCAAACGGATACGCTGGCTCTCTCCCCCCGAAAGGGTGACCGCCGTACGCGCCAGGGTTAAATAGTTCAAGCCCACGTTGCGCAAAAAGCCCAAGCGGTTGTTGATTTCTTTGATAATCGCGTCCGCAATTCTATGCTCCGTTTCCGTTAGCGTTTGTTTTAACCCGTCCATAAAATCGCACAGCTTGTCCACGGACAGTTCGCAAAGTTCCCAAATATTCTTTCCGCCTACGCGCACCGCAAGCGCCTCTTTTTTCAAGCGTTTGCCGTTGCATACGTTGCAGGGCGCGTTCCTCATTAAGCGTTCAATATCGCTCTTCACCCCGTCCGAAGTCGTCGCGCCGTACCTGCGTTGCAGGTTGTTGACGTACCCTTCCCAGGTCTTTTTAAAACTCCCCGAAAAGGAACGGGTTTGATACGCCATGTCCACCGCCTCGTCCGCGCCATACATTAAAATTTCGTACACGCCCTCGGGCAAGTCCTTCACGGGTACGTCCAAGGAGAACTTATACGCTTTGGCAAGCGCGGAAAGTTCCATAAGGGACATGGACGCAGAACCCAAACTCCAACCCGTCACCTTCATTGCTCCCTCGCGGAGCGTTTTCGTTTTATCGGGACAAATGAGGTCGGGATCGACGAACTGCTTAAAGCCCAACCCCGAACAGGACGGGCAAGCGCCGTACACGGTGTTAAAGGAGAATATTCTCGGCTCGATTTCTTCAATGGAAATTCCGCAATCGGGGCAGGCGTAGTTCACCGAATACAAATCCTCTTTGCCCTCGCAGTCAATCACCACAAGCCCGTCCGCCAGCTTTAACGCCGTTTCCAAACTATCCGTCAAACGCTTTTGCACGGTGGGCTTGACAATCAACCTGTCCACCACCACGGAAATGTTGTGCTTGATATTCTTTTCCAGCTTGATCTCCTCTTGCAAATCGTACACGATACCGTCGATTTTCACCCTGCCGAACCCGCTTTTCTTGAACCCGTTCAGTTCTTTGGCATACTCCCCTTTACGCCCGCGCACTACGGGTGCGTTGACGAGGATTTTGCTCCCTTCGGGCATTGCCATGACCTTGTCGCAAATTTCGTCCACCGTTTGACGGCGGATTTCCCGACCGCATTTAGGACAATGAGGCACGCCGATACGCGCGAACAAAAGACGGAAATAATCGTAAATCTCCGTCACCGTACCCACCGTGGAACGGGGGTTTCTCGAAGTGGTTTTTTGGTCAATGGAAATGGCAGGGGAAAGCCCTTCGATACTCTCTACGTCCGGTTTCTCCATTTGACCCAAGAATTGACGGGCGTACGAAGACAAACTCTCCACGTACCGTCTTTGCCCCTCGGCAAATACGGTATCGAACGCAAGCGTGGATTTACCGCTTCCCGAAAGCCCCGTTAAAACGGTAAGCTTGTTTCTTGGAATGGTCACGTCAATGTTTTTTAAATTGTTCTCTTTTGCGCCTTTAATGACAATATTTTCTTGCATAGTTTAACCTGACGCGAGTCGAGCTCGCAAGCCTTAAAAGTTTATTTTTCGCATCTTCCGTCAAATGCGTTCTTGTAGTATGTCGATACAACTGCGCCCACCTTCGCCAAAATCTGCTGAAAAATATTTCTTTTAAGGTGCTGCGCAGTTTTTACGAGCAAAAAATGAGATGCAGACAAGGCGGACTTCGCAGACAATACCCACGTATTGTCAAGAAGCCCAACGAAGTATCCAGCCATTTTTTGCCGTTAAAACCTTTCGAGTTCGACTCTCGTCAGGTTATTTACTTTTGCGCCTTGCGAAGCTTCATTTTTAATTCCGCTATCTTTTCGCGGATTTCAATTGCCCTCTCAAAGTCAAGCTGTCCGCTTGCCACCTTCATGAGCGCCTTTAGCTTTTCAATCTCGTCGGGAATATCCTTCATTTTAATGTCGTCGTCCGTCTTTTTCTTGGTAATATTCAACGTGGACTTGACTTCCTTTATAATCGTCTTAGGGGTAATGCCGTGCGCCTTGTTATACTCGTCCTGCACCCCTCTTCTTCTCTCCGTTTCGCCAATCGCCCGTTTCATGCTGTCCGTGATGACGTCCGCGTACATGATAACGCGCCCTTCGCTGTTTCTTGCGGCTCTGCCTATCGTTTGAATAAGCGAGGTTTCGCTGCGCAGGAACCCTTCCTTGTCCGCATCCAAAATCGCCACCAGTTTGACTTCTGGCATATCCAACCCCTCTCTAAGCAGGTTGATACCGCAAAGTACGTCAAATTCTCCCAAACGCAAACCGTTGACAATATCCACGCGCTCTAAGGTGTCGATATCGCTGTGCATGTACTTGACTTTTATAGAATGTTCCTTTAAATAGTCGGTTAATTCTTCCGCCATGCGCTTGGTGAGGGTAGTAATCAAGACCCTGCCCCCCTCGTTTACCGTAATTTTGATTTGCGAGAGCAAATCGTCGATCTGTCCTCTCGTGGGTTTTACGGTGATAATCGGGTCCAGTAAGCCCGTCGGGCGAATGAGCTGTTCCACCTTTTGCCCCGCCTGCTCTAACTCGTAAGGCGCAGGAGTTGCCGAAACGCATATCATTTGCGGTACGCGTGCATCAAACTCCGCAAAGGTTAAGGGGCGGTTGTCGTAAGCGGAGTTCATTCTAAACCCGTATTCGACTAAATTTTTCTTTCTCGACAAATCCCCGTGGTACATAGCGCGGATTTGCGGAATGGTCATGTGGCTTTCGTCGATAAAGACAAGAAAGTTGCCCGACGGGAAATAGTCCAACAGAGTGAAAGACGGTTCACCGGGGGTTCTGCCGTCGAAATAACGGCTGTAATTTTCAATGCCGCTGCAATACCCGATTTCGCGCATCATTTCCAAATCGTGCTCGGTGCGCTGTTTTAAACGCTGCGCCTCTAAAATTTTCCCTTCTTCCTCAAACGCGCGGACTTCCCCTTTTAAATCCTCTTCAATCATGGCAAGCGCACCTTTGAGCTTTTCCGTCCCCACGGCGTACTGGCTGGCAGGGAAAATCGCGACGTGCGAAAGCTCGTTCAAGCGGCTCCCCGTGAGCGCCTCGACTTCGTAAATTTTCTCTATCTCGTCCCCGAAAAATTCCACGCGGATTGCCACTTCCGAACTGGATGCAGGGAAAATTTCCAACGCATCCCCCCTCGCGCGGAAGGTAGAGCGCTTGAAATCGGTGTCGTTTCTTGCGTACTGCAATTCAATGAGCTTGCGCATAAGCGCGTTGCGCTCCCATTCCATACCCGGGCGCAGGGAAAGGGATAGACGGAAATATTCCTCGGGCGCACCCAACCTGTAAATGCAGGACACGGATGCGACCACGATAACGTCCTCGCGCTCCATAAGCGCGCCCGTCGCGCTGTTGCGGAGTTTATCGATTTCGTCGTTCATGCTTAAATCCTTCTCGATATAGGTATCCGTCGAGGGGATATAGCTTTCGGGTTGATAGTAATCGTAGTAGGAAACGAAATACTCCACCCTATTTTCGGGGAAAAATTCCCTAAACTCGTTGCAAAGCTGTGCGGCAAGCGTCTTGTTATGCGCAATGACAAGGGTGGGACGGTTTACGTTCTTGATTACGTTCGCCATGGTAAACGTCTTACCGCTGCCCGTCACCCCGACGAGCACCTGCGTGCGAATCCCGTCTAATACCCCTTCCGTGAGCTTGTCGATCGCCTGGGGCTGATCCCCCGTCGGCGCAAACGGCGCGTGTAATTTAAATTCCACCTTTTACGCCCTCCTTTGCAAACATATGTTTATAGTATATCACGTTTTCTTTAAAAAGTAAAGAAAATAAACGGATATTTTCAGAATATCCGTTTAAGTAACAGCCCCACGAGAAACGCCACCACCGCCGAGGCGATCGCCCACACGAATTTCAAAGCCACGCCCCTTCGCATTTGCACGTAGCACCGCTTAAAGGCGTACCCCACGGGGCGCAGGGAAATCACGTACATTTTCTCCCCCTTGCGCTCGGAAGAGAGGAGTTCAAAATAATTATCTAATGCAAGCTCCCCTAAACTACTCTCCACCTTTTCCTCGGTATACTTCCGCCTTGGGGGGAGCAGGGAAATCAACTCGTCAGGCGAGATTAAACACACCCCCTTCTCATGGCAAAGGGAGTATACCGCGTTCATTACCTCATTTTCCTGCCGATTTAACATGCACCCTCACTTTTTTCAACGCGTACATGGTACACACCTTTCATTTTCAATGCGTACATGGTACCTACATTTATTATAGTATTCGCCGTTTTTAAGGCTTTCATGCGCAAAAAAAATCCCAACTTTCCCCCTCGTACGCTATCTTTTTTTGAAAAAGTGTGTTATAATAGACAATGAGGAGTGTTTTATGCCTGCATTATACACACATTGGCGGTTTGGCGAGAAGGTCAAAGCAACCCTGCCCACGATATACCAAGATTTAATCGCGCAATATCCCGAGGCGTTTTCGCTGGGTACGCAAGGAGCGGACCTTTTATGCTATCACCGTCCCATGAAGAAAAACGAACTGCGCAGTTTAGCCCCCGTTTTGCACGATTATTCGGGAAATAAGTTTTTCCTCGCGCAGGCGAAAAAGCTCACCGCTGTGGGTGAGGATTTACAAACGCTGTTTGAAAAAGAGGGCGCGTACTGCGCCTATCTTTGCGGATTTTTGTGCCACTTCACTTTAGATTCGGCTTGCCATTACTATATCGACAGCAATTCTAACGAGCATATCACGCACGGCAAAATCGAATCGGAACTGGATAAATTTTGGCTAAAAGAGGACGGAAAGCCCATTCGCGGTTATAACACCGCCACCCCTATCGTGGATAGCAACGGCGCGCGCGAATCGGCTTGCAAAACGCTGGATATAGAAAGCGGCACCGCCGCCCTTTGTATAAAGACTATGCGGAAAATCAACCGTCTGTTCTCTTTTAAGTTTGAACCCTTCCACGCCCTCGCGCATCTCTTTTTGAGGGTAGCAGGTATGGAACGAAAGTTTGGGGATATGTTTATTCATAAGAAGGATGACCCCTATTTCACCCCGCATTTGGATACCTTGAAGGAACAGTTTATCCATGCAATTCCCAACGCATCTGCGTTGATAAGAGAATTTTTTGAAACCTTGCCCCGGTTCGTAGAAACGGGTAAGCTTGAAAACGAACTCTTCCGCTATGATTTTAGCGGCATAATACACACGGAGGAAAATTAACATGCAAGAAACTGCAAAACAAGCCCCCTTCACGAAAAAGGAAAAAAGCTGGATACTTTACGACGTGGCGAACTCCGCCTACGTTATGCTGGCTACGGCGCTTTTATCCTTGTACTTCAATTACCTTTCGCCGTCGGACAACCTGTCCACCGCTTGGGGTTTTACCAACGTTATCGTGACGGTAATCGCTGTGTTCCTTTGCCCGATCCTTGGTACGTACGCGGATTTTAGTAAAAAGAAAACGGTGTTTATGACCTTCGCGCTGATCGGTATCGTTAGCTGCGCGGCGCTCTCGCTTTTCTCTTTTATCTCAAAGTTCACGATTGCAGGTATCTTATTCTTAATCGTATATATTATTACGGAAGTGGGGTTTGCCTCCGCTAACGTCTTCTACGACTCCATGTTAAACGACGTCACCACGGACGAGAACATGCACAGAGTTTCCGCCAACGGCTTTGCTTGGGGGTATATTTGCAGCTGCATTCCCTTTGCATTCTGCTTGCTGGCTTACGTGCTCGGCACCATGGTACCCGGGTTGGAATGGTTTGAGGGCTACGCCTTCACGATCGGCTGTTTAATCACGGCGGCTTGGTGGTTATTCTTCACCTTGCCCCTCTTGAAAACCTACGAACAAAGAAACTTCCTGCCCCGTCCCGAAAAACCGATTAGAGAAACGTTTAAACGTATCGGCTCTATCTTCGGGGAGTTCAAAAAGAATAGAAAAGCGCTCGTTTTCCTGATTGCGTTCTTCTTCTATATCGATGGCGTACATACCATTATTAAAATGGCTACGGCGCTGGGTACCGACCTTGGCTTTGACCAAGTAAAACTTGTTATCATGCTCTTCGCAACGCAGTTCGTTGCCTTCCCTTGCGCACTCCTTTTCGGTAAGCTTGCAGGCAAAGTGCCTTGCGAAAAGTTGCTCCTTGTAGCAATCTCCGCATATACCGCTATCGGTGTGTTCACCGTGTTCCTGCGCTACGAATGGCAATGCTGGATTTTGGTTATCTCGGTAGGTATGTTCCAAGGCGGCGTACAAGCCATGTCCCGTTCCTACTTCACCAAGCTTATCCCTGCCGATAAAACGGGCGAATTCTTCGGGATTTACGACATTTTCGGCAAGAGCGCGGCAATCCTCGGCCTTGGCTTGACCAGCCTTTTAGGTATCTTCTATCCCCTCTCCGAGGCAACTTGGATTAACATTAGCTTGTTGCCTTTGCCTATCCTCTTTGCTATCGGTTTGGTACTCTTCCTTATCGCTATGAAAGTGCCTGCGATAAAACACGAACCCGTTGAGGATATCGCTCAACCCGACGAAGAATAACTTTAAATCAAAACCACCAGTTGAACTGGTGGTATGCACTGGCCCTTCAAGGGCATAATACTGGCTGAGACTAAAGGTTACAATACAAAAGGACGGGGTGTTCCCGTCCTTCTTTTTATAAGGTTGCGATAACTTCCACTTCGACAAGTACGTTTTTCGGCAAAGTTTTTACCGCGACACAGCTTCTTGCAGGCTTGGTCGTGAAATACTTACCGTACACACCGTTAAACGCCGCAAAGTCTTCCATGTTCGCCAAAAAGCAGGTGGTTTTTACCGCTTTTTCAAAACTGCTGCCAGCCGCTTTTAACACCTCGCCGAGGTTTTTCATGACTTGTTCGGCTTGCGCCTCAATCCCCTCCGCCTCAACGTTGCCGTTTGCAGGATTGATGGGGATTTGCCCCGAAGTGAATACCATGTCCCCAGCGACGATGGCTTGAGAGTACGGGCCGATTGCCGCAGGGGCTTTTTCTGTTGCTACTTTTTTGAGTTCCATATTCGTTCTCCTTGTTTTCCATTGAACCGCTTTGCGGTTAGGGCGCAACCTATCGGTTGCTTTTATGTGTCCGTTTCGTGGAGCTCTGTCTCCCCTCTCGAACAATGTAAGGTTATCATTGTTCTCGGTCACCGCAAACGCCAACACATGCGTTTGCTCATCTCGCCCCTACAAAGCATTATCAATGCTTTGCTTAACGGGCAGCTCGTCCTGCCAGAAACTGAGTTTCTGGACTTCCAGTTGAGGGTATGGGCGGAGCTTACTATAAACACGCCTAAAAAACACTAAAGTTTGCCAGCGGGTGCCGCCCGCGAAACTGAGTTTCTGGACTTCCAACCGTTAGTCTACTAACTTAAAGCCGAAGTCGGTGAGGGCTTTTTTGATTTCTTCGATATGCGCGAAGTTCCTCGTTTCCAAAATAATACGAAGATAACAGCCGTTAACGTCCGAACCCTCGTTCGCGCGCTCGTGATGAACCGAAGTCACGTTGCCACCCAAGTCCGCGATAATTCTCGATACGTTTTTAAGCTGACCGGGTTTGTCCACAAGCTCGACCGTGAGCTGGTAGCTCCTGCCCGACATGAGCAAGCCGCGCTTAATCACGCGCGATAAAATCGTCACGTCAATGTTGCCGCCCGAAAGTACGCATACCGCTTTCTTACCCTTGATATCCACTTTGCCGAACATTGCCGCCGCTACCGCTACTGCGCCTGCGCCTTCCGTGACAAGCTTATGCCGTTCCATAAGTGCCAAAATCGCCGCGGAAATCTCGTCGTCCGTCACCGTCACGATTTCGTCGACGTAGTTTTTGCAAATTTCGTAGGTCAAGTCCCCCGGTTTTTTCACCGCGATACCGTCCGCAATCGTCGATACGTTTTCAAGCTCTTCTTGCTGGCCGTGTTCAATCGAATTTTTCATGGACGGAGCGCCTGCCGCCTGTACCCCGTACACCTTCACACGGGGGTTGACCGTCTTAATCGTATACGCGATCCCCGAAATCAAACCGCCGCCGCCGATAGGTACGATAACCGCGTCCAAATCGGGAAGCTGTTCGATAAGCTCAAGCGCAATCGTGCCTTGACCTGCAATAACGTCCTCGTCGTTGAAGGGGTGGATAAAGGTATACCCCTTTTCGTCGCGGAGCTGTAAGGCTCTATTGTACGCGTCGTCGTATACGCCCTCTACAAGGCAAACTTCCGCGCCGTAGCTCTTGGTCGCCTCGACTTTGGAAATGGGCGCGCCGTCGGGTAAGCAAATCACCGATTTAATCCCGTTCTTTTGCGCCGCGAGCGCAACGCCCTGCGCGTGATTGCCTGCCGAACAGGCGATAACGCCGCGTTCCTTTTCTTCCTTAGAAAGACGGGTCATTTTATAGTACGCGCCGCGTACCTTGAACGAACCGGTCACTTGTAAATTTTCCGTCTTTAAGTACAGCTGACTGTTTGCGCAAAGCTTGGGCGCGTAGATTACGTCCGTCTTGCGGATCACGCCTTTCAAGGCGTTGCTGGCTCTGTACACGTTGTCGATTGTTAACATATAGTACCTCTTATAACAAACTGTTGATAAATTGTTCCGCACAACGGGCAGAACGATTCCCCTTGCGGATTGCAAATTCCTCCGCACGGATTTCAAGCTCTTTTTCCTCTAAACCAACGCCGTTGCGAAGCGCAAGCTCTTTCACAATCTTCAAATACAGCGCTTTGTTGGGTTTGGAGAACAGCACCGTAAGCCCAAACCGTTCGGAAAGGGAAAGGGTTTCCTGCAAAGTGTCGTTCCTATGCACGTCATCGCCGTCGCGATCGGCAAAACTTTCTTTAATAATATGACGGCGGTTGCTCGTCGCATAAATCAACGCATTATCCGCCATGGCGCTTGCCGAACCCTCTAATGCCGCTTTCAGCATAGAGAAATTGTCGTCGTTTTGGTTAAAGGACAAATCGTCGATAAAAATAATGAACTTCAACGGATTGTCGCTTATCTTACCCATAACCTCGGGCAAGAACCGAAGTTGATCCTTGCGCAATTCAATCAAGCGCACGCCCTCTTCAAAGAATGCGTTTGCCACCGCTTTGACGGTGGACGATTTCCCAGCGCCTGCATCGCCGCACAAAAGCACGTTTGCCGCAGGGCGGTTCTCAATGAATGCGCGCGTGTTGTCCAGCACTTTACCCCTTTCCTCTTCGTAGCCCACGAAGGAAGAAAGTTGGGTCTTATCCGCGCTGACGATCGGCTCGATTTCTCTTTCCTCGGAAAAACGGAACATGCCGTTAGAGGCGAAAATCCCGTACCCGTGTTTCTTAATATCAAGCAATCTTTCCTTATACAGCCTACCCATGTCCGCGTTGAACGAGTCAAACGCAGGGATATCCTTTGGCGAAACGCCTAAATGCTGTGCAAAATCCTTGGGGGTAAGCGAGGCAAACTCGCTAAAATAAGCGAGTTCCCTTTCCAAGGAGTTGGAAATATGCGGATTGATTGGTTCGCCCTTCGCATACGCTTTCACGTACACGTTCTCGTCCGAAAAGACGATTTTTTGCACGAGCTTTGTTAAATCGCCACCGTTTGCATAGATTTCCGCTACGAACGCCGCGTATGCATCAAGCTGCGCAAAATGCTCTTCCTCGTCGCAATAGCAGTACCCCCCGAACAAGGAAAAGATCGGGGTTTCCAGCACGCCTCTAAACACCGCCAAAGAGCACAGGTTTTTATGCAGTTTAAGGAATTTGTTTTCCATTAAAGCGCCTCGATAATTTTATCCGTCATTTGCGCAGTAGTAAGCGCGGGCGCGCCGTGCGCAAGATCCGCCGTACGATAGCCAGCCTCAAGCACCTTATCCACCGCCGCAACAATTGCATCGCTTGCCTCAACTTCGTCAAACGCATACAAAAGCATCATTGCAGCCGACAAAATCGTCGCAATAGGATTTGCCTTGTTTTGTCCTGCGATATCGGGTGCAGAACCGTGGATAGGTTCATACAAGCCCCTCTTCCCCTCGTTCAAGGATGCGGAAGGGAGCATACCGATAGAACCCGTGATTTGGGACGCCTCGTCAGAGAGAATATCCCCAAACATATTGCTGGTGACGATTACGTCAAACTGCGAAGGGTTGCGCACAAGCTGCATTGCCGCATTGTCTACAAGCATATCGCTCACCTCGACGTCGGGGTATTCGCTTGCAAGCTCGTGTACAATCTTTCTCCAAAGGCGAGAAGTTTCCAAAACGTTTGCCTTATCAATACTCGTAAGCTTTTTACGGCGTTTTCTTGCCGTTTCAAAAGCCACACGCACAATACGTTCAATTTCCATACGGCTGTAGCTTTCGGTATCAAATGCCTCTTCGCCATACTTACCTTCACGATATCCTCTATCGCCAAAGTAAATACCGCCCGTAAGCTCACGGACAATCATAATATCAAAACCGTTTGCCACGATATCTTCACGTAAGGGGCATTCCCCTTTGAGCGCAGGGTATAATTTCGCAGGGCGCAAATTTGTAAACAAGCCCATTGCCGCGCGAATCCCAAGGAGGGCTTTTTCGGGGCGCAAATTCCCGGGCAGAGTATCCCACTTGGGACCGCCTACTGCGCCAAGCAAAACACTGTCCGAATTTAAACAGCCCTCTACCGTTTCTTCAGGTAAGGGTTTACCGCAAGCGTCGATTGCCGATCCGCCGATAAGATAGGGGGTAAAGGTAAAGGAAAGGTTAAACTTTTCCCCCACAGCCTCCAACATGCGCACTGCGCTGTCTACAATTTCAGGGCCGATGCCGTCCCCTTTTAATAAGCCGATTTTATAATTTTTCATATTCGCCTCGTACATGGTACGGCAGTTTATTTTACGTCGCCCTTTTGAATGGATGCAACCAAACCGCCGTTGGTGATAATTTTTTGAATAAACGGGGGGAAAGGCTGGGTTTTGAAACTCTTGCCCGTGGTGCGGTTGTAGATAACGCCGTTATCCAAATCCGCCTCTACTTGATCCCCTTCGGAAATGCCGTCTACCGCCTCGTCGCACTCCAAAATCGCCAAACCGATGTTGATCGAGTTGCGATAGAAGATACGCGCAAAACTTCTTGCGATAACAAGGGAAATACCGCTTGCTTTAATAGCGATAGGCGCGTGCTCTCTGGACGAACCGCAACCGAAGTTGTAGCCTGCCACCATTACGTCGCCTTCTCGCACCTTGTTTACAAATTCTTTGTCGATATCTTCCATACAGTGGGAAGCCAATTCTTTTTTATCAATGGTGTTGAGATATCTTGCAGGAATGATAACGTCCGTGTCTACGTTATCCCCGTATTTAATTGCTTTGCCGTTGAAAGTCATGCCATTACCTCCAAGGGATCGGAAATGTACCCCGTAATTGCACTTGCCGCCGCCACCGTGGGGCTTGCCAAGTACACTTCGCTGTCTACGTGACCCATGCGCCCGACGAAGTTTCTATTCGTGGTAGCAACCGCTCTTTCGCCTGCCGCAAGGATACCCATGTATCCGCCAAGACAAGGTCCGCAGGTGGGCGTAGATACGATACAGCCTGCCTCGATAAAGATTTTCAAAAGCCCGTTTTCCATGGCTTTCATATAGATATCCTGCGTTGCAGGAATGATAATCGCACGAACGCGCTTTGCTACCTTTCTGCCCTTGAAAATTTCCGCCGCCTCGGCAAGATCCTTATACTGCCCGTTGGTACACGAGCCGATAACCACTTGGTCAATCTTGATTTCGCCGATTTCGTCAAAGGTTTTGGTGTTTTCGGGCAAATGAGGAAAGGCTACCGTCGATTTGATTGTGGATAAGTCAATTTCATAGGTCGCATCGTAAATTGCATCCTCGTCCGCTTTGTAAATGGGGAAATCACGGTTAGAACGCTCTTTGACATAGCGAACGGTTTCCTCGTCCACCTCGAAAATACCGTTCTTTGCGCCTGCCTCGATTGCCATGTTGGAAATGGTAAGTCTATCGAAAATGGTCAAGGCTTTCACGCCCTCGCCCGTAAATTCCATGGATTTATACAGCGCGCCGTCCACGCCGATTTTGCCGATAATATGCAAAATGACGTCTTTGCCCGACACGTATTTATTAAGCTTGCCTTTGAGCACGAATTTGATTGCGGACGGCACTTTGAACCATGCCTTGCCCGTAGCCATACCGCACGCCATATCCGTCGAGCCAACGCCCGTAGAGAACGCGCCGAGCGCGCCATAGGTGCAGGTATGGGAATCCGCGCCGATTACGACGTCGCCCGGCACGACCAAGCCCTTTTCGGGCAGAAGTGCGTGCTCGATACCCATTTGACCTACGTCATAGAAATGGGTGACCTCGTGCTTATCGCAAAAGTCGCGGCACATTTTACATTGCGTAGCCGCTTTGATGTCCTTGTTGGGCGCGAAATGGTCCATGACCATGGTCACCTTGTCTTTGTCGTAGACCTTGGCCCCTCCGATATTTTCAAATTCGCGAATGGCGACTGGAGAGGTGATATCGTTGCCAAGCACGCGGTCTAAATCGACCAAAACGAGCTGACCTGCCTCTACCTTGTCTAATCCTGCGTGCGCCGCAAGGATTTTTTGCGTCATTGTCATTGACATGATAGTTTTCCTCTTTTATAGATTAAGTACGCACCTGTAAATCGATACAGTCGCCACTTAAAGTGGGTAGCTGCGAGTAGTTCAAGGAGCGGGAGTACCCATGCAGGGAGTGTACTAATGCGTACACGACCAAATGGGCACGCACCGCGACGATGAAATACGACGCATATACACGCTTTTCTTACTTATTGATAATAGCGCCTTTGTCGGCAGAACTTACCTGCGCCGCATAGCGCTTCAAATACCCCGAAACTTCTTTTTTCTTGATGGGCATTTCCGCTTTGCGCTTCGCAAGCTCTTCGTCGGAGACGTTAAGTTTAATGGAATAGTTGGGGATATCAATGGAAATGATATCGCCGTCTTTGACGTAGGCGATTACGCCGCCCGATACCGCTTCGGGGGAAACGTGTCCTATCGACGCGCCTCTGGTTGCGCCCGAGAACCGTCCGTCCGTGATAAGCGCGACGTCCTTATCCAAGCCCATGCCTGCGATTGCGGACGTGGGCGAGAGCATTTCACGCATACCGGGGCCGCCTGCAGGGCCTTCATAGCGAATAACCACCACGTCCCCTTTGACGATTTTGCCGCCGTAGATTGCCGCGATACATTCCTCTTCGCTCTCAAACACCTTGGCAGGGCCTTCGTGTAAGAGCATTTCGGGGGCTACCGCCGCACGCTTTACCACGCAGCCGTCGGGTGCAAGGTTGCCCTTGAGCACCGCGATACCGCCCGTTTTACCGAACGCGTTTTCGGGTTTTCTAATCACCTCGTCGTCGAGGTTTTCAATGCCTTGCAGGTTTTCCTTTAAGGTCTTACCCGTGCAGGTCATAACGGAAGTATCCAACAGCCCTAAATTTTCCAGCTCTTTCATAACGGCGTGAACGCCGCCTGCCTCGTTCAAGTCCTCCATGTAGGTGGGACCTGCAGGCGCGAGGTGGCATAAATTCGGGGTGTGTTCGCTAATCGTATTGACTTCTTCCAAATCGAAGGGCAAGCCAAGCTCGTTGGCGATTGCAGGCAAGTGGAGCATACTGTTCGTAGAACAGCCCAGCGCCATGTCCGCGGTGATCGCGTTTTTAAGCGCGCCTGCCGTCATGATATCGCGAGGACGGATATTCTTTTTCACAAGCTCCATAACTTGCATACCTGCATGCTTTGCAAGCTCGATACGCGCGGAATATACCGCAGGAATCGTACCGTTGCCCTTTAAGCCCATGCCGAGTACCTCGGTCAAGCAGTTCATAGAGTTTGCCGTGTACATACCCGAACAGGAACCGCAGGTAGGACATACCTTCTTTTCAAATTCGCAAAGCTGCCGCTCGTTGATTTTGCCTGCCGTGTACGCACCTACCGCCTCGAACATGCTGGAAAGCGAACGCTTTTTACCGTTCACTCTGCCTGCGAGCATAGGTCCGCCGCTAACGAATACGGTGGGGATATTAAGGCGTGCCGCCGCCATTAAAAGTCCGGGTACGTTCTTGTCGCAGTTGGGGATCATGACGAGCCCGTCAAAGCCGTGCGCGCGTACCATTGCCTCGGTGGAGTCGGCGATCAAATCGCGCGTGACGAGGGAGTACTTCATACCCGTATGCCCCATGGCGATACCGTCACAAACGGTAATTGCAGGGAACATGATAGGCGTACCGCCTGCCATGGCTACGCCGAGTTTGACCGCGTCCGCGATTTTATCGAGGTTGATATGCCCGGGAACGATTTCGTTGTACGAGCAAACTACCCCGATAAGAGGACGGGATTGTTCCTCGTCCGTCATACCAAGCGCGTGATAGAGCGATCTATGCGGCGCGTTTTGAAATCCGTCTACTATGGTGTCTTTAATCATTGTGTTGCTCCGTTTATAGATACAGTACGTATCTTAAAGTGGGTAGATGCGAGCAGTTCAAGACGCAGGAGCACCCCCGACGGGAGTGTACATAGACGTACACGAGCAAGGGGGCGCGCACTGCAACGATGAAATGCGACGCATATACACGCTTTAGTTGTTAATGAATTTTTCTTCGTCTGCCCAGCTATAAAGCTTACGGATATCCTTACCGACTACTTCTGCAGGGTGTTCTGCTGCAATCTTTCTCATAGCGTTGAAGTGTACTTGAGAACCTGCGTCGGACATATCGAGCAAGAATTCCTTTGCGAAAGTACCGTCTTGGATATCCTTGAGAACCTTCTTCATTGCCTTCTTGGTTTCTTCGGTGATAATCTTGGGTCCGGTGATATAGTCGCCGTATTCTGCGGTGTTGGAAATGGAATATCTCATGCCCTCGAAGCCGCTCTGGTAAATAAGGTCAACGATAAGCTTCATTTCGTGGATACATTCAAAGTAAGCGTTTCTGGGGTCGTAGCCAGCTTCTACAAGCGTTTCAAAACCAGCCTGCATAAGCGCGCAAACGCCGCCGCAAAGGACTGCCTGTTCGCCGAAGAGGTCGGTTTCCGTTTCGGTACGGAAGTTGGTTTCCAAAACGCCTGCTCTTGCGCCGCCGATACCTGCAGCATAAGCAAGACCGATTTCAAGCGCGTCGCCCGTTGCGTCCTGTTCTACCGCGATAAGGCAGGGAACGCCCTTGCCTACCAAGTATTCGCTGCGTACCGTATGACCAGGGCCTTTGGGCGCAATCATGATAACGTTGACGTTCTTCGGGGGCTTGATGCAGCCGAAGTGAATATT
>JAFVTA010000046.1 GCA_017503525.1 Clostridia bacterium | reverse complement strand
GTAAGAGCAGAACGCCGTAGGGATACAAAGCACCTTGTCCTTAATGAACGCGTACGAGGTAGCGTCCCAAGCGGTGTAGCCTCTCGCCTCGAAGGTAGCGCGAAGTCCGCCCGAAGGGAAAGAGGAGGCGTCCGTTTCGCCCTTGACGAGTTCTTTGCCCGAAAACTCCATAATGACTTTCCCGTCCTTATCGGGGGAAATAAAGCTGTCGTGTTTTTCTGCGGTAATGCCCGTCATGGGTTGGAACCAGTGGGTATAATGGGTAGCGCCGTGGGAAATCGCCCAGTCTTTCATAGCCGAGGCAACCGCGTTCGCGACGGATAAATTCAAGCTTTTGCCGTCCTTAATCGTGCGTTTAAGCGAGCTGTAAATATCCTCGGACAGAGTAGCCTTCATGACCTTATCGTCAAAGACCATACACCCAAAGTAATCGGACACGAGTTTCATATTTTTCTCCTTTGTTTAAGCAAACGTAAACGAAAAAAGGCAAAGGCAACCGCGCTTTTCGCTAGTGGCACCCTTGCCGTTGCATGTATTATAACCTATTTACTAGGTTATTGTCAATTGTTTGAAGGGCTGTTTTGCCTTTTTTCTCTCTTTTTCCAAGAGAGGAACCCGTAGCCATCGTTGACAAGAAAGGTCAAAAAGCAAAATACCATGGGCAGGTAGGAAAGACTTTCAAAAGAGGCAAACACCCAAAGCCCGATTAGTACGATATCGTTTGCGCCGTAAGCGAGCGCATAGTAAGGACTGCGAAAAATCAAAAGGGACGCCGCAAAAAAGCTGGTGGAAACCGACAGCGTGCTTAAAAACAGGTTGGGCGTATCAAAATACTCCAAAATAAAGTAAAAAACGACGGTGACGGCAATGCTTGCAAGGGATAACAGCAAGAGCTTGCGTTTGGTCATTTTTGCAATTTTTACTTCTGTTTTGCCTTTATCGGAAGGGTTTTTCAACCAAGCAATGCAGGCGACTACGGCGCTGGGCAGGCTCATAAAGACGTAAGTAATCATTTCTCCGTAGTAGCGGAATTTTAAGGAAACGATACCGTATAAAACGCTAAAAATAATGATTAAAAATTGCCCGACAACGTTGCCCTTTGCGATAAAAATTAACGAAGACACCCCTACCAGGGATGCGATGAGCGTTAAAATATAAAATTCTTGCCCCAAGATATACGAGAGGATAATGACGGCGGAAGAACACCCCCAAAGCGCCCACTCGAAAGGGGAGAAGTAGGATAAAAGCTTTTTCATAACTATATTATTATAGAGAATTTAAGAAAAACTGTCAACGGATTAAGGGGAAAAGCAGGAAAAAAGGGG
This sequence comes from Clostridia bacterium, assembly GCA_017503525.1. Taxonomy (GTDB): domain Bacteria; phylum Bacillota; class Clostridia; order Christensenellales; family Borkfalkiaceae; genus Scatosoma. Next base: position 1,671 of record JAFVTA010000046.1, on the reverse strand, counting down.
GCTAAAAAATTTTCGTTCATTCGCTTGCCTTTTTTTGTAAGTTTTGGTATAATGCAAATAGTGAGAGATTTTTAAATGCTACAAAAGGAGAAAGTATGTTAGAAGCAATCCTATTATTGTTGGCAGGCGTAGGTGTGTTTATCGCCGGCATGAACATGTTAAGCTCCGGGCTGGAACAAAGCGCGGGCGGCGGATTGAAAAAATTGCTTGGAAAAATTAGCAGCAACCGTTTCGCGGGCGTGGGTGTCGGCGCGGCGGTGACGGCGATTATTCAAAGCTCGTCTGCAACTTCCGTCATGGTCATCGGTTTCGTAAATGCAGGCATTATGACTTTGACACAGGCGTGCGCGATTATCATGGGTGCGAATATCGGTACGACGGTCACGGGTATTTTGGTATCTTTACAATCCTTGCCGATTTCCGATTTCGTCATGTTGCTTGCTTTCGTCGGGGTTATGATGACCTTCGTTAAGTCCGAAAGGGTAAAGCAGCTCGGCGGTATCTTGTGTGGATTCGGGTTGATTTTCGTAGGGTTGGAGCTTATGGGCTCTTCTTTAAAAAATTCCAAGGAAGTCAATGCGTTTTTCGTTGACTTATTCCAAAAAATCAATTTCCCCGTATTGCTTATCCTTTGCGGCGCGGTTTTCACGGCGGTAATTCAAAGCTCCTCGGCGGCGACGGGTATCTTTATCACCATGGTAGGTACGGGTACGCTTCGTTTAGAGGATGCATTATTTCTCGTTTTGGGGTCGAATATCGGTACTTGTGCAACCGCCTTGCTTGCGTGTCTTGGTGCTTCCGTCAACGCAAAGCGTACTGCGTTTATGCACTTCTCGGTAAAGACATTTGGCGCGCTCGTGTTCATGGCGTTTGTTTGGCCCTTCAAAGACTCCGTGGTAGAGCTTTTACAAACCTGCTTGCCTGGAAATCCCCAAATGCAGTTGGCTTGGTTCCACGTCATTTTCAACGTGTTGAATACGCTTATCTTAATTCCCTTCTTGAAACAAGTCGTTAAGCTTTCTACGATCGTTATCAAGGACCAGCCCGAAAAGAGCGGCGGTATGCAGCTTAGATTTGTGGACGAACGCTTGCTTAAAACCCCTCCCGTTGCGCTTATGCAGGTAAAGAAAGAGGTGGAATACATGGCATCGCTTGCCAAAGAAAACCTTGCAAAATCCTTTGAGGCTATGAAGGACGGCGCGAGTGATTTGGCGGCGGAAATCAAGGGCAGAGAAAAGATTATCAACTTTACTAACCACGCGCTTACGAAATATTTGATTAAGCTTTCCGCGCTCGTGGACGCGAAAGATGAAAAGACAATCGGTACTTATTTCCACGTTTTGAACGACTTGGAGCGTATCGGCGACCACGCGGAAAACTTCCATGAGATTGCGGCGGAAATGCAGGGCAAGGATTTGCGCTTCTCCGATTCCGCAAAGGCGGACTTAAACGAAATGCAAGGCAAGGTTATGGAAATGTTCGAAGTCGCAACGGAAGCCTTTGATAACGTGCAAACGGATAGATTGTTGGATTTAACCGATTTGGAAAACCAAGTGGACGGTATGAAGCGTTCGCTCGCGGCGAGCCATTACACCCGTCTTGCGGAAGGCAATTGCAAGGTAGAGCTCAGCCCCTACTTCACCTCGACGATTGCAGGGTTAGAGCGTGTAG
>JAFVTA010000045.1 GCA_017503525.1 Clostridia bacterium | reverse complement strand
GGGGAGTAGAATATCCGGCTCGGGGTCGGGGGCAGGGGGCGTGGGGAGCTTTTCTTCCGCTTCCGCCGTCAAAGCCGCGATTTCTGCCGTCGCCGTTTGGCGCTTGGAATTCGGGAACACAGGGGGCAGGGCTTTGTTTAATATCGTCCGCCAGTCGTAAGCGCGGTTGCCGTTAATACCGTAGGCAATGGGCACGACCTCGTTTTTTACATAGCAAACGATACCGCAAAACCCCTCGGAAAGATCCAAATCGGATAGAATATTAAACAGGCTTTTGCCCCGAAGCGATAGCATTTCCGTCCTGCCCTTGCCGTCCGAAAGCAGACAATAGTACTCCCCTGAAACGAGGGGAGCAAAGTTAATCACGGACACTTCCACGGCGAGGTTCTTGCCGTACTGCTCGATTTTGATAAGTCCCGACAGCGTTTTACCGTCCCCCGAAAAGCCTTGGCGGATTTGCCGTAAAATACACATTTTCTTTAAATAATTCATAGCATTCTCCTTGATACCTTCATTATATCGGCTCAAAAGGCGCAAATACGCACGAAAAAGCGGTTTTTTTCACGAAAAAAGGGGAAAAAATCTTTTCAAAAACCCAAAAAACCGCCGTGAAAATATTGACCGACATGGGCTTTTCGTTTATAATGATAGTATGACGAAATGCAAAGGACAACCAAGCGTGTTTTGGCGCGTTATTCTCACGGCGCTCCTTATCGCCTTGCTGGGGTTTATCTTTTCCAACTCCCTGCGCACGGGAGAGCAATCCTCCGCGCAAAGCGGCGGAATGGTGGAGCTGGTGCAAAAAATAGCCAAACAAATCGCGCCGAATTCTTTTGTCGCCACGGCGACGGGAGAGGATTACGATACCTTGCACGCACTCGTACGGACAATAGCGCATTTTTTGGAGTTTTGCGCGCTCGGCGCGGTCATGGTATGGTGCTTTTATAGCTACACCCTCAAAAAACGGCATGGATTTATCGCGTGGATCGGCACTTGTATCACCGCTTGTTTGGATGAATTTTTGCAAACGTTTACCCAAGGCAGAGGCGCGGAGCTGGCAGATATCGCCGTGGACTGTATGGGCGGCGCGGCGGGCTGTATATTTGCGGTGCTGGTTATCGTGTTGATTGTCAAAACAGGAGAGAGATATGGAAAATCTTGAAATTGCCTTACTCAAATATAACAAGAAAACTTGGTGTAAAAGCGGATTACTCGGCTTTTTTATCGGGCTTGCGGTGATCGTGCCTGGGATCAGCGGATCGACGGTGGCGATTATTTTTAAGCTTTACGATCAGTTCCTTTACGCCGTAGGCAATATTTTTAAAAAGTTTAAACAATGCTTTTTATTCCTGCTCCCGATCGTTTTAGGACTGGGCGTGGGATTTTTGCTCGGTCTTATCGGGGTGAAAAAGCTGTTGGAAGTAAACATGTTTGCGGTGGTCTGCCTCTTCGCAGGCTTAATGAGCGGTGCGTTCCCTGCCGTAAAGGACGAACTTAAGGGCGCAAACCCTAACAAAAAACGCCTCGTGCTGTTTGCGCTCGGCGTGCTTATTCCCGTAGCGATCGGTTGCATATCCGCTTGGTTCTCCGCAGGCGAAAGCGGTGCGGTTGCCGACCGTTTTGCGAATGTTCGCATAGGGCAGGTATGCCTTGCGCTTGTAATCGGGTTCGTGGTCGGCATGACGCAAATCGTGCCCGGGCTTAGCGCAAGCGCCTTTCTTATGACGGTGGGCTGGTATCACGGGCTTATGGAAAGCGTGAGTATGACCTACTGGCAAAATAACCCTGCCGTACTTCTTGTGTACGGCGGTTTGGGGATAGGCTTTTTAGCAGGGCTTTTGGCGTTCTCCAAACTCTTAACCTTCGTCTTTGCCAAAGCGCGCCAAACGGCGTATTTCTTAATCGTCGGCTTGTCCTTAGGTTCGATTTTGTCCATGTTCTGCAACGGTGATATCATGACCGTGTACCTTGGCTGGATGGGGGCGGGCAATCCTTTGCTCGATATCCTTTTGGGGGTAGTATTATTCGCCGTAGGCGCGTTCGGCGCGTACATGCTGGTGCGCTACCAGCGTAAAAAGGATGCGGAAGGGGAAGCGGAGTGAAGCTGTTTACCCTCTTAAGACAAAAGATACGGCGGTATTTTGCCGAGCACGGCTACACCTGCGATTTTTGCGGAAAAGAGGTGTTCGATTATGCCGAGCATCGGCTTTGCGAGGCGTGCGAGAGCAGTATGCCCAGGAATGAGCAAAGCACTTGCCCTAAGTGCGGACGGCAAACCCGTTCCGCGGGCGTGTGTTTGACCTGCAAAGCGCATATGCCTGCGTTCACGCAAGGGTTTTCCCCGTTCGTATATAAAGGCAAGGCGGCAGGGCTTGTCAACCGCTTAAAAAACGGTCAGCCCCACCTTGGCTTGTACTTGGGCGAGCAAACTGCGGAATATTTTTTGAAATGCCACTCCGTTCAAGAAAGCGAACAGCCCTTTTTGGTAATCCCCGTGCCCTTGACGGAAAAACGTACGCAGGGAAGGGGCTACAACCAAGCCGCCGAGCTTGCCGAGGCGATTTGCGCTACACTAGATAGGCATGGTATCCGCGCGGAGCTAGATTTGGAAGTCTTGCAAAAGACGCGTGAAACAGGACAGCAAAAGCACATGAGCGCAATACAGCGTATGGAAAACGCCTCTGGGGCGTACCATGTCCACAAGCGCAAGCTTTGCCGTGATAGGGCGGTGCTGCTTATAGACGACATTTTAACGACGGGCGCAACGGGCGGAGAGTGCGCCAAGCTCCTCAAAAATGCAGGCGCGAAAGCGGTCTATTTCCTAACCCCGACCGCCGTTATGGAAAACAAGTAAATGAACCCCCTCGGACACCATGCCCGAGGGGATTTTCTCATAAAAATCTTCTCGCCTCAATAAAGAATTTCCAGCGCTGGGCGCTGATTTGTTCGATACGGGCGTAGTCGGACGCCGTGTGCAAAATATAGTTATCCCCAAGATACAACGCCACGTGTCCTACGCGTTCGATACCCGTTTTATATTGCCGTTGTTCGTTGGTGAAGAACATTAAATCTCCGCGCTGTAAATCGCCCGATTTGACCGCTTTGCCTTGCTTAATCTGCGTACGGGTGGTCACGTCGAGTAGGGTCCCTGCGCCCATGTAAAAGATATACTGCATAAGCGAAGAGCAGTCGAACTTTTGCGCCGTGAACCCCGAAAGGAGCTTGCCCTTGCCGTCGTGCAAGCGCACCGCGCCGTACACGTAGGGTACGCCGATAAGCTTATACCCCTCGGAAATGACGTCCTCGACCTTTTCATTTTGCGTTTTTTCGAGGCTCAAAACGGACGCGTACGAGGTGGAAATATAAGCGACTTGGTTTCTGTAATAGGTCTTGTACCAATTGCCTGTTTGACCGATAATCGCATACATGGTGCCTTTCTCTGCACTGCCGAGCACCGCAAAACCCGTGCCTGCGCCCGAACGGATATTCACGGAGTTCGCCGTACTTTTTATGTACTCGGCTTTTGTTTGCACGGGGGGAGTACTCACAGGCGGAGCGACTGTCGGGGGCGGTGTTTCTACCGCAGGGGGAGTAGGCTCGTCCAAGCTATCGCTTGGGGGCAAGTTTTCCTCAACGGACGAAGAAGGGGGAAGGACGACTTCCTCATTTTCGCCGTTCTTACATGCTGCCGCGCCTGCAAGCAGGGTAATAGAGAGCACGAATGCCGTTAATAATTTTACTTTTTTCATAATTTATCCTCTTTCACTTTAAATTTGCACTTTGCTCCGCGAGAAGAGATGCATATAAAGGGGGTGTTTGCTGAAAAGCAGGTGCGGAGCAAAGTACATGCTCCCATTGTACTTGCATTTTTTATCCCTGTCAATAGGAGAAAAATGGAAAAGAGCGCGTTGCGCCCCCTTGCACCGCTTGCGAAAAGCGTTTGAATATGCTATAATACAAGTAGGAGCGATAGGAAATCATGAAATTTTTAACGGATATGCACACCCACACGAGCTTTTCTCCCGATGCGGAGAACCGCGCGGAAGATATGCTTGCTATGGCGCAGAAAAAGGGACTTGCCTTTTACGGTATTAGCGATCATTTCGAGTTCGATTGCGACATTTTGCGCATGCCGAAAGAAGAGGTGCTTGGGTACTTGAGCTTAAACGAAGAGGAGTATTTCCACGCGCTTCGCCATTTGCAAGAGGATTACGAGGGCGTAATGAATGTTGCCGTCGGCGCGGAAATCGGCTACACCGAAGATGCAAAGATACGGGGCAGGTACGAGTTGATTTGCGAAAAGTACCATCCTGACTTCGTGATTAACAGCGTACATGGTGTCGCTGGAATGGACTTTGCCTTTCAAACCTTTGAGGAGGATAAAAGGACGGTGTACGGGGCGTATCTTGCTTTGGTGAGAAAGAGCTTGGATGTATCCTATCCCTACGATGTCGTGGGGCATTTGGGATATATCGCGCGCTACGTGCCCTTCGAGGACAAGAGTTTTGCAGGCTTTGAAAACGATATAGACGATATCTTGACCGCGATTATCCAAAAGGGTAAAATTTTGGAAGTAAACACGGCGGTGAAGGGATTAAAACAAGCCACTCTGCCTAACGAGGATATTTTAAAACGCTACTTTGCGCTTGGGGGCAGAATGGTGTCTTTAGGCTCAGATGCGCACAACACCCAAAGGATTGCGGAGGGCAGAGAACGCGCGGTGCAGGTATTGAAAGAAATTGGCTTTACGCACGTGACGGTGCCCTTTAAAGGCGAATATATAAAGGCGGAATTATAATGTCGGAACTTGATTTGCTTAAACTTTTACAAAGCTATGGAGAAGAAACGGAGCTGGGAGATTTTACGCCCGAAGAACTGCAAGAGCTTTTGGATGAACTTCGCGCCAACGGCGAGGCGTTGCCCTTAACCCCTCAAGCCTTTAAAGAAAAGTATTTCGCGTACTACGATGACGTGAAGGATAAGTCCTTAAAAAACCAAGACTGGTAAAAAACGAAGAATATGCGGCGCATTTCAGCGTTGCAGTCCGCGCTCCCTCGCTCATGTACGCACAGTACATTCCCGTCGGGGGTGCTCCTGCGCCTTGAACTGCTTGCATCTTGCTTCGTTTTCGACTTTTTTAATAATGCCTTCCACCTAAAGGTGGAATTTTTTTTATTTTTTCGCCGTTTTTTTTGTAAATAAGTATAGCTTTCTTTTGAAAAATATGTTATAATGGTTAAAATGTAGGATTGTGGGCAAAAGCAATCCAAATAGCAAGGAGATTTTTATGCAGCCTAAATACAAAAGAGTGTTATTGAAACTTTCGGGCGAAGCGCTCGCAGGGGACCAAAAATTCGGGCTTAACCACGAGGTTATTGCTCCCGTTGTCGAACAAATCGTGACTTTGCACAAAATGGGCGTAGAAATCGGTTTGGTTATCGGCGGAGGGAACTTCTGGCGCGGCCGCCAAGGCACGAAAATGGATAGAACGACTGCCGATCAAATGGGCATGCTGGCAACCGTTATGAACTCGCTTGCCATGATGGACGCGATTGAACAGCACGGCGTTCCCGTTCGTGTGCAGACGGCTTTGAATATGATTTCCTTGGCGGAGCCTTTGATTTTGAGAAAGGCGCTTCGGCATTTTGAAATGGGCAGAGTGGTTATCTTTGCCTGCGGAACGGGTCACCCTTACTGTTCCACGGATACGGCGGCGGCGCTCCGCGCGTGTGAAATCGACGCGGATATCCTGCTTATGGCAAAGAACGTGGACGGCATTTACGATTCCGACCCCAAAACCAACCCCAACGCGAAGAAGTACGAGGTGCTCAAATACGCGGACATTATCAACCGCGATTTGAAGGTAATCGACTTCACGGCGGCGACCATGTGTATGGAGAACAACGTTCCCACCTTGGCGTTTGGCTTGAACGAGGAGAACTCTATCGTTCGCGCTGTTTGCGGCGAGCCTCTTGGCACTATCATTGAAGTATAATTTGAAGGAGAAAATACCATGATTGAAAACGAAAAAATTGAAGAAATGATGTTCGAGCTGGAAGAAAAAGCGGAGAACACCTTAAACGCATTGGACAGAGATTACGGCGCAATCCGTACGGGCAGAGCAAATCCCCGTATTTTGGATCGTTTGGAAGTAGAGGCGTACGGCGGCATGAGCAAGTTAATCGAACTTGGCAACGTATCCGCGTTGGACGCAAAGTGCTTGCAAATCAGCCTTTGGGACAAATCCCTTTTAAAAGCGGTTGAAAAGGCGATTTTGCAATCGAATATCGGGCTTACCCCTTCCAACGACGGCAACGTAATCCGTTTGGTATTCCCCGATATGACCGAAGAACGCAGAAGAGAGCTTGTAAAGCAAGCCAAGAAAATGGGTGAAGAATCCAAGGTTGCAATGCGTAATCACCGCCGTGAGGCAATGGATATTATCAAGAAAATGAAAACCGCAAAGGAAATTTCCGAAGACGAGGCTGCGGGCTGCGAAGCGGACGTTGAAAAGACGGTTTCTTCCTACATGAGCAAATTAGAAGCGATTATCTCCGCAAAAGAAAAGGAATTGATGTCTATCTAAACCATGAAGAGGAATAAACTAATGGAGGGGGTTAAAATCCCCGAACATATCGCCATTATCATGGACGGCAACGGGCGTTGGGCGAAAAAGCGTCTATTGCCTCGTTCCGTTGGGCATAAATACGGCATGGAGCGCATGATAGGGCTTATGGAACGCGCCTTTGAGCTGGGGGTGAAGTATATCACGGTATACGCCCTCTCCACGGAAAATTTAAAGCGCCCCCAAGAGGAGCTGGATGCGCTGTTCAACCTCTTTAGAAACCATTTCAGCGAATACATGGGTAGGGTATGCGCGCGCGGAGTTCGTCTTCGTGCCATCGGCGATATCTCCCTTTTGCCCGAAGATTTGCAAAAAATCTTAAAGGACAGCGAAGAACAAACCGCTAAGTATGAGGGCAAGGGAATTAACGTTGCCGTTTGCTACGGTGCGCGCGACGAAATTGTGAACGCCGTAAACAAGGCGGTGGAAAAGGGAGAAAAAGTGACGGAAGAGAGCTTTTCTAAGCTCCTTTACACCGGCGAAGTACCCGATCCCGACCTCATTATCCGTACGGGTAAAGAGGTTCGTCTTTCCAACTTCCTTTTGTATCAAGCGGCGTATGCGGAACTGTATTTTTCCGATAAAATGTTCCCTGAATTTTCGGATAAGGACTTGGACAAAGCGATTATGGCTTTCTCCAAGCGCACGAGAAGATTTGGGAAGACAGACGAACAATTATAATCACAAAAGCAAGGGGGCAGGTATGCGTTCACGCGCGTGCGCCCCTTGTTTTAACCTGACGGGTTCTCTTCTCGTTAGTTTAAGGAGTTCTTATGAAAATTAGATTGCTTTCGGGCTCTTGCTATATCGCTTTGCTCGCGCTCTTTTTTTGTTTAAAAATATTCCTGCCGTACGGGGATTTCTATTTCGACGCTTTGATTTACGTGTTTACCCTTTTGGGGACTTTTGAAATCTTGCGCGCGACCAAGGAAAAGACGACGAAAGCGGAGCGCGGTATCGTATACGTCTTTGCGATTTGTACCCTGCCTGCGTGCGCGTTGGCGGAATTTTTCCTTCGTGCGGGCTGGACGGCGATCGGGGTGAGCGTATTTGCGCTGGCGGCGCTGCTCTTATCCCTGCTTGTCCTTCGCCACGAAGAAACCTCGCTGGAAAGCTTGGGGATTTCCCTGCTTTCGGCGGTATATCCCACCTTGTTTTTAGCGCTCATGGTTTTAACCAACCATGCATCCGCACCCTCGGGCTTGGAAAAGTTTGGGTTCGATTCGCGTATTTTGATACTCTTTATCTTCGTAGTATCCCCTTGCGCGGATTCGATTGCGTATGTATTCGGTAAGTTTTTAAGAAAATATTTCCCTAAGAAAATGACCCCTGTGATTAGCCCGAATAAGACGGTTATCGGCGGAATCGGCGGTTTGGTCGGCGGCGTGCTCGGCGCCGGCGCGTTGTATTTCATTTATAACGCGGTTGCAGGTTCTTTCGAGCAAATGTGGCTTTGGCTGCCCGTATATCTTACGATCGGTTTGGTAGGCGCGGTCGTCACGGCGTTCGGGGATTTGGTGGAAAGCTGTATCAAGCGCAAGCTGGGGATAAAGGACATGGGCAATATCATGCCCGGCCACGGCGGCGCGTTGGATAGACTGGACAGCGCCATGTTCTCCACGATTGTGGCATACCTTGCGTATGTACTTATTTGCGTGCTTGTTTAACGAGGGGAAGGCTTATGAAAACAATTTCGTTAATCGGTTCGACGGGCTCTATCGGGCAACAGGTGTGCTCAGTGGCGCGCAGGCATGCCGATAAATTTAAAATTCAAAGCATAGTTGCCCATTCTTCGGCGGAGCTGTTTTTACAACAGGTGAAGGAATTTATGCCCAAATATGCCGCTCTTGTTAACGAGGAGATGGGCAGGGCGGTGGCCGATCAAATCCCTCAAGGGGTGAAATTTGGATACGGCGAGGAAGCCGCGCTTGAGGCAATTGCCTACGGTGAGGTTGCCTTTGTCGCAACGACGGGCTTTTCGGGTTTGAAATACAGCCTTAAAGCCGTGGAGTTAAAAAAGGATATCGCCCTTGCCAACAAGGAAACCTTGGTGTGCGGCGGCGAGCTGGTTATGAACAAAGTCAAGGGGGCAGGTATTGATTTAATGCCTGTGGACAGCGAGCATTCCGCCCTTTGGCAGGCGCTCAATTTCCGCAAAAATGCACCCTTTAGGCGGTTGATTATCACCGCAAGCGGTGGACCGTTTTATTCCTATACAGACGAACAGCTGGAAAAGGTTACCCCTGCTTCCGCCCTCAAGCATCCCACTTGGCAAATGGGGGCAAAAATCACCATTGACAGTGCAACCCTTTTGAATAAGGGCTTTGAGGTGATTGAGGCAAGGTGGCTGTACGATGCCCCTTTGGAAAAAATCCATACGATTGTACAACCCGAAAGCATTATTCATTCCTTAGTGGAATTTGATGACGGGTGTGTAATGGCGCAAATGAGCTATCCCACCATGGAATTGCCCATACAGCTTGCGTTAACCTATCCCGAACGTTTTGATTGCGGATTGCGCCCCTTAAATTTTGAGGAACTGGGTAGTATTCGTTTCTTACCATTAGAGCGCAAGCGTTTCCCTTGCTATGATTTGGCGCTTACCGCTTTAGAGGAGGGGGATAACTTCCCTTGCGCACTCAACGGCGCAGGCGAAGTGGCTGTGCGTGCGTTTTTAGATGGGCGGATAGCTTTTAAAGAGATTGCCAAAACTATGGAAGCGGTTTTATCCAAAACCCAGCGCCGAACAGCGGATAGCTACGAGGTGCTGAAGGCAACTGACTTGCGTGCGCGCGCTCTTGCGCGTGAGCTTGTTTAAGAGGTACTATGCTAAATTTATTGTCTTTTGCAGGTATATTAAAAAGTATCGGTGGCGTATTGCTGGCGGTGGCAATTTTGCTGGTTATGGTGACCATTCACGAATTTGGGCACTATATCGCAGGCAAGCTGTTAGGCTTTAAAATCAACGAATTTGCCGTAGGCTTTGGCCCTGCGCTTTACAAAAAGCGCAGTAAAAAAACGGGCGAGCTGTTTGCGCTGCGCGCCATTCCTTTGGGCGGGTATTGCGCTTTTGACGGCGAGGATGAGATCGAAGAAACCCCCAAAGAAGAGGAACCCTTTGCCGAGATGAAAAGCGAAGAGGACGGGGGCATGGCTGAGGGGAACGAAGAAGTCTACCCCGAGCCCAAGGGCGAACGTTTCAACGACCAACCGCCTTGGAAACGTATTATTGTATTGATTGCCGGCGCAAGCATGAACTATATCCTTGCCCTGTTTTTAATTGTGCTTATGTTTGCTTGCTTTGGCAGACCCGTGTACAAGGTTGCGGAGCTGATGCCTGAAGAAGGCATTGTGCAAACCTTACAGGTGAACGATACCATTTTGGAAATAGACGGCAAACGCATGTATATGATTACCGACTATATGGACGTTTTAGACGGTAAAAAGCAGGGGGATACCGTAAACATTACGGTGCTTCGCGATGGCGAGGAGCAGGACGTGGTTTTAACCTTGCAAAGAAACGCGGATTTTGTCAATATGTCGGACACGGGTACCCTGCTTTACGCCATGGGTGTGAACAGCATGTACGCGGTGACGGATAAAGAGGGCTTTTTCCAAACGATAGGGAACTCGTTTGCCTACTCCGTAAAAATCGGGGGAACGGTACTCCGTTCGCTTGGGGAACTATTAACGGGTAAGCTGGGTATGGATGCTATAGGCGGACCGATTACCACGATAAAAGTGACTTCCGAAGTTGCGTCCAGCGGTTTGATGTCCTTTTTGAATATTGCGGCGTTTATCGGGGTGAACCTTGCCGTGTTTAATCTTTTGCCCGTGCCTGCCTTGGACGGCAGTAAGGTGATTTTTTGCTTAATCGAATGGATTAGGAAAAAACCCGTCAACCGCAAGGTCGAGACAATGATACTCTTTATCGGGATTATCTTCCTTTTTGGCTTTGCCATTTTGGTGGATATTTTGCAACTATTCTAAAGGGCGGAATAGTTCAAAAATCTTGAAAAAGGTTGAAATAAAAAAGCGAAAATCGTAAAGTATTTTTTTTCCTTGACTATCTTGAAAAATATACGAAAAATGGTATAATTAAAGTAGCCAATGGAGGGGAGAAATTATGTTATATCCAAAGTCAAATCAATGCAGAGACGTGTACTCTTTAAACGGGATTTGGAGTTTCAAAACCGTGGACGAAAATTATTGTCCTGCGGAGCCGGCGAAAGACGGCGGTTGCATGGCGGTGCCTGCCAGCTTTAATGAAATCGTCACCGACCGCAAAATCAAAGACCATGTAGGCAAGGTGCTGTACGAAAAGGTATTTTCCGTACCCGTCCGCGAGGGTATGCAGTACAGACTGCGTATCGGCGCAACCAGCCATAAGAGCGACGTGTATCTCAACGGCGCATACATAGGCAGTGGGGTGAACGGGTATTTTCCTATCGATTTACCCTTGGAAAACTTAAAGGAAGAAAACCGCCTTTCGGTGGTGATTGACAACCGTTTGACCTTTAAAACCTTGCCCCCTGGGAAGGTGGTGGACGGCCGTCAAATTTACAACCACGATTTTTATAATTTTGCAGGCATCCACCGCGACGTTATGGTGTACAGCGTGCCTCAAAAGCATATCCGCGATATCCAGATTAAGACGGTGGTAGACGGGGATTATTCCCTTGTTTCCGTTGCGGTGGACACCGATTGCGAAAAGGTAGTTTGCAAGATTAAGGATAAGGAAAACAATATCGTTGCCGAGGGGGGAGCAGGGCTTATCAAAGTACCTAATCCTCATACATGGTCCCCCGAAAGCCCGTATTTGTATACGCTTGTTGTGGAAACGGAGTGCGATAAATACGAGGAAAAATTCGGTATTAGAAAGATTGCCGTAGACGGTAAGCATTTTTATCTCAACGACAAGCCCGTATATCTCAAAGGTTTTGGTATGCACGAGGACTTCTTTATTTTGGGTAAGGGGAATAACCCTGCCGTCAACGTGCGCAATTTCGAGCTTTTAAAGTGGATGAACGCAAACTCTATCCGTACAAGCCATTATCCGTACAGCGAAGAGATCATGTCCCTTGCCGACGAGTACGGTATCTTGGTGATAGACGAAGTGCCTGCCGTGGGGATGCACTGGTGGGGCGGTTTGAACTTTGAGCCTGAAAAATTAAGCGACGACGTCAAGGCATTGCATAAGGATTTGATTGCGCGCTTGATTGCAAGGGATAAAAACCACCCGTCCGTGGTGATGTTAAGCGTAGCCAACGAGGCGGCAACCCACGAAGACGGTGCAAGAACGTATTTCGAGGACGTTATTTCCTTTGCGCGTAGCGTTTGTGATTTGCCTATCACGATTGTGGAATTTACCAAGTTTGACGACGGCCCTAAAGTGGCGGATTTGGTGGACGTGATTGCTATCAACCGCTATTACGGCTGGTATACCGACCACGGCGCATTGGATTTGGTGCGCGGTCAAATGAAGGAAGAAATTGAAAAATGGCACACGCATTTTAACAAGCCTATTATCGTTGCGGAATTTGGCGCGGATACAATCGAGGGCTTGCATAGTTTGCCCAGCGAAAGTTTTAGCGAAGAATTCCAGGAAGAATACTTGATTGAAAACTTCAAGGCGTTTGACGAGAGCGAGGGGTGTATCGGCGAACACGTTTGGAATTTTGCCGATTTCAAGACCAAGCCTGGTATCACCCGCATTAGAGGCAATCGCAAGGGCGTATTTACGAAGGACAGACAGCCCAAGTTGGTGGCAAAAACGATTAAAGCGCGCTGGGAAACGAAGAAATAAGCAACCGTAGGGTTGCTCTAGAGGGTCAAGGGAAACGTTCCCTTGCGCCGTGCAGAGCGCGAGCCCTGCTGGGTGTGGGCAAAGCCCACGATAGCGGACCCATAATAGGCAACCGCAAGGTTGCGCCCATAACCGCAAAGCGGTTAATTTGCTGAAAGCAAACAAAAAACCGAGTTATCGCAACCACGATAACTCGGTTTTATTCTACCTCGTTAAAAAATTCGTCGTAAGAAATTTCAAACGCCTTAACCATGGCTATGATATAGCTGGATTTTGGCTCGTTTACTCCGCGTTCCCAGTAATCCACAGCTTTTTGACTAACCCCTATTATTTTTGCAAACTGCATTTGGGATAAGCCGTGTTCTATTCTCAATTCCTTAATCCTTGCCCCGATACTCATGCTATTATTATAGAAGAAAACTTCTAAAAACACTTGACAAAGAAGAAAACTTCTTATATAATATTGGCATAAAGTTTTTTTGGAGGTTGTTATGAAGAAAAAATGGCTTGCTTTATTACTTATCCTCACGCTTACCTTTACTGCTACGGCGGTTATATCTGCGTGCGATGATACTGGGGATAGTAGCATACAAAGTAGTTTTTCCCAAATGACGAAAAATTCTTCCATAGAAGATACTTCTTCAATAGAGGACAGCTCTAATGAAGAAGTGACAACGCCGACTGAAAGCCTTGCTTTCCAAAAAATTGCAGGGAAAGAGGAATATAGGGTAGTGGGCTTGGGTACAGTATCGGATTTAGATATAGTTATTCCCTCTACATATAAGGGCTTACCGGTTACGGAGATTTGTTG
>JAFVTA010000044.1 GCA_017503525.1 Clostridia bacterium | reverse complement strand
TCTCCCCAGCTTTACAAGCAAGCGATGGTGGCGGTTTACGAACGCGTTTTTGAAATCGCGCCCGTGTTCCGCGCTGAACACCACGACACCAGCCGCCATCTCAACGAATATATTTCGATGGACTTTGAAATGGGCTTTATCGACTCGTTCGAAGACATTATGAATATGGAAGCGGGCGTGTTAAAATATATTATGCAGCTTTTGAAGACGGAATACAAAAACGAAGTCGAATTGTTGCATATTGAAATTGCCGAAATCAAAGAAATTCCCGTGCTGAAATTTATGGAAGCAAAGGAAATCTTGATGAAGACTTTCAAATACAAGCCTAGCGATATGAAGGACTTTGACCCCGAAGAAGAACAGCTTTTGGGCAAGTACGCAAAGAAACAGTTTAATTCGGACTTTATTTTCATTACCCATTACCCGTCCAAAAAGCGTCCTTCTATACGATGGACGACCCCGAAGACCCCGAATATACCTTGTCTTTCGACCTTTTGTTCAGGGGCTTGGAAATCACTTCGGGCGGTCAACGCGTGCACGAGTACAACGCGCAGGTGGAAAAGATGGTGAAACTGGGTATGAACCCCGAAGAATTTGCAACGTATCTTATGTTGCATAAGTACGGCGCGCCTCCCCACGGCGGTTTGGGCTTGGGCTTGGAACGCTTGACGATGCACTTGCTTGGCGCGAAGAACGTCCGCGAAGCGACGATGTTCCCTCGCGATATCAACCGCGTTTCCCCGTAAACCAAGGAGCGTATTATGTGGCAGGACAAAAAGAAAGCGGTAACTTTCAGCTTTGACGACGGCGTTACGCAGGATATTCGGTTAATCGAGATTTTGAACAAGTACGGATTGAAAGGGACGTTTAATCTCAATTCGGGCTTGTTGGGCTTGCCGAATACGGAGTTTGTCTGCAACGGACGTACGATTACGCATACGAAAGTTAAGGCAAGCGAAGTAAAGGCGCTCTATCAAGGACACGAGGTTGCCGTACATTCGCTTACCCATCCCACCTTAACCGAGTTGGACGAGGAAACCGTCGTTCGGCAGGTGGAAGAGGATAGAAAGGCTTTGGAAGCGCTGTGCGGATATCCCATTGTCGGTATGGCGTATCCCAACGGACCGAACGACGATCGCGTGGCGGGGCTTATCGAAAAGAACACGCCGATAAAATATTCCCGTACGGTAAAATCGACCCATTCGTTTGCACTGCAAAAGGAAAACTTGCTCCGTTTTAACCCTACCGTATATTACGTTGAGCCTTGCTTGGAAGAGATTGTGGATAAATTCCTTGCGCTGGAAACGGACGAGCCTCAGCTTTTGTATATTTGGGGGCATGCTTACGAAATGGACGCGGGGCTGATTACTTGGGAAAAATTTTGAAGAAATTTGCAAAAAGCTTTCGAGCAAAGCGGATATTTTCTACGGCACGAACAAAGAGGTTTTGTTGGGATAAACTTTTTGCTTGAATTGCTTTACAAAAGCAAAAAAATAGGATATAATAAAGAAAACTGTATAAAAAGGCGTTTGAAAAAGGACAACGCTTTTACGATTTCCCCGCACAGAGAAATTCCGTTTTGGTGAAAGGAAGAAGGGGCGCGTAAAAGATATCACCTTATTAGCCGACCTAAGGAAACGAAAGGAGTATTTGGGTACGGGCTTATCCTCCGTTATC
>JAFVTA010000043.1 GCA_017503525.1 Clostridia bacterium | reverse complement strand
GGTAAGCATAGCTTTGCTATCAATAAATTTATACTTTTCCCGAACGCGACCCTTGTTCCAAACAAAGGAGTACTTTACCCCTTCTTTGTACAGCACATTTTCGAAAACGAACCCGTTTTCTTTGTACATTAAGCCCGTGGTATATGCCTCTTCGCCAAGGCGGGCTACCCCCACCGCTACGTTCAACGCTTTTCCCCTAAAGGAAAGCCTTTTGCTTTTGACAATATTCGTTTTCCCTACGTTGAGCGAATCCAGCTCAATCGTCACGTCCGTAGACGGACTCATACAAACGGTTAAAATCATATAACCACGTCCTTAAATTTCTATCCTAATATATTATATAACAGAAATTAATAAATTTCAATACCAAAACGAAAAATTTCTCTTCTTTTTCACATAAAAAAAGACCGCTGTAAAAACGGTCTTTTTCCTATTACATAGAAATCATTTGCAAGGTTTCGTAAAGCTCGTAGTTAAAGGTCTTTTTCATGGAAACCGCCTCGATAATATCCATATCGATAATCTTGTTATCGCGGATACCTACCGCGCGGTTGCCGATTCCCTCGTTGAGTAAGCGGACCGCCTT
Organism: Clostridia bacterium; assembly: GCA_017503525.1. Lineage (GTDB taxonomy): Bacteria > Bacillota > Clostridia > Christensenellales > Borkfalkiaceae > Scatosoma. The sequence continues at coordinate 10,936 of JAFVTA010000043.1, read as the reverse complement.
ATTACCAAACTGCGCCGCCAACATTCTATCCGCCATAGTAGGCGAGCCGCCTCTTTGCACGTGCCCGATACAGGTAGGACGGACGGAGTGCGTCGTATTTGCCTGCAATTGCTTTGCAAATTCATCTGCCCCCATAACGCCTTCCGCAACGACGATAATATTCGAGTGTTTACCTCTTTCTCTGGAACGGTTGATTCTGTCCACGATATCCTGCATATCAAACGCCACTTCGGGAACGACGATAATTTCCGCACCCGAAGCAATGCCGCTGTACAGCGCGATATCGCCGCAACGTCTGCCCATAACTTCCACAACGGAAACACGCTCATGCGAGGTCATAGTATCACGGAGTTTATTGATAATGTCAAGGCAGGTATTGACCGCCGTATCAAACCCAAGCGTATAATCGGTATATTCCAAATCGTTGTCAATCGTGCCGGGGATACCGATCGTAGGTACGCCGTAGTCCTCGCTCAAAGTCTTTGCCCCTCTAAACGAGCCGTCGCCGCCAATAACGACTAACCCTTCGATGCCGTGCTTTTCCAGCGTTTTTACCGCCTTTTCCTGTCCTTCTTTCGTCATCATTTCAAGGCATCTTGCCGTTCTCAAACGGGTACCGCCGCATTGCACGATATTAGAAACGCTGCGCATTTCCATGGGGATCACGTTATCGTCCATCAAACCTGCATAACCGCGTTCGATACCGAATACTTCCATACCGAAATAAATACCCGAACGCACCACCGCGCGGATTGCCGCGTTCATACCGGGCGCATCGCCGCCGCTTGTTAATAAACCTATTCTTTTCATATTTAGTACACCTCTTCTTCTTTAGATAAGTTTGATACAGCTTTCACTTAAAAAGCTTGCAAGCTCCGCCATGAGCGCCTTATTCGGCGTCACCTTTTGCGAACAGAGCATTTTTTTGCCATTCTTCACGAAACAAACCTGCGTTTCCCCTGCATAGTAGGAAAGCGTTTCCAACAGTTCCTCAATATCCTCGTCTGCCATATCGGAAACGTTGAGCCAAAGCCGTTTTTCCGCATCAGGCTTTTCCTTTTTCACGACGGGTGCAACCGGCTCGTACAACGCGCTTTCCGCCGTAATAGGCGCGGTTTTGGGCGTGTCCTCTTCCAAGGCAAACTCCGTCATTTTATCCACGATAATCGCAGGCGCTTTATCCAACTCGATGCTCAATTTACCAGATAACGATACCACTCGGTCGTTTTCCAAGAAGGAACGAATCCTCTCATATACCTTCGGGAAACAAACACATTCTATCGTGCCCGATAAGTCCTCTACCGTGACGAACGCCATGAACGCGCCGCTACGTGTTTTTAACTTCTTATACGCGGAAATCATACCGCCCATCGTCACTTGTTGTCCGTCTTCGATTTCGGTGTAGGTTTTTTCACCGTCCTCGTTTTCCGTATAGGCGTTGAGCATGGAACAGTTAAAGGTTTTATCCTTGAAATGAGGCAGGAACTTCTCAAAGGGATGCCCGCTGACGTATACGCCGAGGACGGATTTTTCCTTGGAGAGTTTTTCCATCATTTCATATTCGGGAATATTTGGATAGCGTATTTCTACGGCTTGTTCTTTGATAATCTCGCCAAAGAGGGAAATCTGCGCGCCAGCCTTTTGTTTTTCCATGGCGTTCACACGCGTAAGCGCCTCTTCATACACCGCCGCAAACTGCGAACGGGCATACCCAAAGCAATCGAATGCGCCTGCATAAATCAAGCTTTCTACGATACGCTTATTGATAAACTTACAACAACGGGAAATAAAGTCGGAGAAGTCTTTAAACAGCCCGTTTTCTTCCCTTTCCTTGATGACCGCCGCAATCGCGTCCTGACCTACGCCGCGAAGGGCGCCAAGACCGATACGGAGCCCGTCCCCTTCTACCCAGAAAATATCCTTGGAACGGTTGATATCGGGGGGAAGTACCGCGATATTCTTTTCCTTCATGTACATAATGTACTTGGAAACTTCTTCGATTTTATCGATACGGTCGTTTAAAATACCAGCCAAAAATTCCTTGGGATAGAAATGCTTTAAATAGGCGGTACGGTAAGCGACCACGGCATACGCCGCCGCGTGCGATTTATTGAAGGCGTAGGACGCAAAGCTTTCCATGTCCGCAAAGATTTTCGCCGCTACATCGGCTGGAATCCCCTTGGACGCGCAGCCCGTAATTCCTTCGTCGGGCGCGCCGTAGATAAACTTGTCCTTTTGCTCCATAAGCTCTTTTTTCTTCTTTTTGGACATGGCGCGGCGCACCAAGTCCGCTTGTCCAAGCGAATACCCTGCGAGCTGTTGGAATATCTGCATAACCTGTTCTTGGTATACGATAACGCCGTAGGAGTTCTTCAAAATCGGCTCCAAATGAGGGGTATCGTATACAATATCTTGAGGGTTATGCTTGTTATGAATATACTTGGGAATAAAGTCCATAGGACCGGGGCGGTAAAGGGAAATCCCTGCGATAAGATCTTCCAAACAACTGGGTTGGAGTTCTTTCATGAACTTTTTCATGCCGCCTTGTTCGAGTTGGAACACCGCGTCGGTATCCCCCGACGAGATAAGCTGATACGCCTCGGGTACGTCTAAACCGATTTTGTTAAAATCGATATCGATCCCCTTGCCCTCTTTGATATATTCGATTGTGTTTTGAATATCGGTAAGGGTGGTGAGCGCGAGGAAGTCCATTTTCAACATGCCCACCGCCTCGACTTCTTTCATGTCGAATTGCGTGACGATATCGTCGCCGTTTCTTGCCAAGGGTACGTTGTCGGCAAGCACTTTATTACAAATAACGACGCCTGCTGCATGCTCGGAAGTGTTTTTCGGCATACCTTCAAGCTTTAACCCCATATCGATAACCCGTTTCAATTCGGGGTTAGTTTCGTACACCTCGATAAATTCGGGATTTTTCTTTTTCTTTTGTTCGGCGAGGTTCTTTTCGATATCCCCTCGCTTCTCTTCGGGTAAAGAAGGATCGGCAAGCTGTTTTTCCAGCTTGGGAATTTTATGCCCAAGCAATTCCCCTATACTCGATTTGCCGTCCATGAGCTTTGCCACCTTATCCGTTTCCGAATAGGGCACGCCCATAACTCTGCCTACGTCCTTGATAACCGCGCGCGATGCAAGCGTACCGAAGGTGACGATTTGCGCCACGTTTTCGGGGTGGTACTTCTCGCGTACGTATTCTATCGTTTCATATCTCCTGCGCGTACAAAAATCCACGTCGAAGTCGGGCATGGATACACGGTCGGGGTTCAAGAAACGCTCGAAAATCAAATCGTATCTCAAAGGGTCTACGTCCGTGATACCGATGGCGTACGCTACGATACTACCTACACCCGAACCACGCCCCGGCCCTACGGGAATACCGTGCAAACGCGACCAGTTGATATAGTCCCAAACGATAAGGAAGTAATCGGCGAACCCCATTTTGATGATAATGCCAAGTTCGTAATTCGCGCGCTCTTTAATCTCTTCGGTAATTTCGCTATAACGCTTGGGCAAGCCCTCCCACGTCAATCGCGTAAGATAGTCGGGCGAGGACGAGCCGTCGTCCGCCTTATACAACGGGATAAGCGAAGTATCGCGGATAGGCTCCCCTTTGGGGGTAAGATCGAATACGGGTTCTTCAATTTTATCTGCAATCACACGCGTATTCGCAATCGCCTCGGGTACGTAGTGGAAAAGCTCCAACATTTCGTCCCCCGATTTCATATAAAACTCGTGCTCTTCAAAGCGCATCTTGGGGTTTTCAAGGGTGGATTTCGTTTGAATACAAAGCAAAATCTCGTGCGCTTCCCAGTCCTCTTTTTCGATATAATGCACGTCATTGGTCGCAACGAGCTGGATATCCAGTTCCCTCGCAAGCTTGATAAGGTCGGGCAAAATTTGCTTTTGTTCGGCGATGCCATGGTCTTGAATCTCGATATAGAAATCCTCTCCAAACACCCCTTTCATTTCCAAAGCCCAAGCTTTTGCGCCCTCGTAATCCCCTCGCAATAAGAGTTGAGGTAAGCGTCCTGCCAAGCATGCGGAAAGACAAATAACCCCTTCGGAGTGCTGTTTGATTAAATCATAGCTAATGCGCGGTTTTCCCCCGTAATACCCCTCGATATAGGCAAGGGAATCTAATTTTACGATATTCTTATACCCCGTCTTGTTCTTCGCAAGCAATACAATATGCTCGTTTTTCCCTTGGCGTTTATCCAAGTGATTGTCTACGGCGTACAGTTCGCACCCGATAATATATTTTATCCCCTTTTTGACGCATTCTTCCGCGAAATACAAAGACGCGTACATATTCCCGTGGTCGGTAATTGCACACGCGTTTATATTATGCTTAACGAGGTGGTCGATTAAATCGTCCACCTTCGCCGCCCCGTCCAAAAGGCTGTATTCCGTGTGTAAATGCAAATGCACAAAATCCGTCATAAGTCTATTTCTCTATTTTATCCGTTAGTTCCAAAAGCCTTCTAATACGGTGGTTTAGACAGCTTTTGCTGATTTTTAAGTCGTTTGCAAGCTCTTGCAGGCTCTTCGTAGGATTTTCCAAACGGGCTGCCGCCACCACTTTAAGCTCCTCGCTTAAATCGTTGTACCCACTCCATTTCGTAAGCTTTTCAAGGGCAACCACCTGCTTGACCGCCGCAATCGCCGTCTTATCCGCATTGCCCGCCATGCAGTTTTGCGCACGGTTGCTCCTATTCGCCTTATCCCTCTTTTCCACAAGCGCAGAAAGCTTTTTCAAGGCGTTGTCCGCGCCGATAATCGAAAGGAAATCGGAAATGACTTCCTTACTTTTCACGTAAACGACGAAGGTTTCCTTACGCTCGATTAAATGAGGAATCAATTCTAATTCTTCTAACAAATCGCAAAAATCGCGGGCGGTTTTTCTTTCCGAAAAAACAATTTCTAAATGATATCCCGTCTTGCCGCTTTCGCTTGGCAAGGTACAGCTGCCGCCGCCTAAAAACGCGCCGATTGCATAGGCAATTTTACTTTCGTCCTCTTTGACGAGAGAAGTGGATATCCCTTCGCGGAGCTCACCCGTTTTCTTCGCCAAGCCAAGTTCTTTCATGACCTCTTCGGCTTTGGCAGGGGGGCACTGCAAAAGCAATTTATCCCTACCGCTCATTCTATCCATGGTCGCGCTCGTGATATACAGCTCCGTCCCGAACACCTCGAAAAAGGCGTTTGTGAAAAATTCGGCTACGTTTTCCGTTTCGCTTACGATAAAAAAACTGGGCAAACCGTCCTTAACCCCAACAATACCGCTGGTTTTGATAAACGCCGAAATCGCCGCTTTCTTCTGTTTCGCCGCTAAACCTGCGCCGTGGTTTACGAGCTCTTTTTTGATATCCGTTGTAAAGCTCATATCCCCCTCTCCTTATACTGCGCAAAACGGAAATTTGGATACCGGCCGTCGATATTGTCGATACGTTCCATGGGAAAGTTTAGCCTTGCAAGCTGTTCCGCCACGAGCTTGATCTCCCCAACCCGTTCTCTTTCGTGCGCATCGGAGTTTATGATAAACCGCGCGTCCGTCTTTTGGACGATATCCATAAGTTCTTCGTCCGTCAAGTGCTGTTTTTTAGAGTTTAACTCGATATACGTGCCGTAGTCTGCCGCGCATTTCGCTACCTCCGCTGCATGCACAGGACATTTATATCCAAGGTGCGTAATCGCGTCCACGGGATTGTTTTTTATGGTATTGATATACGCCTCCGTATTGCGCTTAATTAGCTTTTTAGAGGGTTTTATTAGCTTGTCCGCAAGGAAGTTTCCGCAGCCATAGCCGAAGAAATCTCCCGTCTTACCGTACGCTACGCAAACGTGCTTACCGCAAAGATAAATATCAAAGTTTTCAAAATCTTCTTTTAGTAAATCCGTTCTGCCGTCCGTACCTAAAATGTTTGCCTCAATCCCAACGAGTACCTCTACGCCGTATTCCTCTTGCGCTAGCGCACATTCCTTTCTATACGCGCCGACGTCCTTTCGGCGTAAACCAAACGCGGTATGCGCGAACCCATGGTCGGCAATCCCTATTTGTTTCAACCCTAAACTTTTCGCCCAAGCGGCGTTTTCTCCCACCGTGTTTTTACCGTGGGAATAGGGCGTATGCGTATGGTAATCTCCCGTTAAAATCAATGTAAACTCCTTTTATTCGAGGTAGCGTATCTCCTCTTCCAAGCATACCCCGTACTGTGCATAAACGGCATTTTTGACGAGTGTGATTAGGGACTTTATCTCCCTTGCCGTCGCTTTTTTATCGTTGATAATGAAATTTGCGTGTTCTTTGGAAACGATAGCTCCGCCAACCCGCATACCCTTTAAACCTGCTTTATCAATCAACTCGCCTGCAGGGGCGCTTTGCGTGTTTTTAAACACACAGCCCATACTTTTCCCCTTGGGCAAGCGTACCCGTTTTTGGATATATTCCCGTTGACGGATAAACACCTTGTCGGGCGAACTTTCCTTTAACCGCAAGGTTGCCCCGATAATCACCCTGCCCCCTTGCATAAACACGCTGTCCTTATAGGCGTAAGCGCAATCGCCGTTCGTTAGCGTTTGCACCCTTCCGCCGCTATAAATCCGCACGTTTTCAACGAGGGTTTGCATATACGCTCCGCTCACGCCTGCGTTCATATACAATGCGCCGCCAAGCGTGCAAGGTATCCCCGAAAGAAATTCCGCGCCTTCAAGCCCTTCCCGTCTTAAAAAGTCCAGCAAGGCACCGCTTAAAATCCCCGATTCGGCATATACAAGGCTTTCGCTTATGCGCTTGATTGCATTTAGCTTTTTCGTGCAAACCACGGCTTTGTCCGTGCCTAAATCAGAGGGCAAAACGTTGGTTAGATTTCCAACAACAAGATATCTCCTCCCTTCGCTTTCCAAGCGGGAAAGCAGCGCGATTAGCTCGTCCTCGCTCCTTGGATAAAAGGCGATTTTTGCGCAGCCGCCGCAACCGATAGAGCTATGGAGCGAGAAATCGAACGGACGCTCGATAAGGAAATCTTCATAACCGATATACAAATCTTTCTCAAACAAAACTATACTCTCCTATTGTACCATATTTTTTTGATTTTTGAAAGTGTTTCTTTTGATTTTAATGAAAAATTTTTTATTTCCTTATCATGAATATGCAAAAAGGCTCGGGAATAGCCCCAAGCCTTATAAATTTAATCAAATTTTACGCTTGATATACGATTTCCCCGTCGCGCACGGTCAACAAAACGTCGTAGTTTTTATTGAGTACCGTAAAGTCGGCGCGTTTGCCAAGCTTGATACTCCCCACTTCGCCGTCGATTTTTAAGTTTTTCGCAGGGTTGATCGTCGCAAAATCTACCGCCTTTTCAAAAGGTACGCCTACCTTTTCCACGACGTTTTGAATAGCTCTGTTCATGCGCAGAACGCTGCCTGCGAGCGTGCCGTCTTGCAAACGAGCCTCGCCGCCCTTTACATATACCGTTTGACCGCCAAGCTCGCTAACGCCGTCGGGCAAGCCCTTTGCGCGCATAGCGTCCGTGATAAGCGTGAGCTTATCATGAGGCTTGTTCTTAATCAAAAGGCGCATAGCAGGTACGGATACGTGAATGGTATCCGCAATCATTTCGCAGTTAAGCTCGTCTAAAAGCATTGCGCTGCCCACCGTGCCGATTTCTCTATGGTGGAGCGCGCTTTGCGCGTTATACGTATGCGTGACGTTGCTTGCGCCAAGCGCAACCGCCTTTTCAATATCGGAGTATTTTGCGCCCGTGTGACCGATAGAGGCAACTACGCCCTCTTTCGTTAAGTGGGCAATCAACCCTTCCGCGCCTTCCGTTTCGGGGGCAAGGCTTACGATTTTAATGGCGTTGCCGCTTGCCGCGTTATATTCGTCAAACGCTTTAATATCGGGCGTTTTTACGTACTCGAGAGGCTGTGCGCCCTTATGCGCCGCCGCGATAAACGGGCCTTCCAAGTGGATACCTGCTACGCGCGCGCCCTCTTTGCGTTCCATATCGCGGTATTCCTTTACCGCGGACATTGCCTTTAAAATGTTTTCGGGGCTTTGGGTCATGGTCGTGACAAGGAAAGAGGTCGTACCCTCTTTCGCCAAGGTGTCCGCAATCATGGAAATATCCTCCACCGTACCGTCCATGCCGTCGCTGCCGCCTGCGCCGTGTACGTGCTGGTCGATAAAACCGGGCAATACGATGGCGTCTTTAGGCAGAGAAATCACTTCCGCTTTTTTCGCCTTGCCTTTGGCGATTTTTTCAATTTTATCCCCAAAGTAAAGGGTGCATTTTTTCAAACCTTTGCCGTCCAAGTAGACGGTTGCATTTTCAAAGCATTTCATTGTATTTTTTCTCCGTTATTTGGTTGCAGGTAAGCTTGCCGCCGCGATGCTTTGACCTACTCTGCGGCTGTTTTCGTCGGGCAAGCCGATGTCAAGAGATGCAAATTCGGGATATTCCTCGGCAAGCACTTTCTTGCAGGTTGCCAAAATGGTGTCGCCGCCTTTGCCGCCCATTACTCTGCCAAGCAAGAGCATGTGCTTGATATCGTAGAATTTCGCATAGAAAGGAATGGTGTGCGCCAAGTATACGCCGATATCCTCGAAAATTTGCTGCGCCAAAGGCTCGTCCTTTGCCATGAGCGCTTGGATTTCCTTAAGCTTTTGCGCAGGCGTAAGCCCTTCCGCGAACACGTATCCGCCTGCCTCGGCAAGCTTGATTACCGCGTCCTGCGAGAAATATTTGCAGCCGACGCCAAAGTCGCCGCTCCATTCGTCCTGCATAGCCCCTTCGTTAAAATCTACGGGCGCAAACGCAAGCTCGGAAAGCCAGCCGTTGATACCGCCGTTGGTATTGATATAGCCAACCGCTTCACTCGTACCCATTGCAATACCAAGCACGCCGTTATCGTTAAGGTCGATTGCGCCTGCAAGCGCCGTCACGTCGCCGTCGTTGGCAACTTCCAAGGGAATGTCCTTGCCAAGCAATTTGCTCATATCGTTCGCCACGTTGATATACATATTCTTCACGTAATCGCCGTGCTTGGATTTGTCCACCTTAATAAAAAGGGACGCGACCATGATTTTGTTGTCTACGTACACCCCTGCCGAGGAAACGCCGATTGCGTCTACCGTAGGCATTTTGGACGCCGCCGTTTTCATTGCCGTCAAAATTTCATTGTAATGATAGGTGGGATCTTCGGTAATCTTCGGGTTCCAAACGACTTCTTCGCTGTAAACAACCTCGCCGTTTACCACTGCGCTGACCTTTCTGTCCGAACCGCCTGCATCGAAACCGATTCTGCAACCGTCCAAATATCCGCCAACGCGAATGGATGCGTTCTTTTGCTCGGGAATCTCCTCCTTCTCAAGCCAAACCACTTCAAAAGGTTTTTCATATACGCCGCTCATGAATTCTACGTCAAACGCGCGAAGCCCGTCCAAGGTGTACGCCTTTTTTAAATATTCGTAAATGGATTTACTGCCAGCCACATAAATTTTAAAACCGCCGACAACCCACAAAATCGTCTTTGCAAGACGTTCCGCCATGCGAAAATTCAACGCATCGTTAACACCGTCGGGCAACGCCTTATAGGTATAAACGTAGTTGTAGCCGTTGCTGCGTTCCGCAACGAGAGCCACCTCTACGAAAGAGCCGCAGTTTGCTACTTCTTTGTCAAAATCGTTAATCGCTTTAATCATGGGATAAAAGTTTTTATCCAAAACGGGCATTTTCATATATAAATACTCCTTATTATTTTTTTCATTCTTAATTATAACACGCGCGCAAGAAAATTTCAATATAAATTCTTTCCGTATTTTTTTGTATTCTTTCGCTGGCTTTTTGGGATAATTATACGAAAAACGCCCCTATCTCGGGGCGTTTTTTATCAATTTTTTGCCTTTTCAAGCATATCGCCTACGTCCTTTTGAAGCTCAACGAGCTTAGCGTTAGCCGCGTTCTCGTCCTTTGCTTTTAAGGAGTAGTAAATTTTCAGCTTGGGTTCGGTACCGCTGGGACGAACGCAAACGAAGGAACCGCCTGCAAGCTCGTAGTATACGCAGTTGCATTTGGGGATATCCATATCCTCTACCGCATCCTTTGCCAATACAGTACGTTTTGCCGCACTATAATCGCGGATTGCCTCTACTTCAAGCCCTGCAAGCGCCTTGGGTTTCATGGTTTTTAAGCCGTCAACCACCGCGTTCATTTCTTTCATAGCATTCAAGCCCGCATATTGAATGGATACGTTTTTATCCAAAACGTAGCCGTATTTTTGGTAAATTTCCTGCAATCTGCCATAGACCGTTTTACCGATATACGTATAGTAGCAAACCATTTCCGCGCAAAGCATGGACGCAACGACTGCGTCTTTATCTCTTGCGTGCGTGCCGCGAAGATAGCCGCAGGATTCCTCAAAACCGAAAATGTAGGTATGCTTGCCGTCCTTTTCCCACTGCTTGATTTTCTCGCCGATAAACTTAAAGCCTACGGGCGTTTCATATAAGGTCACACCGTAATCGTCGCAAAGCGCCTTTGCCATACCCGTCGTCACGAAGGATTTTACCACCGCCGCATTAGAGGGCATCGCTTTATCTTCCGCAAGGCGAGTGAGGATATAATCAAGCAACAAAATCCCTACTTGATTTCCCGAAAGCGCAACAAATTTACCTTCGTTGTCTTTAAGCGCAACCCCGAGACGGTCGGAATCAGGGTCGGTGCCGAATACAACGTCTGCATTAATCTTATTCGCAAGGTCGATACCCATGGAAAGGGTTTCCTTAAATTCGGGGTTAGGCACTTTAACGGTGGAAAATTCGGTATCCTTTTTCGTTTGCTCCTCTACCACCGTAGCGTTGATACCAAGCTTTTTCAAAATCGCCGTGACGGGAACGTAGCCGCTGCCATGCACG
>JAFVTA010000042.1 GCA_017503525.1 Clostridia bacterium | reverse complement strand
GCGCCCGAAGCCGCAATCAAGCCGTCTTTGCCCGAAAGCCCGTAAGCCGCCAAGGATTTCGCCCCCAGCTGTTCAAGCAAATTCTTTTCCGCGCGCTTGACATTGAACGCCCAAGGCAAATAACAGGAAAATTTAGGCAAAAGGTTATGGCGCACCTCTTTAAGCCCTTTGGATACCGCAAGCATATCCTCGTTGCAAACAATTTCGGACACGGAAAACTTCACCAGCAATTCCACCGCCTCGTACACCGCGGTATCGCCGAGGAATTCCTCGCAGAAAAATTCACCCGTCGTAATATCCGTCCAAGCTACGGCTACACCGTCCATGGATTTGAAAAGACAAGCAATATAGTTATTTTTCCCCTCTTCCAGCATGGTGTCTTCGGTGACCGTACCTGCGGAAACTACACGGATTACGTCACGCTCGACCAAGCCTTTGCCAGCCTTCGGATCGGAAAGCTGTTCACAAATCGCCACCTTCTCCCCAAGGGCTACAAGCTTAGCGATATAAGTATCTGCGGCGTGGAAAGGAATACCGCACATGGGCGCGCGTTCCTCTAAACCGCAATCGCGCCCCGTGAGCGTAAGCTCTAACAGCGCCGATACCTTGATTGCATCATCAAAAAACATCTCGTAGAAATCCCCAAGACGGTAAAACAACACGCAATCTTTATATTTTTCTTTCATGGAAAGGTAATGCGTCATCATCGTTGAAAGCGCCATAATCTCAATCCTGCCTTTTTAATCGTTTACAAGTTCGCCAAACAGCGATATGCCGTTTGCACGGGTGATTTTAACCTTTACAAGCTCGCCTACTAGGTTATTCTCGCTAGAAAAATATCCCATTCTTCCAAATTCGTCCCTGCCAAGATATAAGTTCTTTTTCTCGTCGTAATCCTCGCACAAAATTTCCACCGTTTTGCCTACGTACTTCTCCGATTTTTTACGGGTTAGCGAATTCACAAGCTCCACCAACCGCATAATGCGTTCTTTTTGTACGCTTTCGGGTACGCGGTTTTCCATTTCTGCCGCTTTCGTGCCTTGGCGAGGAGAATATACGAAGGTGAACGCCGAGGCAAAGTCCACTTCCTTTACAAGCGCTTCGGTAGCCAAATAGTCTTCTTCCGTCTCCCCAGGAAACCCTACGATAATATCGGTGGTCACTTCCGCCTCGGGTAAACGGCTTTTGAGCATCTTAATTTCGTCCAAATACTTTTCGCGCGTATATCGGCGGTTCATCGCCTTTAAGATATCGTTAGACCCCGACTGCACGGGTAAATGTACCAGTCTGCAAATTTTTCTATGCTTTTGCATGACTTTAACAACTTCTTCATTGAAATCCTTGGGGTGGCTGGTCATGAACCGCAAACGAAATTCGCCCTCAATAGAGGCAACTGCATCCAACAGCCCTGCAAAATCCACACCGTCAGCGCCGTAAGAGTTTACGTTTTGTCCTAAAAGCGTGATTTCCTTATATCCTTCTTTAACAAGCGCTTTGACTTCGTTTATGATATTTTCAGGCTTTCTCGAGCGCTCTCTGCCGCGAACGTAGGGAACGATACAATAGGAGCAAAAATTATTACAGCCGTACATAATATTCACCCATGCGTTGGGATAGCTCGTACGGTATGCGTCGGTAAACTCGATAATTTCCCCTTCCTTTTCACGGATCTCGATTACCTTTTTCTTTTGCGCCTTTTTACGAAGAATTAAATTCCCCAACTCTTCCAAATTGAGCGTACCAAACATAATATCGATAAAAGGAAATTTCTTTTTAAGAATATCCGTCTTGCCCTTTTCCTGCGTCATACAACCGCCGACAGCAATCAACAGCTTAGGATTTTCCTTCTTTAATTTTTTTAATGCGCCTATATTGCCGAACGCATGGTTTTCCGCATTTTCTCGAATACAGCAGGTATTGAATACGATAATATCGGCGTTCTCTTTCGTTGGCGTTTCCTCATAGCCAAGGGAACGAAGTATCCCTGCTATCTTTTCCGATTCGTGTACGTTCATTTGACAACCGTAGGTGACAATGTGATATTTTTCTTGCATACCGTTCTCTTTTGGGCATACTGCCCGAGTATAATATTTAATATTATACTCCATTTTTTTAGTAAAATCAAGTATTTTCTAATAAAAATCCAAAAACGGCAAATACTGCCTTTTATGAGAATTGTACGAAAAATTTTTCGATTTATCCTTTTTGCCCTCTTGATTGGGGTAAGCGCATTTATCACCTATTATCTAATTGCAACCAAGGACGCGCAACTGCAGCCGAGTAAGCTCCTTTTAAACGAGCGCACGGTTATCGTGTACGACTGCGCAGGCGAACAAGTAAAAAGCGCCCTGCCCCCTTCGTTTAAGGAACAAATCCCCTTAAAGGATATTCCAAAGCACACGCAAGCGGCGTTTGTCGATACCGAGGATAAACGTTTTTTTACACACGGCGGTTTTGACGTTCGGCGAATGGCACGCGCAGCAGTAAACAATTTGAAGGCGCATTCCTTTAAAGAGGGAGCTTCCACAATCTCCCAACAACTCATCAAAAACACACATCTTTCCCAAGAAAAAACGATTAAGCGAAAATTAAAAGAGTTTAAACTCACAAGAAAGCTGGAAAAACGGTATTCCAAAGAAGAAATTTTAGAAAAATACCTCAACAGTATTTATTTTGGGCATAACTGTTTCGGTATCGGAGCCGCGGCGGAGTTTTACTTCAACAAAAGCCCTGCCGAGCTAACTTTAGCCGATTCGGCGATTTTAGCTGGGCTTGTGAAATCCCCGAACAATTACTCCCCGTTTAAAAATCCCGAACACTGCGCAAGACGAAAACAAACCGTGCTTTCCGCCATGCTTAAAAACGGGAGTATAACGGTTGCGCAGCAACAAGAGGCGCTGCATACCCCTTTACCCCTTTCCAAAACTCAAAATAAGCATTATACGGGATATCTCGCCTTCGTTTTTGACGAGCTTGGCGTGATTGCCGAGGAAAAGGATTTACAGCTTGGCGGAAGAATAGAAATTTGCACGGGATTGACGCCTATTCTTCAAGCGCAAGCGGAAGAAATACTCTCTTCTGTAAAGGAGTGCGATTATACCGCCCTCGTGTTAGACGGGCAAACGGGGCTTTTTAAAGCAGCCGTATCTACCGTCGGCAACATAAAACGCTTGCCAGGGTCGTTGATTAAGCCCTTGCTCGTGTACGCCCCTACCCTGCAAGAAAATTTAATTTCCCCTGCCACCCCCATATTAGACGAAAAGGTAAACTTCGGGGGATATGCGCCCGAAAATTACGACGGGAAATTTTACGGCTACACAAGCGCGCGTGTTTGCGTGGAAAAAAGCTTGAATGTCCCCGCCGTCAAACTTTTACAAAGTTTAGGCGTACAAAAAGGCATGGAATATCTTGAAAAATTAGGCTTAAAAGCGGAAGATTGCGACGCCTCGTTAGCCCTTGCCCTCGGCGGCATGAAGAACGGCTACACCCTGCGCGATATGACCGCGGCGTACTCCGCTTTTCAATCGGGTGGCGTATATCAAGACGGCGCTTTTATCACAAAAATCAAAATAGACGGCGCGACCGTCTATGAAAAACCGAACGCACAAACCCGTGTTTTCGATGAAGATACCGCCTATCTTATGACGGATATGCTCAAAGGTGCGGCAAAAACGGGTACGGCAAAAAAGCTGCGCGCCTTGCCCTTTGAAATTGCCGCGAAAACGGGCACGGTGGGTACGAAGAACGGAAACACCGACGCTTACGCCCTTTCCTACACCTCGCGTGATTGCGTAAGCGTTTGGCTTGGAAACGCCGACAATACCGCGATGGAACACACGGGCGGAGGCTTGCCTTGCAACCTTTTGCTTGCGCTTAACGAAGCTTTGCAAAAAATACAAGGCGATACCCCAAATTTCCAAATTCCGCAAACCGTAGCGCGCGTTGCCTTGGATAAAAAGAGCTATTATGACACGCATACTTTAGCGCTTGCCGACGAGCTTTCCCCCATAGAATACCGCTTTGAGGAACTGTTCAAAACAACGCAAATCCCTATAAAAAAGGCGGATTTCTTTAGCAATCCGCGCATTTTACCCCCCATTTTGCGATTAACGGACGAGGGTGTAGCCATCGAGCTTGATAAGACTTCCCCTATCTTTTACACCTATAAAATCGAACGGAGCGATTATGCGACGCATACTACTGTTTACGAGGGCGCGTATCTCCCTGTTTTTATTGATAAAAACATCGAACGGGATAAAATTTACAGCTATACGATAACCCCTCTTTACCAAGGGCGGGAAGGCACGAGCATCGCCCTCCCTTCGGTCAATACAAAGACAGGGCTTTCCAAAAACGAACGGGAAATGTTAGATAAGGAATGGTGGGAGTATTAAAAAACCGCGTTGCCGTTTGGCAACGCGGTTTTGCTTATATCACAATTTTTTCAATTGATTCAAACGCTTCGGCGATTAACCCCTCGATATCCAGCTTTGCCTCTTCCTTCAAAATCTCGGAGATTTGAGGACGGATTGCAGGGAAGTCGGGTAGGAATACCGTACAGCAATCCTCAAAAGGTAAAATGGAAGTTTCATACGCGCCCATTTTCACGGAACGCTCAATAATTTCGTTTTTGTCAAATCCGACCAGAGGACGAAGCACGGGCAATTGCTCCACCACGGAATTAGAAGAAGTCATACCCTCTATCGTTTGGCTCGCGACCTGTCCTAAACTTTCGCCCGTAATCAAACAAGTTGCATGAATACGAAGCGCGTGTCTTTCGGCAATTCGATACATGAAGCGGCGTAAAATGGTAATCATGTATTGAGGTTTGCATTTCTCATGAATAGCCTCTTGAATATGCGTGACCTTTACGGTATACAGTTTTGTACCGCAGGTGTATTCGGATAAAATTCTCGCAAGATCTACCACTTTTTCTTTGGCTTGCATATTCGTATACGGATAGCTATGGAAATGCAGACAATCGATCGTCATACCGCGTTTTGCCATCATGTGTCCTGCTACGGGACTGTCGATACCGCCCGAAAGGAGCAATAAGCCTTTGCCAGCCGTACCTACGGGCATACCGTTTGCACCTTCGATAAATTCACCGAACACAAGCGCGCGGTTGTTTTCGCGTATATCTACGCGAATGGTAAACGAAGGCGTATGCACGTCTACGGAGAGCTTGCCTTTGGCATAATCCAACAGCATACCCCCCAGCTTTTTGCTGATTTCTACCGAAGTTAAAGGATATCTCTTGTCGCCGCGGTGGGATTCCACCTTAAAAGTGCCCTCTTCTTTGCATAAGGTCTTTGCTACCTCGAAGATATCGTTCAAATCCGCCGAAGTTTCGTATGCCAAACTCATGGTATGCAAGCCGAATACCTTTTTAAGTTTTTCCATAATTTCTTCCGCACAGTCATCGTCAAAATCCTGCACGAGATATCTGCCGCTTTGCTTGATAAGTTCCGCATCGAAATCCTTTATGGCGCGGCGCAGGTTCGTTTCAAACGCACGCTCGAAAAATCCTCTGTTTTTGCCCTTTAAGTATATTTCCGAATACCGAATAATAATGACTTTTTTCATATACAATTCCTTTATTTCATACGGCGCGCCAAATCCCGACCTACTTCGTTTAGAATTTCCGCCGCCCTTTCTATTTCTTCTGCCGTCGTTTGAGGGGAAAAGCTTAAACGCAATACCCCGTCCGCCGTTTTTTCATCGTATCCGCAAGCTAAAATCACCTTACTATAACGGTTTTTCGCATTTGACGAACACGCCGAACCCGTACCTACGATCAATCCTTTATCGTTTGCCATATGCAGCAGTACTTCTCCGCGCAAGCCTTTTCCCGAAACGCTTAAAATATAAGGCGTACCATCTTCCGTTGACAAACGGGTATATACCTCTTTATCCAAACTTTCCCAAAGGTTCTCGCGATAGGTAGTTAATCTTTCGTAATCCACTTTTAAGGAAGAAAACTTTTCTTCCGCGGCATATTCAAAATGCTTAATCCCGAACACGTTTTCCGTACCGCTGCGCCTGCCCGATTCCTGACCGCCGCCGATTAAATACGGGGGTAAAACCAAGGATTTGCGTTTGATAAGTCCGCCTACGCCCTTCAAACCGCCGATTTTATGCGCGCTTACCGAGTATAAATCCACTTCTTTTGCAAGCCTAAAAGGAATCTTTCCGTACGCCTGCACCCCGTCGCTATGAAAAATCACGCGCGGATTTTTCGCCTTGACAAGCTTGGCGATTTTATTGATATCGTTGATCGCGCCGATTTCGTTGTTCACGTGCATGACGGAAACGAAACTCGTCTTATCGTCCACGAGCGCAAGAAGCTTTTCAATATTCACTTTGCCGTCCTTATCAAGGGGTGCAAAGCGCGATTCTGCAACGCCGCGCGTTTTAAGCTCCTGAAAAGCCGCCGCCACAGCCGAATGTTCCCCTGCCGTCGTCACCGCGTTTCCGCGCTTTGCGAAGGAGAAAATCGCTTGATTGTCCGATTCCGTACCGCAAGAGGTAAAGATAAATTCAAACGACGTTTCGTCCGCTACCTTACAAAGCAAAGCGGAGCGCGCTTTTTTCAGCTCGCTCTGCAATGCGTACCCCTCGTTATACAACGCCGAGGGGTTATAAAATTTTTCAAGCGCATACACTTTCGCATGGTCAAACGCCGTAGCCGAAGGCTTGGTCGTTGCCGCATTGTCCAAATAAATCATGCTTTTGCCCGCTTCTTCTCTTGAGAAATATAATCGCTTTCCAAAACGCTGCGTTTGACGAATTTTAAGATATGAATAAGCAATTCTTCCCTACACTCTAACACGAAAAGCTTTTTGCCGTCATAGCTTGCGAGGATATACATAAAGAATTTGCCCTCTGCTGGTTCCTCATTGGACGTACAAAGTACCGTTTTCACCGTCGGATCGCTCTTTAATCTATCGAACGAGGAATTTTCCACGTCGCCGATTTGAATCATATCTCCTGCATCAATTTTTGCTACAAGCTTTCTTTTGTTGATATTGATAACCTTTGAAATTCTAACTTCGCCCGAAACAAAGGAATAATCGTAGCTGACGTTAAAACGGAGTTTTAATCTCCAAAACAAAATTCCGCAAGCAAAGAACCAGGCGCAAAAAATACCCCATGCAATCCACGGCGCGCCGATGGGGACAAAATTAAACCCCATGACTACTGCAAAAAAGCCGATAATATAACAGGCGATAGACAAAATATGCAACAACTTATAACGCCTTGCCCCTTTCGTTGCGTTTTGCGCAATTGAACTTTCTTCGTAAAAAATATCCATTTAAATCTCCAAAGTCCCTTCGTACACCGTCTTAACGCTGCCCGAAAGTTCTACCGTATCGTCCTCGTGGTAATTTACCGTTAAATCGCCGCCGCGGAGTTTCACCGTCACATTCGTTTCTTTTTCACAATACCCTGCAAGCACAGCCGCTACAACCGCCGCGCAAGCCCCAGAACCGCAAGCCCAAGTTTCCCCGCTGCCGCGTTCCCAAACGCGCATTTTGATTGTCACTTTATTGACTACGCGGATAAATTCGGTATTGATCCCTTCGGGGAAATATTCGCTGTTTTCAAATTCGGGGCCAACCGATTTCACATTAACAGCATCCACTTTGTCGCAGAATACTACGCAATGGGGATTCCCAAGGTTAACAAGCGTAATATCGTACTCTGTACCGCCGATATTCACCTTTTTACCCACGATTTGTTCTTCATCCCAAACGCTGGGAATTTTCTTGCCTGCAAGCTCTACCTTGCCCAAGTTGACCGCCGCGCTGTTGACTTTACCGCTAAACGAATACACTTTAACGTCTAAAACGTGATTCGCCATTTCGATTTTCATATCGTTCTTGCGGACGATCCCCTTTTCATAGAGGTATTTACCGATACAGCGCACCGCGTTGCCGCCCATGGGCGCTTCCTTACCGTCGCGGTTGAATACGCGCACCTTCGCATCCGCCACTTTGGAGGTTTCAATCAGCGCAATACCGTCGCCGCCGATACCATAATGAGGCAGGACGTAGTTGACTGCAATCGATTCGGGACAAGTGATCTTCCCATCACGGTTGTCGAATACGATATAATCGTTGCCGCAGGACTGCATTTTGGTGAAGCTAAGCTTGAGTTTTTCCGTTCTAAGCGCGTTGATATCTACAAGCTCGGTGTTGTCTTCCGTGAACTTACTTGCGATAATATCCGCAAGTGCGTTTGCCGTATCCAGCGCCGTAAGCACCGTGATACCAAGCAAAATTGCGTGATGGTGCAGGCGAATGAAGTCGTTAATAGACTCCAAGTCCGTTTTACCCGTGTAAACGACGTAGTCGATTTTACCCTCGTCCATGAGCTTAATTACGGTATCCGTTGCGGAAAGTCTTTCTACGACCGTGCAATCAAAGCCAAGATCCTCAATGACCTTTGCCGTACCCTTGGTAGCGTACATTTTACAGCCCAAATCCCCAAACTTCTTCGCAATCGTAAGCACGTCGAGCTTGTCCTGATCGTTTACTGTCATGTATACGCCGACGGGACGTCTTTCCGAAGGGTGGCACATTTTAAAGCCAGCCGAAATAAGCCCCTTAAACATCGCCTCCTCAATCGTCTTGCCGATACCGAGTACTTCGCCCGTCGATTTCATTTGAGGGCCAAGCTGGGAGTTAACATCGTTGAGCTTTTCAAAGCTGAACACGGGTACTTTTACCGCCACGTAAGGAGAATCGGGATATAAGCCCGTGCCGTAGCCGAGGTTTTCCAATTTTTCCCCTATGATAATCTTGGTAGCAAGCTCTACCATAGGCACGCCCGTCACCTTGGAAATGTAAGGCACAGTACGGGACGCACGAGGATTTACCTCGATTACGTAAAGCTGACCGCGGTAGATAAGATACTGAATATTGATAAGACCTTTAGTCTTAAGCTCAAGCGCAAGCTGAGTGGAAACCTCAATAATACGCTCTAACATAGTGTCCTCCAAGTTGTAAGGAGGATATACGGCAATCGAGTCGCCCGAGTGAATGCCCGTACGCTCAATGTGCTGCATGATACCGGGGATAAGCACGTCCTTTCCGTCGGAAATGGCGTCTACCTCTAATTCCGTACCCATAAGGTACTGGTCGCAAAGTACGGGGTTTTCAATCCCCTGCGCCAAAATAACGTCCATATAACGGCATACGTCCTCTTCGGTGAAGGCAATCGTCATGTTTTGCCCGCCGATGACGTAGGAAGGTCTAAGGAGTACGGGATATTCTAGCTTTTCCGCTGCCGCAAGCGCTTCTTCCTTGGTCATAACCGTAAGTGCTTTCGGACGGGGAATGGAATACTTTTCAAGGAGAGCCTCGAAACGCTCTCTGTCCTCTGCCGCATCTACACTGTCCGCAGGCGTACCCAAAATGCGGATCCCGTGGGTTGCAAAATAGGAGCAAAGGTGAATTGCCGTTTGACCGCCGAAGGTAATGATAACGCCGTAAGGTTTTTCAATATCCAAAACGTGCTGAACATCCTCGGGCGTTAACGGCTCGAAATACAATCTGTCCGCCGTATCGAAGTCGGTGGAAACCGTTTCGGGGTTATTGTTGATAATCGCAACCTCGTAGCCAAGCTGTTTGAGCGTCCAAACGCAATGTACGGACGAATAGTCAAACTCGATACCCTGTCCGATACGGATAGGACCGGAGCCGATTACGACGATACGCTTTTTCTCGCTCTTTGCTACGAAAGGCTTTGCCTCGTCATGCTCGAACGGGTCGAAGGTCGAATAAAAATACGGGGTTTTCGCAGGGAATTCCGCCGCGCAAGTATCTACCATTTTGTATGCGGCTTTCTTTCTATACGGAATTTTTTGACCGCTGATCGCCTCAATATCCTTATCCAAATACCCAAGGCGTTTGCCCTCTTCGTAAAGCTCACGCGTTAACTTTTCGCCTGCAAGCCTCTCTTCATAGGCAATCAAATTCTTAAACTTGTTTAAGAACCATCTATCAATTTTAGTGATATCGAATACTTCGTCCACGCTTACGCCCTTTTTCAAAGCCGCGTAAACCACAAAAATACGCTCGTCCGTCTTTTCGGGCAGTTTAGCAAGAAGTTCTTCCTTCGTAGAATGGATAAACTTCTTATAGTTCATGGTGCTGGTGGAAATTTCCGCGCCGCGCACCGCTTTCATAATCGCCGCCTCGAAGGAAGTACCGATAGACATGACTTCCCCCGTCGCTTTCATTCTCGTGCCAAGCTCTCTCTTTGCATACAAGAATTTATCAAATGGCCACTTGGGCATTTTAACAACCAAATAGTCGATCGTAGGTTCAAAGCAAGCGTAGGTATTCCCCGTCACGTCGTTTACAATTTCATCTAAGGTATACCCAAGAGCAATCTTGGAGGTCACTTTTGCAATCGGGAAACCCGTTGCCTTGGATGCAAGCGCCGAAGAACGGCTAACACGAGGATTCACCTCGATAACCGAATATTCAAAGGAATCGGGATTGAGCGCAAACTGTACGTTGCAGCCGCCCTCGATGCCAAGCTCGGTAATGATCGCAAGCGCCGCCTCGCGGAGCATGTTATATTCCTTCGTGGAAAGGGTGACCGCAGGCGCTACGACGATAGAGTCGCCCGTGTGAATACCGACGGGATCGACGTTTTCCATGGAACATATGGTAAGGCAGTTCCCCTTACAGTCGCGGATAACCTCAAATTCAATTTCCTTCCAGCCTGCGATATACTTTTCGATAAGCACCTGCGTGATAGGCGAAAGCATCAAGCCGTTGTGGGAGATAAGACGAAGTTCTTCTTCGTTATACGCAACGCCGCCGCCTGCGCCGCCAAGGGTGTACGCAGGACGAATGATTACGGGATAACCAAGCTTGTTTGCAATCGCAACGCATTCCTCTACCGTATAAGCGATATCCGAAGGCACGCAAGGCTGGTTGATTTTTTCCATGGTTTCCTTGAAGAGTTCTCTGTCTTCCGAACGGTCGATTGCATCCAGTTTCGTACCGATAAGCTTAACGCCGTGCTTGTCCAAAAAGCCGGATTTTGCAAGCTTGCAACCCATCGTAAGGCCGGTTTGACCGCCAAGCGAGGCAAGCAAACTGTCCGGTTTTTCTTTTAAAATGATACGCTTTAAGCTCTCTTCCGTCAACGGTTCGAGATAAATTTCGTCCGCAAGCGCCTTATCCGTCATGATCGTCGCAGGGTTAGAGTTGCACAAAACGACGTTAACGCCTTCGCTTTTCATAACTCGGCAAGCCTGCGCGCCTGCGTAGTCGAATTCAGCCGCTTGGCCGATTACGATAGGCCCCGAGCCGATTACCAAAACTTTCTTAATATCACTTCTCTTAGGCATTTTCTTTCTCCTTTTCCATTAAAGCAAAGAATTTGTTATACAAGGGGTTTTCTTCGTTGCCGATACTGCACGCGTGCGGCGCAAACTGCACCGTGAACGCTTTGTACGCAGGATAATCCACTCCCTCGCAAGACCCGTCGTTGACGTTGGTGAAGAATACCTCACCCTCGCTTACGCTGTTTCCCTCGACCTCGTAGCCGTGGTTTTGCGAGGAGATATATACTCTGCCGTCCGCTTTGCTCTTTACCGGCTGATTGCCGCCGCGGTGGCCGTATTTATGTTTTTTCACCTTTGCGCCAAGCACAAGCGCAACG
>JAFVTA010000041.1 GCA_017503525.1 Clostridia bacterium | reverse complement strand
TCCTACGTAACCGAACCGTATATGCTTGCGGTGGTAGAAAACACCAAAGCGGTGTCCGAGCTGTCCAGCGAAGAGATTTCCATTTTCATGCAAAGCAGTCCGGCAAGAAAGATAACCCGATATAAAGAGGGTACGGTAGAAAAAGTTATCCCCATGCCCTACAAAAAAGGGGAATAATCGAAAAAAACAGGGTATAATCCGCAAAAGACCGACATAGTATAATTCCGTAAGGAGGGTCGGGATTTTGTGGGATTATATTGAAGAAAGAGCGATAAAATGTGCGGAATATATTGTGCAGACGGGGTGTACCGTCCGTGCCTGTTCCGCGCATTTTTCCGTTAGCAAATCAACGGTACATAAGGACGTTTCCGAACGCTTGAAATATATCGACGCGGACTTGTACGAGCGTACGAGGGCGGTGTTGGATCTCAATTTAAGCGAACGGCATATTCGGGGCGGTATTGCCACGAAAGAGAAATACGGCGTAAAAACGCAAAAATGAAAGGGCGCAAGCCCTTTTTTTCATGATTTCGCTTGAAATTTTTATCGATTTGTGGTAGGATAAAAGGGAAGGAGAATGCTTATGAAAAAGATAGCGGTTATCGGTATGGGAATTATCGGCGGTTCGATTTGCGGATCGCTTACAAAAGCAGGTTATAAGGTGGACGGCTTTGACAAAAACGAGGCGTCTTTGCAATTTGCCATCACGGCTGGTTATATTCAAGCCAAAGGAAGGAATATTGCCGATTACGATACGGTATTTATCGCCGTGCCTCCCAAAGCTACCATGCAGTATTTGGATACGGGCGCATTCAAAAAGGGGGCGTTGGTTTGCGATATCTGCGGTGTGAAAGAGATTATGGAGAAAACAGTGTACTCCAAACCCAGAACCTACCGTTATTTGGGTATTCATCCCATGGCAGGCAAGGAAACTTCGGGGATTTCCTCGGCAACGCCCGAATTGTTTAAGAACGCCAACCTCATTATCACGCGCAATGACAAAACGGAAGACAGCGCGGTTTTCGAGGCTTTAGAATACGCAAAAGCCATGGGGTTTGGCAAAATTGTAGAATGCACGGCAAAGGAACACGATGAAAAAATCGCACTCACTTCCCAGCTTGCGCATATCGTATCCAACGCCTACGTCAAAAGTCCGCAGGTGCAAAATTGCGACGGTTTTACGGGGGGAAGTTTTCAGGATATGACCCGTATTGCAGGTGTGGACGAGCGGATTTGGACGGAATTGTACGATTGCAACCGTGTACACATTTTAAATGAATTGAACGGATTGATTGAACATTTGAGCATATACCGCGATGCCTTGGAGAAGGAAGACAGCGAGGGGCTTTCCAACGCCTTGAAAGAGGGCAGGCTGATTCGGCAAACGATTAAACGCGACAACGATTAAATATTTTTAAAAATTCGTTAAATAATGTTTACTTTTTGTTAAATATCGGTTATAATAAAGGCGATAAAAGTCGAAAAAGGGCGAAAAAAAGAGTGCAAAAGTGTAAATTTACCATTTGGACGACGGCAGACAATCAAACGAGCGTTTTCGAGGGCGAAGGAGAAATGTCCCTTGCACGAGAGGAAGTTCGTATTTGCTACCGTGAAGAAAACGCGTTTGTGCGCTTGCGCGTGCAAGGAGAAAGTGCGCAGATTTTCCGCGAGGGAGATTACAGTTTGCGCCTTGATTTAAAACGGGGCGAAACGCTGGAAGGCTCGCTCGGTTTAGGGGACGGACAGGGCAAACTGCAAACCTTTACCCACAAGGTCAATTATTCACTGTCCAAGGATAGCTTGCTTTTGCTTTTGGAATATGATTTGCTCTTCGGGGAAGAAAAACAAAAGATGAAGCTTCGGTTGCTTGCCCGTCAGGTTGAGGATAGCTATGAAGATTGAATATTTAGGACATTCTTGTTTTTTGTTAACCTCTGCAAAGGGTGTGCGCGTATTGACCGATCCGTATACGAAAGTGGGATATGAATTGCCCCAAGGCTTGCAGGCGGATATCATCACCGTAAGCCATGGACATTTTGACCATAATTATACGCAGGCGGTTTGCAATCAGCCGATAATCTTGGATACGGTAGAGGATTTTACGCAAGGCGAGGTAGAAATTCACGGCGAAGAGAGCTTTCACGACCCTAAGCAAGGAGCGCTCCGTGGGAAAAATATTATATTTAAGATTACAATGGACGGCATTGTCTTTTGCCATTTTGGGGATTTGGGCGAGGCGTATAACAATACGCTAAAAGACAAGCTTCAAGCGGATGTTTGGCTTCTGCCCGTCGGCGGTACGTATACTATCGACCCCGTGCAGGCGAAGGAATATATCGAAAAGTGCCAGCCTAAGCTGGTTATCCCCATGCACTATAAACCGTTGGACGGGGCTTTGGATATCCAACCTTCGTCCGCATTTTTAAATGGGTGTCCTTGGAGAATAACCGAGTTTAAAAATGGGGAGATTTCTCTTACGAAAGAGAATTTACAAAAGAAGAGTACGCAAATACTGTATATGGAGAGAAAGAAAAGCGAATGATAAATATGGACGAGTTAAAGCAAGCTTATCGGCACCATTTGTTGGCGTTCAAGATTAAGCCCTTGCAGGCTTATGCAAGAAGTATCGGCGTGGATAGTCCTACAAAACAAAATAAAGATGAGGTTATTCTTTCGATCATAGCAGTCCGCACGGGGGAAATTCAACCGATTCCTTTAAGTACTCGAGGCGCGCCCGTTAAAAACACTGATTTTGATGCAAATCTTCCGGAAGGGCTAGAAGAAATCGATGTGCGTTTCATGGTGGGTAAGCAAAATGCAATACCAAGTTTGCCCAATAGCTTTGATTATAAGGCGAGGATTAACGAAATCAAAAGGCATCCCACCGTTTGGACACTAAGGGATCCCGATGCGAAAGAGCCGGAGGACGAAAGCGCAAAAAGGATATATAAGGGACAAATTGCAACATTCAACGGCGTATCTATGCTCTTGCCTTTAGACGGTTTAGATAAGGAAGAAAAATTTCTTATTCCTGTAGAACTTATCCGCCAAGGGGAATTAGAGGAAGGGGACGTAATCACTTGCTATGCGGAAGAACGCGGACAATGCTTGGTTGCTACCGACGTTTTAACGGTGAACGAGCGTGTTTGCGGTACTTACCGCAGAAAAAAACTTGAGGAAAGTGCTTTGTGCTTTCCTGAGGAAAGATTACACTTTTACGACGGTAAAAAATTTACCGCGGCTACAAATAAATATTTGGAATGGTTAATTCCGTTCGGCAAGGGGCAAAGGGGGCTAATTATCGGTCCTCCCAAATCGGGAAAAAGTACGCTTTTCTTGCAAACGGCAAATGCGGCAAAGGAGCTGAACGACGGCTTGCAGGTATTTGTTTTGCTCGTCGGACAATCCCCGGAAAATGTAGGATTGTTTAGGAAGCAAGTCCCTGCGGAACATTTTGTGTATACGACTTACGAAGAGGAGCCGGAGCGCCAAATATTCCTTGCAAACTTAATGTTAAGCCGTGCAGTCAAGTATGCGGAATGCGGCAATGACGTTTTGCTTTTGGTGGATTCAATAAACGCTTTGGCAAGCGCTTACAACGATACGGAAGAGTCTTCCGGGGGCAAAAAACTTGAAGGCGGCTTGGAAAGCAAGACGGTACAGTATATCAAAAAGTATTTAGGTACGGCGCGTTGCTTTGATAAAGGTGGGTCTATCACCATTCTCGGTGCTCTTTCCTGTGCAACTGGCAACCCTGCGGACGAAGGGCTGTTCACTCGCCTTTCGCCGATCAGCGG
Source organism: Clostridia bacterium (assembly GCA_017503525.1). Lineage (GTDB taxonomy): Bacteria > Bacillota > Clostridia > Christensenellales > Borkfalkiaceae > Scatosoma. The sequence continues at coordinate 3,283 of JAFVTA010000041.1, read as the reverse complement.
TTTAGATATCGTACTCAGCGGAGAGCTTGCAAAACGCAGAATCTATCCTGCTGTAGATTATGCGCGTACGCGCAGTAAAGACGGCAATACGCTGGCGAGCGATAGGGAAGTGTTGCTGGAAAACAAAATTCGGGATAGCTATTTACCTGCGAACGGGCAAGAGGCACTTATTGAGCTTTTGAAAAAGTCGCAGAATCTTGAAGAGTTTGAAAAAAGCTTGGATTAAAAAAATATGAAAAACAGGGCGATTTTGATGGTCAATTCGCCCTGTTTTTTTGCTCAAAATATTAAAGTATATTATTTTTCAATACCTAATATAACAAAAATTATTTGACTTTCTTTAATTTCAAGGGGGTGAACCTTTTATAAAACGGTGCACTTATAAGTTTTTCCTATACCATATTTTGTGTTCAAGTACTTGACATTACCACAAGATATAGTATACAATAATAAGGCACGAAATCAATTGCACCACAATATATTGTATTGTGAAAGGTTTTTTGAACCAAGATATAGTGAAAAACGAAAGAAAAGTGGGGTGTTTATTATGAAAGAAATGAAAATCATAAAAAGAAGCGGCGAAGAAGTCGTATTTGATAAAGAAAAAATCGCATCTGCACTTAGAAAAGCAAATCGTGAAGTTGCGGAAAGGGACCGCATTTCCGAGGGGGCTTTGCAAGCGATTGTAGACACAGTAGAGGAGCAGTGCGCTCTTCTTGGCAGAGCGCCTCATGTAGAAGAAATCCAAGACATGGTGGAAAACCGCCTCATGGCAACCCTTTGCTATGCTTTGGCGCGTAAATATATCACCTATCGCTATAACCGTGCGTTAGTTCGTAAGGTCAACACTACCGATGCGCAAATTTTGACCCTGATCGAATGTAATAACGAGGAAGTTAAGCAAGAAAATTCCAACAAAAACCCCACAGTCAACAGCGTACAGCGCGACTATATGGCAGGGGAAGTTTCCAAGGATTTGACCAGAAGAATTTTATTGCCCGACGATATCGTAGCTGCACACGATCAGGGGTTAATCCATTTCCACGATGCCGACTATTTTGCGCAACACATGCACAATTGCGACCTTGTCAATTTGGAAGATATGCTCCAAAACGGTACGGTAATTTCGGGTACTTTGATTGAGAAACCGCACAGTTTTTCCACCGCTTGCAATATCGCAACGCAAATTATTGCGCAGGTAGCCTCTAACCAGTACGGCGGTCAGAGCATTTCCCTCACCCATTTAGCGCCTTTCGTTGAAATCAGCCGTCAAAAAATTCGCAGGGAAGTTGCGGAAGAACTGGTTGGTGTAAAGGTGACGGAAGAGAAGATTGCGGCGATTGCGGAAAAGCGCCTTCGCGACGAGATTAAGAGGGGTATTCAAACCATTCAATATCAGGTTGTCACCTTGCTTACCACCAACGGCCAAGCGCCTTTCGTCACGGTGTTCATGTACCTCAACGAGGCGCGCAATGAGCAAGAAAAAGCCGATCTTGCGCTGATTATCGAGGAAACGCTTTCCCAGCGCATTAAGGGGGTTAAAAACGAGGCAGGCGTATGGATTACGCCGGCGTTCCCTAAGCTTATTTACGTGCTTGAACCTGACAATATCGAAGAGGGGCAAAAGTACTGGTATTTGACCGAGCTTGCCGCAAAGTGTACGGCAAAGCGCATGGTGCCCGACTATATTTCTGAAAAGAAAATGCTTGAATTTAAAGTGGATAAAAACGGCGAAGGGCATTGTTATACCTGTATGGGCTGCCGTAGCTTTTTGACCCCTTACGTGGACGAAAACGGCAAACCTAAATATTACGGCAGATTTAACCAAGGGGTCGTCACCATCAACCTTGTTGACGTTGCGCTTTCTTCGGGCAGGGATGAGGCGAAGTTCTGGGAAATTTTCGACGAACGCTTGGAGCTTTGCTACCGTGCGCTAATGCAGCGCCATAACCGTTTGAAGGGTACGCTTTCGGATGCGGCGCCCATTCTTTGGCAGTACGGCGCACTTGCCCGTTTGGAAAAGGGCGAGCCTATCGATAAACTCCTTTTCGGCGGATATTCCACCATTTCGTTGGGGTATGCCGGCTTGTACGAATGTGTAAAACACATGACGGGCAAATCGCACACCGACGACGATGCTAAACCTTTCGCTCTTGCTGTTATGAAACGCATGAACGATAAGTGCAAGGAATGGAAAGCCAAAGAAAATATTGATTTCTCCTTGTATGGTACACCGCTTGAAAGCACGACGTATAAGTTCTCCAAATGCCTGCAAAAGCGTTTCGGTATCATTCCCGGTGTCACGGATAAGAGCTATATCACCAACAGCTATCACGTACACGTTTCCGAAGAAATCGACGCGTTTACCAAGCTGAAATTTGAAAGCGAATTCCAGCAGCTTTCTCCCGGCGGTGCAATTTCGTACGTAGAGGTTCCCAATATGCAGGATAATATTCCCGCAGTACTTTCGGTAATGAAATTTATTTACGAAAATATCATGTACGCTGAATTAAACACCAAGAGCGATTATTGCCAAGTCTGCGGTTTCGACGGGGAAATCCAAGTCGTCACGGACGAGGGCGGAAAGCTGGTTTGGGAATGTCCTCATTGCCATAACCGCGACCAAGCGAAGATGAACGTCGCAAGACGCACCTGCGGCTACATCGGTACGCAGTACTGGAACCAAGGCAGAACGCAGGAAATCAAGGATAGAGTATTGCACCTTTAATGAATTACGCAACAATCAAGTGGACGGACATTGCAAACGGCGAGGGAGTGCGTATTTCCCTGTTCGTTTCGGGCTGTACCCACCGCTGTAAAAACTGTTTTAACGAGGTCGCTTGGGATTTTTCCTACGGTGAGCCGTTCGATAAAAAGGTACAGGATAAAATTTTAGAGGAATTGTCTTCGGGGTATATAGCAGGGCTGTCTTTGCTTGGCGGAGAACCTCTTGAACCGCAAAATCAGGAGGCGCTGTATCCTTTTGTAAAGAAGGTTAAGGAGCGTTATCCCGATAAAACGGTATGGTGTTATACGGGTTTTACCTTTGACGAAAGGACGGGTAAGTTAAAAGAAGAAAAAAAGAATACGCGTTTTACGCAAAAGTTGCTTTCCCTTTGCGACGTGCTTGTAGACGGCGCGTATATCGAGGAATTGAAAGACGTTCGCTTGAAGTTTAGAGGTTCGTCCAACCAAAGGGTAATCAACCTCAAAAAAAGCTTGGAAAAGGGCGAATGCGTTTTATATTTGGATTGAATAAGAATTTCGCCGCATACAATAGGGT
>JAFVTA010000040.1 GCA_017503525.1 Clostridia bacterium | reverse complement strand
TCTTTACCTTTGCCTCCTCTACCGGTGTGCTATAAATATCCAGCGGAGCCGTTGAACGCTTTGTACCGCTACGCGCTATCTTGCGCGCAACAAAGTATGCAAACGTACCGCGCTCGCTCTCGCTGGAGAAATTTAAACCTTTCTCCCGGCTCCACTCCCGGATTATGTAATAGAACCCGCGCGGGACATTGCCACCCACGCGCCCCACCTCCAGCGTGGGTATAGGTGCGGTGTCGGACGCGTCCAGCGTTCCCAGGATAGCCGGGTAATCCTCTATCTTGTGGTCGCTATCCGTCCCACCCACCAGCTTAACGCCGCCCTCGTAAGGCTCTACACGTATGCTCGCTGACGTGCGCCCGGACGCGTTAACCTTTTGCGCGTCCATATTAGCGCGTATTTTGTCGCGCGTATCGGTAAGTATCCGTATAATATCAGCCTCCAGCGTATTAGCCATTTTCTTGCGTTTTGACGGGTTTATTTTGTTAAGTGGGTAAATTATACCTTTTTAACATTTCGTGCGCTTAAATTGCAAATTTTCCTAAAAATTTGCAGTACTACCTAAAGGTAGTATAAAAGTGCTACTTTCCGGGCTCGAAATCGCACGCGGTTACGCCCTGTATTTCCTCCAGCGTTACGTTAACGCCGTACGCGCTATAGATCGCGTCGTCGGTAGCATAGTAGCGGTTCGTACCGTTTATCGCTACCAGACGCAAACCAGTACGCGTACTGATTAGCGAAAGCAACCACTTAAACGCGTACTCTTTCATTTTATCCAGTTCGTTATTTTCCACGTCCACACCGTCAAAATCCAGGCTGCTGGTAGTGGTAAACAATACCTCCACGTTTAAGCGCTCGCGCATAATACCATTATCGTCTGCAAGGGCTCCGCTGGTTACTATATGCAACATAGCGCATGGGTATGTAGCTCTATCCAGGCGAACGTTAAGCATTTGCGGCGTGTCATAATAGAATGGTAGCCCGGTAGCGCTTTCAACGCTCTGCTTTATTTTTTTGATTATACTCATTTTTTCTTAAATTTAGCGGTTTGTATTTTAGACAGGCGGTGGCGGAAAAGGTCTTGGTTATACTGCGCACGTTTAGCGATCAGTAGCTCCCCAATTGTTATTTTTTCCGCATCTTTGTACGATTTAAGCCCGAACCATTGCTGGAGAAATACGAGGATACTTTCACCACAGGTAACTTGCAACAGCCCCTGCCCGGCTTGCATTTCCTCCGACGTTTGCGGGATTGTTAGTTTTTTCAGTTGCTCTGCAAATTCCTCAACGAATTCCCCGAAACTCTTTATCCAGTACACTTGCAAAACGGTTGGGTTTCGCATATCCCCCAGGTGGGAAAAATCCCCTCCGGCGCAAGCCCAAAACGTAGCGAACTCCAGGTCATACATACCTCCAAACTTTCCCTCGGCGGCTCGCATAATTTCGGACTGCATACTATCCGCAAAGTATTTCTCTATAGGTTGGATAGTTGAGTATAGAGTGCGCTCGGTTATTCGCATATATCAAAGTATTTGAGTGAAACGCCTCTTTTGATTGCTCTCTCGCACTTTTCGGGCGTGTTGCACGTCTTGGAATTTATCGCGCTAAAATTAAACGTGATATTTACCCCGTCTTTTAGTTTGTAGCGTTTTGGTTTTTCGGGCTCTTTCTGCGGCGTTTGTTCCGTAGCTTTTTCCGTCTCTTTTTCCGCCGCTCCATCTGCTTTCCGAATTTCAAGCGAGCATAGTATCGCCGCATCTATCCAGCAGCTCTTGCAGCGCGTGTTTTTTATTGTAATTCCGAACTCTTTCGCAGCCTCTTTGATTGCCTCTTTGTCTGCGTTTTCAATCGCAGAACCGTTTGCGATTTCGAGTACTCTCGATTTTGTTTTCTCATCCATTTTATTTTAGATTTTTAATTTTGCAGTGGCAAAATTACAACTTTTCTTGCATATTACCAAATTTTACGCAATTTTTTAATTTAAGTGCATCAAAAAGCCCAGGCGGTAAAATGTAACACCAAGGCTATAAAATCTCCGCAAATAGCGAAAAAAACGCATTGAACGCGTGCCCACGCATTTACCTCCGTAAGTAAAATGTTTTGAAAGCCCACCAGGCGATCCGTGAGCAAAGTAATAGCGCCAAAATCCAAAAGCCCCAGCTTGTAAATCGGTCGTAACCGTTACGCTTGCGTACCTCTTTCGTTACCTCTACCTGGTACGGGATACTATCGTGAAAGTATTCCTTAACCGTTTCCGTATCGTGCAACACCCGATACTTAAAAATAGTATCGTGCAAAATAATAGTATCCCCTTTTTGCTTAATCCAGCGCGAAACGTACACGCTATCCACGCGTAACTTTTCCACGGTATCAGTAACCACCCGGTCGCGGTACTCCGTAACCGTTACCGTTTTCGTTTGCGCGCAAGCCGCCAGTAATAGCGATATCGCGATTACGGCAAAAAATCGTATTACTCGCATAGCTCCTTGTACTCCGTTATAGCGTCAAAGGATGGGCACGATTTATTTGCAAAATCGCGGTGTCCGTAAATCTTTGCACCTGGGTACTTTTGCACCAGGTACTTAAGCAATAGCCGCAGCGCGGTTTTTTGCTCCTCCGTACGCGTGTCTTTTGGTTTCATATCCGTATCCGCGCCGCCGATATAGCAAATGCCGATACTATCCGCGTTGTGCCCGGTCGCATGCGCGCCTGCTATAGTTACGTCGCGACCTGGTTCTATAGTGCCGTCCAAATCTACTACGTAGTGGTATCCTATATCATTAAATCCGCGCGCTTTGTGCCAGCGGCGTATATCCTCCGCCGTATCGTTACGCCCCTCCGGGGTGTCCGCGCAATGTACAATTATCTTTGTAATTTTTCGCATAATGTAAAAAAAATAAAATCGGGGCGTTTGTTCCACGTGGAACGCCCGCCCCTTTTTCTTATTCCGGATTATTCAGCTCGATTTCCGTTTGTCCGTGCTTAATTTTCGCGTCAAGACCCCGGTCAGTAGCCTCCCACGCATAGAATAAGGATGCAAACGCGAATATCTCGCCTACAGCCGCAATTACGCTGCCGTCAATATACCATTTTGGAGGAGTAAAAAACGAAACCACCAAGAGCGCCACGGCTATCGCCGCAAGTGTTATTGCGGCGATTTTTAGCCGTGTGCACCTGTTTTTAAACTCTGCCATTTTCTCCTTTTTGGAATTACTCAACATTCATGCAAGCGTTCCACAGCTTTTCAAATTCAGCCTTTGCGCTTTCATATTCGATATCAGACGCGGGCGCGTCGTCATGTCCAATAACATACTCGGCTTTGCTTTCTCTGCATTGCAGCGTAACGAGCCATGCCCCACCATTTGCATTTTCCTGCCGAGTTACGGTCGACGGGTCAACGACGCGCAAGGAGTTTTCAAGTCCTACCACCTCAAAGCCTCCGTCTCCGACCTTTTGTTCTTTTTCGAGAACCGCAATAAAACGCCCTCCGTGCATAAGAGGCTCGATAACTTTGACGGATAAAGCAGCACCACGTTCCGGTATACGGAAAGCAAATGCTTTCGTGAATTTCGAGAACCCGTCGTCTCCACTCCCGGCAGTCTGCGAACCGTCGAAAGGCGTCAGTACCATTGTATTATCGACAGCAACTAAAACGGGCGTACTTGGAGCATTTCCGAATTGCACGATATTCCTAGTAACATTGCAGATTATTTGATTTGTACCTGCTCCTATTGCGCTAATAGGTATAAGGACAGCCCTACCAGTATATCCACCGACCAGGGGGCTTTCGCAATTCATTCCAATACTTGCTGCGATTTGTCCCACGCAGCTTACAATACCAGCCATATTTTACAAATTTAAAAAGTTAGTTTTGAAATAGAGTTTACAAATATCCGTAACGTCAGCGTCCTGGTTTACTCCCGGCTCCTTTTTCAGCATTTCAAGTGCCAGGTGGCAACTTGTAGCCTCTTGCTGGAGTTTCGCCCAGGCGTCAGCGTCTTGCGAGTTATACCCGGTCTTAACCTTTGCACCCGCACGCGTCGCGAAAATCGTACGCTGGAGTATAAGCAAAAAAGCAAGGTTACCGATAGCTCGTTCCTTAACCGTTTGGCTTACGGTAGCATTTCCCACTATTGGGGTAATATACGCGTCGGTTACGTCCCTCTCCGCGCGGGTTATATCCGCGTCGTTTATAAGACTACTTAACGCGTAACCGTTCTCCTGGTACCATTGTTTTGTCATTTGCCAAATCTTGTTAATTTGTTAAACCACCAGGCGGCGCGGTTTGTTCCACGTGGAACGCCCCGCCCGCTCGTTTTTTTTATTTTCCGTCTTTCGGTGCCTTGGGCTTTCCGTTTGGTACACCATCCGGGTAATAGCGAATTACGCCATTTTCCTTACGATAAAATTCCTTTTTCATAACTCCGAAATTTTAAAGGTTTACGCCTCGCGGAGTACTGCGGTACTCTCCAAACCGTGGATGGCGCCTCCCATGTTGATTTCGTAGATGTAGCCCTGGCGGTTGTCGCGGAACTCCGGGAAAGCCGTATCGATTACGTTTTTCTCTTTTACCCAGTACTCGTCCGGGTCAAAGATTACGGCGTGCAAGCCTGTAACGTCGCCGATAAAGTCCCGATCGATAACACGGTCTACCCCAATTTGAGCTGCCAGCTCTGCATCGGTGTAGAAATGGCTATCAGCTCCTTGCGGACGCTCGGAGAGTAGGAGCTTAAGGTCGGAAGTCATTACCGCCCACTTACGCTCTGTCTTAACCTTTGAGGCTGCTTTACGCAAGTCAGCGATATTTGGAGTGTTGGCGGTTGCCGGATTTACGACCGTCGTAAAGAGGTCGCTTGTGGTCTTGGTACCGATAGTCTCAAATACCGTAACCTTGGAGCCGTTCGGGTTGTACGCATCGCCAACAAGCATTGCGCGAACTGCCAAACCCTTAACCGCGCGGCGGAGTTCGTCACGAATATCAGCAAGCAAGCGCACCTCATCGGCAGCCTCGCGTGCATCGTCCAAATCCTCGTGAGCCAAAGACTGGAGTTTGTAGATGTAAGCGGTTGTGATCGTCTTGCCGTTAACCGCCAACTCCTGCTCGGCTTTTTGGGTCTCGCTGGTTTTGTCCCATTGCTTTGCGATATGTGACGGGTTGGTTGGGTCGAGTTCTCCGTAGAAGAACTTGGAGCGGTTGGTTTTGCGGAGACCGTCAAAGATTTCGTCGTTATTCTCCTGCTTAAGCTGGAGGGCGTAATCAATTACCTCCGCGAAAGAAAGACCAGAAACGCTGTCACGCTTGGTGCGTATCTCGATAGCGTTTGCCTTACATACCGCCGCGATATTCTCTTTTACCTCTTTGAGGTTATGTGCGGAGTGGATAGCGTTAGCTATAGCTCGGCGTACCTCCGGCGTAAATTGGTCTTTTACGTTCTTGTTTCCCTTTACAATAGTCATAACCTCATCGCGCACCTTTTGAATACGGTTTTGGATTTCCTCATCCTGGGATTCGTACTTGGCTTTGATTTGTTCGAACTGGTCTGCCAGCTCCGTAATCGTGTGTTCTTGCCCGTCCTCCGCCAAAGTCTCGAAAGCTGCACGTACTTCCTCCCACATTGCGCTGGCGTCATCGGAAAGCGTGTTTTTTGCCAATCGCGCGTTAATAGCGTCGATTACTTTCTGCAATTTCTTTTTCATTGTTTTGTAGTGTTTTTGGTTAATACTAAAAATCCTCTTTTGTTGGATTATCGTTTTTTTCTCGCTTATCCTCAAACATAAGCGCATTAGTAGTTACTCGCATTTGCTCAAAGGGTATGCCGTTCGCCGGGATTGCAACCAGCGAAACGGATAGAACCCGAATTTTGTGGATTTGCTCGTAAGCAAAAGAACCGTCCTCGTTAAATACGTAATCTGAGTCGTTACAATCCACGTAGCCCTCTTTGCTAAAGCCCTGGATAATACCATTTTGCAAAGCCCATACCAGGCGGTTATATTCCGGGAACGTACGCGGTATGTAAATCACGAAATAAAAGCCTACCGTATTTGTCTCAATATAAAGAACCCGCCCACAATAAGCGAACCAGTTACGATAGCCCTCGTGGTTAATATCCACTGGCATATTTAAACCCTTATCCACAAAATAAGACTGGATAAAATCAGCGAAAGCGGTATCGTCGTAACGCTCACGGTTTTCGTTGGTTTCGTTCCATTTCATTTCGTACCCCTTAATAATAAGTCCGTCGAGCTTATCCGGCTCGTTAGTCCACTTGCGTAATGTTTCCGTGGGTATCTTCTGCGTATCCTCCCAGGAACCGATTAACACGGTATTGCGAACTACGTGAGCCTGCTTTTCCACGTTATCGCTCTTTCGTAGTGGTCGTTTATACTCTCCCATAATTATATAGTTTTTTTTATTGTGCTACTACCTGGCTACTCTCTCCGATAGGCTCCCCGTCAATTTGGTAAGAAATACGTATGCCGTATTCTCGTGCCATATCTACAAACGTACGCTCAAATAAGCGGCGGAAAGTTTTATATTTCAGTTTATCCCCCTCGCGGATTTCGCTACCGTTAGCCAGTTGCTTTGTACCTTGCGCGTCAATAATCGCCACCTGGTTTGCTGGTATTTTGATACGGTCAACAATCGCAAGAATAGCCGTTTTTACTTTTTCCTGCATACGTAATTCCAGCCCTGCAAGGTTTATAACTTGCCAGCTCATTTCACGCGGCAACAGCATAATGTTTGACTGGTTGGATAGTGCTCCGTAATCTTCGCGCATCTCCTTTTCTATTTTTTCCTTTTGCTCATCGGTTAGTACCGTTGGTGTTGGTGCGTTCGTTAGGTTCTTTGGACTTGCTACTACCACGGCGCCCAAACGTTTGGATACCGTAGCGCTCGCGTTTAGCACGTCGTCCAGGAAATCCAGGAAACCCTTACAAATAATCCGATCGCTTTGCGAATAGGTTACATACGTGCTCGATTTCATTACGTAAGCCCTTACCTCCGGGTTTTTAGGTCTTACTATTGTCGCATCGTCCGCAGAAATTTTGTCGTACTCGCTCTCACGCATCTGCCAATATACGGAGGTTTTAAAATCGTAACCAATTACCACGTAGCCATCGTCAAATAGGCGCTGCAGTACCTGTTTCCCGTGGGTATATACGAAAACCTTAAACGCTATATATTTTTGCAGGCTTGCGTCAGTAGTCGCCTCGTTTTGCAGTTTGACGTCCTCGATTAAATCCGTAAGTATATCGCAGATATTGTACCAAATTACCTCAGAGAATTTATGCTTACAAAATCCCCAGTTATCAAACCAGGGACGCGCTCCCCACCAGTTTATAACCTCGCCAGCAAGGAAAAAACGCTTTTTTATTTCGTCGATTATACGCATAACTTTTCAAATTTGGCGCAAAGGTACGAAAAAATTTGCATACCTCCAAAAAATACGCAATTATTTTTTTATTGCGCTATAAATTTCTGCAAACGTGTAACGCTCGCTATATTATCTATATTATCGTCGTGGGGGCACTTGCGCGCAAATTCGTACACTTGCTTAAGGTATTCAGCAAGGCGCGGTTGCTCAACAAATACCACCCGGTCGCGTATCGTTTCGTAAGCCGCCAGGATACGGTCGAACTTATCCCCACGTGAGCACCAGCCCTCCACCTGGAGCGGGCGCGGCGGTTTTTCTTGTGGATTATCCCCGCGGGCATACTCTATAAATTGCTGCCCTATATAGCCGTTACTCTCAATATATACCCGCGTATTATCCAGCCTCCCAAGCATCCTTTCTATAACTTTGCACCGCTCCGCTTTTCCTCCCTCGTTTGTGCTATCCGCATCTATCACGTAAATAGTACCGTCCGGCGCGCAAGCGGATAGCGTCAAAGGGAACCAGTCTGCACCCACCAGCGCGGACGGGTCGCCAAATACCACCGGGTTACGTAATTGCGCCCAGGGCACCGCGTCCGGCTCGCACTTGCGTATTACTGCGGGCGTGAAAATATCCCCAGCCATGTCGGAGTACTGGTTAAGGTAGTAAACCTGGTAATAATACCAGTCAGCCGCCGTTGCACCGGGGCGGTGCGCGTTATCGTATAGCTTTTGGAAATACTCCAGCTGGGCGGGCGTTAGGTGCTTACGGTTATCCTCCCAGCTGCATAATAGTACCTCCTCCGCTGGTAACTGGTCGTCTACCCAAAAGTGCATGTTCGGGTTGTAGTCGATAACCACGCCTTTGCGCGAGTTCGCCGCCAGGTCGATGTATTGTTGGAGCGTAAACTTATTAGCCTCGTTCATAAATACCCAGTCGCACGCGCTACCCTTTGCCGTTTCCGGGTCGTCGAAACTTGCGAACTCCAAAACGCCAGCCCGCCCGCTGGTGGTATTGTTACGCTTGCACTCTATCTTGCGCGGGGATTTGTAAACGTCGAAAAGCTCCCCAAACGTTCCCCAGCTCCGCAGGATATTTTGGCAGTCCTCGTACGCTCCGCGACGCCCTTGCTCGTTCGTCATACTTGCGACCAGGATTACGTCGCCGTCATTGTACGCGTTCAGCAAAAACCACTGGCACGCAGTATATGTCTTACCAGCGCGCCGAGCACCCTGCAAAGCCATAAGCGGGCGCCGCCGCTCCAGGTAGGTTGTTATCTTTTTATTTAGCGAAATCTCCAGCGTCATAGATTACTCCAGTACTATCTTAACCTCCGGCAGGTTCGTTTGCTCGATTACTTGTTTCGGTAGCCCGTGGGTTTGGTTCATTACCTCCGCCAAATCGCGCACGTTTCGCAGCTTGTTTAGTATCAGCTCGCACGTCCGGCGCTTAAGGTACGGGTTTGCCTTATCGGCTGCGTACGCCCGTAATTCCTCCTCGGTTGCCTCCGTTTCCGCCCAACGTAAAAACTTGCGCACGTCCACGGCGGCTCCGGGGTTGCCCTGGGGATTTGCTCCAGGTTGCCCGAACTGGTGCGCACGCTCTCGCGCCTCCGCACCCTCGTTTTTGTATTGGTGTTTTTTCTGCATATCCTTACGTTTTTATTTTGGGCTGCAAAGATACAACAAAATTTGCACATTTCCAAATTTTACGCAAAATTTAGCGTTTGGCGCGTTTTCTCCCTCCGCCTGGTAACTCGTACCACCCCACACACGAAAGCCCCGCAAATCGCACGAAATCGGCTGCGGCTGGTGTCAAAGCGTAACGCATACGCGCGCACGTATTATTACGCGGGCAAAGACCCTCGTTTGCGGGTCGCGCGCCCCTCTCCCTGGAGGTGTCAAAGTATAAGCCCGTCCCCGCGAACGCGAAAAAATCCGCCTCTGTACCGAAATGGAAAAGAT
>JAFVTA010000039.1 GCA_017503525.1 Clostridia bacterium | reverse complement strand
TACTTACTTGCTTACCGTTGACGCATACCTGCCCCTCTTCGATTAATTTTTTTAATCGAGAGCGCGTGAAATCCTCCGTCTGGTCGCTTAAAAAAACGTCCAGCCGTTTGTAATTTTCTTCCGCGATAAACAGGCGTTTGTCCACGATTTACTCCTTTTTCTTTGCCTCGGCTTTTTTGCGAGCCTTTTCCGCTTTTTTTGCCTCGTCCCTTTCCTCGTATTCTTTGGAAAGCGCTTTATATTTCTTCGTCAAAGGGAAAACCGCGCCCCCGTCGAAAAAGAGCACGGAAAGCATAAGCGCAATCGTGCCGCCGACGATAAAGAAATCGGCAAAGTTGCAAACGCCGAAGTCAAACATAAAGATTTTCAAGCGTACCATGTCGCGCACGCCTGCAGGATATGTGTTGGGGTCCCATACTTGATAGTATGCTCTATCAATGAGGTTGCCTAAGCCCCCTGCCACGATAAACACAAGCGCCCAACGCAGCCACGCGCGGCGTTTGTCCGCTTTGAAATACACGGCTGCAAAAACGACGAATAATACGCCCGTACCTGCTACCAAAGCAATTTTCGCCTCCATGGGCGCAGTAGAACCAAGGCTAAAGGAAATGCCGCGGTTGCGCGCGATGCAAAATTCCAAATACCCCTCGATAAGCGCGATTTTATCGGGCGCGTCGGGCTGCGAGAAGTACGCGTCCGCGACGATTTTCGTCACCATGTCGATTAATAAAAGCAGGGCAAATACCAGCACCCCCCAAAGGTTAGAACCCTTAAGCGTGGGCTCTTTTTGTATCATTTCTTTTTTCATTTTCTCTCTTTTCCTTTCTTTGCGTTATTTTGACGAATGCTGTCAATCATGCCGAATTTAAGGGCGTGCAAATCCTTGGACAAGTCCACCTTGTACAATTGCGGTAAATCCAAACGCAAATACTCTTCCCAGAACTTGGAGAGCTGCGCTTTGGAAAACGCCTGCACTTCCTTGATATGCGGGAACTCATACACGAGTTTGCCGTCCTTGACAATGGTATGCTGCAGGGGCTCTACGCGGAAGTTTTCTACCTCGTGCTGTTTCCAAGTTTCTACGGGGTGGAATAAGGTCAAGGGTTCGTCCTCTTTGATTTCCTCGTCGTGCAGGGTAATCAAATCGGCAATCGCCATGCCGTTCTCTTTGTTGTATAAGCGGTACAAGCTCTTAAATCCGGGGTTGGTGATTTTCGCGTGGTTGTCCGAAAGCTTGATTTTAGGTGTGCTTTCCCCGTTTTCGCCGATAACGGACGACAGCTTATACACGCCGCCGAGCGAGGGTAAATCCTCGGAAGTGATAAGCTTCGTACCGATACCCCAAGAATCGATTTTCGCGCCCTGCTGCAAAAGGGAGTTAATCAAGCGTTCGTCCAAATCCCCCGAAACGCAAATGAGCGCGTCGGGAAAGCCTGCCTCGTCTAACATTTTGCGCGCTTTTTTGGAAAGATACGCCAAGTCGCCGCTATCCAAACGGATCCCCTTGGGCTTATGGCCTTTCTCGCGGAGTTCTTCAAACACCTTAATGGCGTTGGGCACGCCGCTGCGCAGGGTATCGTAGGTATCAACAAGGAGCATACAGCTATCGGGGTATGCTTTCGCGTACGCGCTAAACGCCTCGTATTCGGTGGGATAGTCCATGACAAAGCTGTGCGCCATCGTGCCTGCTACGGGCACGTCGAACATTTGCCCTGCAATCACGTTCGAGGTGGACGAACAGCCGCCGATAATCGCCGCACGCGCGCCGTAAATGCCTGCGTCGGGCCCTTGCGCTCTGCGAAGACCGAACTCCATAACCGCGCCCTTGCCCCCCGTCGCTCTGCAAATTTTAGAGGACTTGGTGGCAATCAAGGTTTGGTGGTTGATAATGTTAAGGAGCGCGGTTTCGGCAAACTGCGCTTGGATAAGAGGCGCTTTTACCGTCAAAATAGGCTCGCTCGGGAACACGGGTTCGCCCTCTCTTACGGCGTACACGTCCCCCGTGAATTTCATGTTTTTGAGGTATTCCAAGAACCCCTCGTCAAACAAGTTCAAGGAGCGCAGGTACGCAATGTCCTCGTCGTCGAAATGCCAGTTCAAAAGGTAGTCCATGGCTTGCTCTAAGCCAGCCGCAATCGAGTAGGTAATGAGTTCCCTTCTTCTAAAGAAGAGGTCAAAGGTGACCGTTTCCTCGTGCTTGCCGTTCTTGTAAAAGCCGTAGCCCATGGTAAGCTGGTATAAGTCGGTTAAAAGGGTAAGGTTTCTCATTCTTCTTTCTCCTTCTTATTTTCCTCGCCTTTTACCTCGAAATGATCGGGATAAATCGAGCACATAATATTTACTTTGTTGAAGTACGCCACTTCCGTTTTAGTATCCCCGATATACTTGGTGATACCGTACGGGTCGCCGTTTTTCGAACCAAGAAGGGTCCCCTCCTTCTTGCGGTTGTTAATCAACACGTACGCGAGCAGCGCAAGCCCAAAGACGAGCTGTACTATCGCAAACACGAGCGACCAAGGCACGCCGCCGCCCTCTAAAATAAAGCCTTGATAGCGGAGCGGTTCCATAATCGTACGGGTAAGCCCGTAGATAATAAAGTAGCTTGCCGTATTGATACCGTTGGGCTTTTTGGGATTAAACCAAGCGTTCAAGAACAAGACGATTGCCGCCGTAAGCGTGACCATGCTCTCGTAGAAGAAGAACGCGTAGTACCACCCGTCGGGCGCAACGTAGGAATCGGTAATATGCACGGCAATCGGGAAGAATTGCAATGCCTCGTTGGTGACGGCTCTGCCGAACACTTCTTGATTGACGAAGTTCCCCCAACGCCCGATAGACTGCGCCAAAAGCAAGCCTACAACGATACAGTCCCCTGCACGGAAGAAGTTCACCTTCTTAAAGTAGCTCACGCCGATTACGCTAAACAATCCGCCAAGGATACCGCCCGTAATCGCAAGACCGCCGTCTTGAATACGCCACCAGTCCTTGAACGGAATACCGTCGGTGATACAGTAGAATAAACGGGTGCAGACCACCGCAATCGGCAAACCGATAACGAAGTAGGTCATGAACAAGTCTGTAGACATATTTCTGCGCTTAAAGAGCAGGGAAATGACCAAAAACGCCAGCAGCATACCGCTTACGATAATCACGCCGTACCAATGAATGGTAAGCCCGAATACGGTAAAGCTTTTTGCCAATAATTGAGAAAGGTTCATAATGTTATCTCCTTAAGGAACTTTTCCGTCAAAAATCTCGGGATTTGCAATATAGCTTTTATTATTATAGCATAATAATAAAAAGCCGTCAACACGATATCGACGGCTTTTTTAATTTTTATGCAATTTTCACTTTTTCGCAATTTTTATTCGGCTTAGCGTAGGCACGGTGATAAAGAGCAGGGCGTAATTAAAGACGCTATTCCAAATTTGCCCCTTAAAGAACAGGCGGTAAATGACGTAGCCCCAAAAGGACACTCCGCCGCCGAACCGCTCGCTAATATACTCCACAAGCGCCGTAGAAAAGCCTATCGCTTTGTTATAAAAATAAAACCCCGTGCTGTTAATCCCTATCGTACAAACAACGAGAGTCGTAAAGCTTACCAAAACGAGCTTTATCCAAATTGACCATTTCCTGCTAGGAAAACCGTTAAAAATCAGCCCCGAAATAAACGCGAACATACCCGTAGACAAGCCCACCCAAGGCATGTAAAAACTGCGGGGATTAAAGATGAAACCTATAAAATCCCCCAAAAAACCAGCGGTAAATCCAAACAGCGCACCAAGGATAATCCCGGTTAAAACCGCCACCGAGATCGTTAAAGAGAACTGATTATCGGGCAACTTAGACTCAGCAACATTGATAATGATATTAAATGCTGTCATAACACCGATATAGGCGATCTGCTGGCTTCTGCTCTTCCCCTCTAATGCCTTGGAAAAAAGCACGTGTTTCCAAAACTTCTTCTTCGTGTTTTCGGACATAATAAAAACCTCCCTATTGAGAGGTCCGCATGGCGTTCAACCCGTACATGGGTGGCTCGTTTCGTAGCGGACGCGCCTTGACACCGCAGGAAAAAGTTCCTTTCGTCCGCCGACAACGTCCCGTTCGGCGGCACTTGACGCGCCAAGACTACTCTTACAATTTTTATCATTATAACACTTTTCCCAGAAAAAGGCAAGCGTTTATACATACTTTTTAATACGGGGTACAAAATGGGAATATGGGACTTATCATTATCCGCACTACCTTTATTTTTATTACTCTTTTTATTGTCATGCGTCTTATGGGCAAGCGGCAAATTGGAGAAATGCAGCCCTACGAACTGGTCATCACCCTAATTATCGCCGACCTTGCCTGTATCCCTATGGGGGACACTTCTATCCCCCTTTTATATGGCGTAGTCGCCATTTTAACGGTGTATTTGCTCCACCAAATCGTATGCATTATCGATTTGGGGGTACGGGGCGCAAAAACGGTGCTTAGCGGTGTGCCGAGTATCGTACTCAATCGCGACGGCGTGGATGATACTCAGCTAAAAAAGAATAACCTCGACGTGACCGACCTCATCGAAAGCTTACGCGTAGAAGGATATTTCGCCCTCGATGCGGTGGAGTATGCCCTGTACGAAGCGGAAGGCACCTTCTCCGCACTTCCAAAAAAGAATTATCAAGCCCTGCAAAAATCCCTGCCCGTCGTACTCGTGGACGAGGGAAAGTTTGACGAGAAGAATATCTCGCTATGCAAACGGGACAAGGGATATTTTTTAGACGTAATCAAACAGCTCGGCGGAAAAAACGAAAAAGACACCCTCGTTATGACGGTAGACGGTGCGGGTAAGGTTTACTGGCAGGAACGAAATAAAAAATACAAGGTGATCAACCTGGATTGGGAGGATCCATTATGGTAAGAACGATAATCAGCGCGTTTATCACCCTCGCCCTGCTTTTAGGTGTTTCCTTTTACGAGGCAAGCTACGTGCAAAACAAATTTGATGAATTTTACGTCTCGCTCCACGCCCTCAAACGCAAAACGGAGCTTGGCACCGTTTCCTATACAGACGGACTGTCGTTAAGGGAGTTTTGGGACGACCACAAGGTGACCATGCATATTTGGATTCCCCACACCGTCCTTTATGAAATCGATTATCAACTGGACGAGGCAATCGGCTTAATCTATGTCAAAGACCTCGAAGGCGCTCTGCCCAAAATCGAAGTATTGTTAGGGCTTTCGGAAAACGTACCTAAGGGATATACCCTCACCTTGGGGAATATTTTTTAACAAAAAAAAGCACTCATCTCGTACATGGGTGCTTTCTTTGTTCTTATTATGCTAATCCGTAAGCAAGGACGATGCGGACGTTCGCGTCGAAAATATTATGCAAAAACTTCTTCAAAGCCACCGAGGTCGCCTTGTCGGGCGCATCCTTTTCGTTGCTTTGCACCATGGTGATCATGGCGTTAAAGTTTTGGTAAATAATCTGCGCATCCTCTTCAATCGCCGTATACGCATCCTCCGTCCCCTCGTGCTGTATGGAATACATTTCCTCTATCGTATCGTTCATTTCATAAAGGAGTTCCATATTCCCCGTCTTAATCATTTGCACGCTTTCGCGGTTAAGATCGGCGAGGAGCTGGATAAAGCGTTGCAGTTTTACGTTGCCCTCAAGCTCGGTTGCCATTATAAAATCACTCCGTTGCCCTTAAGAAGTTCTCTTGCGGATTCCACGCTGTCTACGCCCGTCTTATTCTTAATGGGCGCAAATTCCTTTTCGCGGACAACCTCGAAAGGAAGTACGCTGCCCATGGGCTTGATAAGGTCAACTGCAAGCGTTTCAAATTTCTTGCCGTTTTCCTTTTCGGGCTTTCTCGTCACGCCGTCTTCGCAAAGACATTCGATTTTCTTTTCTACGATATGTACGGGAATTTTATTGTTCACGATTTCTTCCAACTTGGAAAGACGGAACAAGTAGTTCATAATGGCGCCGTAAATGTACGCAAGATCGCCGTTTTCGTCCTTCTGGTTCGCCATTTCGTCCGTAAGTTCGTAATATTCGATAATGTCGGGCTGCGTGCCGTCCATGCACAAAACGCCTACTTTTTCGTAGGGGTTATTCTTACAAATAACCTTCGCGCCGCAGTTTACGCCGCTTAAAATCGTCGCACCGACGAATACGGGGTCTGCAATGCGTTGCAATACGTTGTCCACCGCGTAGATATTCAGCCATTCTACACCGCGCTTTTTCAAATCCGCGCCAAGCCCCGCTTTCATCATAGAACCGAACCAACCGCCGTTGCCGTTGGGGGAAAGCGCAGGAGTATCTTTGCGTTCAAGAATAATCTTGCCGTCGTAGTCTACCGCAGGCGCCATGTCTTGCTTGAAGAATTTGACTTCCGTTTCGGGATAGCCGAAATAATTGTGTTCTTTCCAGAACGCCGTCGTTTGCGCGTGGTTTTTATCACTCGTCATGATGTAGAGAGGTACGGTCACACCGCATTTTTCCGTCACTTCCATCAAATTTTTCATTTGTTGCTCGAAAATATACAAAGGCTTGGTGATACCGATATTGTACGCGCCTTTAGGTCCGTCTACGCCAAGACGGGTACCCATACCGCCTGCAAGCAATACCGCCGCAACCTTGCCGGCTTTGATTGCCTCGACACCTGCCGCCTCGTATTTCGCCAAATCCTTTTCGATTTCGCTGCGGCGAAGCCCCGAAATGGGACGGATATCGCGGTCCTTACCGCTCATATCTACGGGGTTTGCAAGCGCCTCCTCAAAGCTCCAATCGATGTTTTCGATCGCCTCTAAAAGGTTGGCTTTGCCAGCCTCGTCCAGCTCGCCGTAATATTTCAACAGTTGGCTCTGTCCTTTTTCTTCTAATAATGCTTTCGCTTTTTCGTACGTCATAAAAAAGCCTCCTTTTTTTCCTATTTTATATTGTATCAAATTTCACGAAAGAAATCAAGACTTTTTCTTTAAAAAATTATGGCTTTTTTCATGAAAAAACGGCGTTGCCGCCGTTTTTATGCATTAAGTTGCTTTCGAGTTTTTGTGGATACCCAAGCGCAGGAAACCGACCCCGGTCCTACGTGGGAACCGATTACGGGTCCCATAATGGTGACAAGGGGTTTTACCCCCGTTTGTTTTTCGATAAGCTCGGCAAGCTCGTTTGCTCCCTTTTCGTTGTTCGTATGCACGACGATTGCAAGCTTATTCTCGTCCATGGGTGCCTCGTTTATACATTCCAGCACACGTGCGAAGGCTTTTTTCATGCCCTTGCATTTTTCAAAAACTTTCAGTTTCCCTTCCTCGTCAAAGGTGAGCATGGGCTTGATGTTAAGCACCGTTCCCACCGCCGCCGACGCCGCGGAAACCCGTCCGCCCTTCTTTAAATAGAATAAATCGTTCGGGATAATACAATGCTGAATACGCCCGCGCACTTCCATAAGGTAATCGTAGGTCTCCTGCGCCGTCATGCCCTTGTCCCTGCAATCCGCCGCCAGCATAACCAAAGCCCCCTGCCCTACAGTAGCCGTCAAAGGGTCTACCGCATATACCTTAAAATCGGGGTATTCCTTTTGAATATCCTCCGCCGCCCGACGGGTAATTTCTATGGTGTTGGCAAGCCCCGAAGAAATCATGAAATGGAGGGTTTCTTTCACACCTGCCCTTGCCATTTTGGTAAAATGCTCGATATGCGCCTCGTAGTTGAGTTTCGCCGTACGGGGAAAATACCCCGAAGAAACTTTCTCGTAAAAAGCAACGTATTCCTCTTCCTTGTCAAAGTTATCCAAGCCCTCTTGGATAACGCCGTCCTTCTCCATGGTAAAAGTAAGGGGAGTAAACCAAATCTTCCTCTCTTCCCGATATTCTTTTTTTAAATCGCAGGTGGAATCGCTGGATACCTCAAATAAAAACATTCTATGCTCCTTCGCAATGGGGTATACTCATTGTAATACTCAAAAAATATCCTGTCAAGAAAAAGAAATCCAAGAATAAGTTTTTTCACGATTTTTTCACATAAAAAATATTTTAAAAAGTGCTTACTTTTTCCTTTCAAAAGCTTGAAAAAAATCGTAAAAAAAGTTATAATAGAGATAATGAGATAAATATATAAGGAGCAAACATATGACTTTAGCCGAGTACTTAGCTCTCCGCAACGGAACGGACGTTCGCGGTGTAGCGACCGAAGGCGTAAAAGACCAGCCCGTCACCTTGACGGAAGAAGCAGTGGAAACCATTGCAAAAGCTTTTTGTGTATGGCTGGTTTCCCACACGGGCAAAACGACGGTGCGCGTAGCCGTCGGGCACGATTCCCGTATCTCCTCCCCCTCCCTTTGCGCAGCGGCGGCAAAGGGCATTACCTCGACGGGGCACAACGCGCTCGTTACCGGGCTGTCCACCACTCCTTCGATGTTCATGCTGTTAAAGGACGAAACCCGCATGCAGGAAACGCCCTGCGACGGTTCGGTTATGATTACAGCAAGCCATTTGCCCTTTAACCGCAACGGCATGAAGTTCTTTTGGCAAAAGGGCGGTTTGGAAGGCGAGGACGTTAAGGAAATTTTAACCCTTGCGGCAAATTATCGTTTTGCGGAAGGGCTTACGGGCGAACAGATCCATTCCCCTTATTTGGAAGAATACGCGGCGTCTTTGGTGAAAAAGGTTCGCACGGCAACGGGGGAAGACACTCCCCTTGCCGGCAAGAAAATTATCGTGGATGCAGGCAACGGCGCAGGCGGATTTTTCGCGGATAAAGTGCTTGCTGTGCTTGGCGCAAACACCGAAGGTTCGCAATTTTTAGAACCCGACGGCACCTTCCCCAACCACATTCCCAACCCCGAAAACAAAGAGGCAATGCACTCCGTTTGCGAGGCGGTAAAAGCTTCGGGCGCAGACTTCGGTATTATCTTCGACACCGACGTGGATAGAGCTGGCGCCGTGGATAAAAACGGCGCGGAAATCAACCGCAACCGTTTAATCGCCCTTATCTCGGCAATCCTTTTGGAAGAAAAGGCGGGTACGATCGTCACCGACTCGGTCACCTCGTCGGGCTTAGCAAAATTTATCGCGGAAAAGGGCGGCAGACACCACCGCTATAAACGCGGATATAAGAACGTAATCAACGAGGCAATCCGCTTGAACAACGAAGGCGAATACACCCCCCTCGCTATTGAAACGAGCGGTCACGCCGCTTTAATGGAAAATTATTTCCTCGACGACGGCGCATACTTGATTACAAGACTGTTAATCGCCCTTGCAAAAGCGGCGAAAGAGGGTAAGGAACTGGGCGACTTGATTGCCAGCCTGCAAGAACCTAAAACCGCCGCCGAAGCGCGTTTGAACTTTGTGCAAGGCTGCGATTTCAAGCTTCTTGGCGCGCACGTACTCAAAGCGTATAAGGAATATGCGGAAACACTCCCGTACGCAACGCTTGCCCCCGACAACTACGAGGGCTGCAGGGTCAACTACGACGAGCAAAACGGCAACGGCTGGGCGCTGCTTCGCATGAGCTTGCACGAACCCATTTTACCTATCAATATCGAAAGCGACGACGAGGCAGGCGGCTTAAAAATCGCCAAGGCATTGTATTCTTTCTTACAGCAATTCCCCTTCCTCGACCTTACGCCGCTTGAACAAACGATTGATTCGGAGCGCAATAAGCTCATCAATCACCTCAAAGCGCACAAAAACGCGCTTGCATTCCTTTTTTAATTTGATACTATTTTAGGAGAAACAATATGGACGTACAGAAAACCACAATCAACGCGATCAGAATCCTGTCCGCGGAAGCAATCGACAAAGCAAAATCCGGTCACCCCGGCTTGCCTATGGGCTGCGCGCCGATTGGCTACACCTTGTTTCAGCACTTCTTAAAATTCAACCCTGCAGACCTTGCATGGGAAAACCGCGATAGATTTGTTCTTTCCGCAGGTCACGGCTCTATGCTCAATTACTCCCTCTTCCATTTATACGGAATGGGCATTAGCATGGACGATTTAAAAGAGTTCCGTCAACTCGGCTCGAAGACCCCCGGCCACCCCGAATACGGTCATACCGCAGGCGTAGAAACGACCACGGGCCCCTTGGGTCAAGGTATTGCCAACGCCGTTGGTATGGCGCTTGCCGAAGCACACCTTGCGGCAAAATACAACAAGCCCGGCTACGATATCGTAAACCACTACACCTACGCACTTTGCGGCGACGGGTGCTTGGAAGAGGGTATTTCCTACGAAGCGGCGTCCTTTGCAGGCACGCATAAACTTGGCAAACTCATTCTCCTTTACGACGATAACGAAATCACCATTGAAGGAGATACCGACGTCACCTTTAAAGAACACGTCGGCGCACGTTTTGCGGCGCAAAACTGGCAGGTACTCCGCGTAGACCTCACGGGGGATAACGTGGATAACGTAGCCGCGCTTTCCGAAGCGATTGAAAAAGCGAAAGCGCGCACGGATAAGCCCTCTATCATTATTTGCAAAACCAACATCGGGTTCGGTTCGCCCTTGCAGGACACGGCAAAATGCCACGGTGCGCCTCTCGGCGTAGACAACCTGCAAAAATCCAAAGAAAAGCTCGGCTGGAACTACCCTCCCTTCGAATGCCCCGAAGAGGTATACGAGCACTGTAAAGTGGCAGGCGAGGCAGGCGCGCTCGCGCAAGCAGAATGGGAAAAAATGTTCGCGGAATACGCGGAAACCTATCCCGAGCTTGCAAAAGAATACAAGTCGGTCATGGCAGGCGAAAAGCCCAACTTCGACGAAATCGAAGGCTTGTACGATTTCGCAAAACCCATGGCAACCCGTCAAACCTCGGCGCAGGTGCTTAACCAGCTCGCCGCATACATGCCCCAGCTTATGGGCGGTTCGGCGGACCTCGGCCCTTCCAACCTTTCGGAAATGAAGGACACCGAGAACGTGAAATACGGCCACCTTTCCGCGGAAAATTTCGCAGGCAGAAATATGCACTACGGTATCCGTGAACACGCTATGGCGGCAATCGCAAACGGTATGCAGCTCCACGGCGGTATGCAGGCGTACTGCGCTACCTTCTTCGTGTTCTCCGACTACTGCAAGCCTGCTATTCGTCTTTCCGCGCTCATGGGCTTGCCCGTCACCTATATCATGACGCACGACTCCATCGGCGTTGGCGAAGACGGCCCTACCCATCAACCCGTTGAACAGCTTATCATGCTCCGTTCCATTCCCGGCATCAAGGTATTCCGCCCTGCGGACGGTAAGGAAACCGCGGCGGCTTGGGTATCCGCTATGAGCGGTAAAGAACCCACCGTGCTTGTGCTTTCCCGTCAAACCTTGCCTCAATACGAGGGCAGCGGCAAAGCGGCGCTTTGCGGCGGCTACGTGCTCGAGGACTGCGAAGGTACACCCGACGTTATCCTTATGGGTACGGGTTCGGAAATCGAGCTTTGCGTAAAAGCAAAAGCAGCCCTTACCGAAAAGGGCGTGAAAGCAAGAGTCGTTTCCATGCCTTGTATCGAAGAATTTGAAAAGCAAAGCGCAGAATACAAGGAAAGCGTTCTCCCTGCAAGCGTGAAAGCGCGCGTATGCGTAGAGGCGGCGTCCCCCTACAGCTGGTATAAATACGCAGGCGATTGCGGTGAGCTTGTATGCATGACCACCTTCGGTGCCTCCGCACCTGCAGGCGTGCTCTTCCCTCACTTCGGGTTCACCGTTGAAAACGTGGTAGAGAAAGCACTCGCTTCCATGGAAAAAGCAAAATAATTTTATCAATTCGCTTTTTAACTCGGCTTATAAAAAGCCGAGTTTTTTATTGTATTCAACCGATAGTTGTATAATAAACAACCAATAAGTGTATAAAACAACCAACAGTCGCTTCACAAAGCAATTAAATCATGATAAAATGTAATCAAGCTGCAGCAAGCAAAAATAAAGGAGTTAAGATATGAAAGAAACATTTGGACAAAGATTTTCAAGATTAAGAAAACAATTAGGCTTAAAGCAAGAAACGATCGCGGAAAAATTAAATATAACCGCGCAAGCGGTGAGCAAATGGGAAAACGACCTTTCTGCCCCTGATATATCTGCGCTTCCCCTTTTAGCCGATATACTAAACGTATCGTTAGATGAACTGTTAGGCAGAGAAGTCATACAAACAATGGTTGTACCTGAGGGAGAACGCAAAGAAATTAATTCCATGCTCTTAAAAATCAACGTTTTAAGCGCTGACGGGGACAAGATTAGAGTAAACCTACCAGTATCTATCATTAAAGTATGTTTAGAAACGGGTATGAAATTACCCAACATCAACGGCAAGGATTCGTTGAAAAATATTGATTTCAATCAAATATTTACAATGCTCGAGGCAGGAATTATCGGTAAGCTTGTTGAAGTTGAAAGTGCCGATGGCGACACGGTATCTATTACGGTAGAATAATATGAAGCTGCATATAAAAGAGCGTGAATCCTTTGAAATCAAGCTTTGGATGCCAACGTCTTTATTAAAATCTAAATTAATAATAAGGTATATCAAAAAGCATGCCGGGAAAGATGTTCAAGCATTCATAACCGCATTACCTATACTCTATAAAGAATTAAAAAAATATATCAAGAAAAACGGACACTTCGTTTTAGTGGACGTAGAAGGCAGTGACGGATATAAAGTCTTTATACGAGTATAACTACGCAAAACGACATAAAAGGACTACCGAAACCTTTCGTTAGTCCTTTTGCCCTTTCTTCCCCTTCCCAACATCTTTTGTATCTAAATTTTTTAGTAAAGCGAAGTTTCAACAAACTTTCACTTGTTCACAATCCTCTTATCGCAAAAGCGAACTATACTAAAAGTGTGCTTTGAAGAAAGCACGAACCTCCATAATACCCAAAGAAACGCGCACCTAAATGGTGCGCGTTTCCATATTCAACTCATACCTTCCCTATTCAAAGGTATATTTAAAAACACATACGTGTGTTTTGCCTTGGCTAATCCGCATATCATTATCTTCAGGCAATTCCTTTATCCCAAGAAACTCTCCGTTTAGAGATTCGCAGGTCTTTTTTGAGGCTATGTTCTCGGGCGCGCAGGTGATATAGACGTAGTCCATTCCGTGTTTTTTTGCCAAGGAAAATAAAAGCTTACAGGCTTTAGCCGCGTAGCGGTTTCCCCTATATTCCTCGTTGACGGTATACCCGATATGCCCTCCGTAGTAAAGTCTATCGCTATACCCCACGCGCAAATCACACTTACCCATGACATTGCCATATAAATCACAAATATTAAAATGATAAGCAGGCACCCAATTTTTTTCGGGATTCCCCTCGGTTAAATGATCCACCGTTAGCTTTATCTCTTCATTTTGCAAAAAATCCGTCTCGAAAAACTCCATAATATCCTCATTTGTTAATAACGCATTTTTATATTCAACTCATACCTGCCCCATTCAAATGTTGAAAAGAGCAATCGCCGCGGCGATTTCTTCCTCGTCCGTTATCCCCTCTTGCACCGT
>JAFVTA010000038.1 GCA_017503525.1 Clostridia bacterium | reverse complement strand
TCGGCGTATTCGATTTTGTCGGGGAAAGAGGTGAAATCGCAATAACTGCACTTATGTCTACAAAAGGGGATATGAATATAAATACCTGCCATACCGTTTAATCCTTATTCGTCTTCAAAATTTCCATGAACACTTCGCTGGGTACCTCTACCGAGCCCATCTTACGCATACGCTTTTTACCCTCTTTTTGCTTTTCAAGAAGCTTGCGTTTTCTCGTAATATCGCCGCCGTAGCACTTTGCCAAGACGTCCTTTCTCACCGCTTTGACCGTTTCGCGCGCGATAATCTTTCCGCCTACCGCCGCCTGTACGGGGATTTCAAACAACTGACGGGGAATCGCCTCTTTTAAGTTCTCGCAAAGCGTTCTGCCCCGTTCGTACGCCCTGCCCTCGAATACGATAATCGAAAGCGCATCGCAAATTTCACCGTTTAAGAGAATATCCAACCGCACGAGCTTGGAGCGTTGATACCCTGCAAGCTCATAATCAAAGCTTGCGTACCCTTTCGTCCTCGATTTTAAGCTGTCAAAGAAATCGTACACGATTTCGTTTAAGGGCAGGGTGTATTCTAACTTGACTCGGCGTTCGTCCAAATAGGTCATATTCTTGAACACACCGCGTTTCTCTTTGCATAAATCCATGACCGAACCCATATAATCGGGGGGTGTATACACTTCCGCTTTGACGATAGGTTCTTCCATGTATTCGATATCCGACGGATCGGGCAAGTGGGAAGGGTTGTCCACGAAGAACTCCTCGCCGTCCGTCTTATGCACGTGATAGCTAACGCTCGGCGCCGTCGTAATGATCTCTAGATTAAATTCTCTTTCAATGCGCTCTTGAATAATCTCCATATGCAAAAGCCCCAAGAATCCGCATCTAAACCCAAAACCAAGCGCCACCGAATTATCCGGCTCAAAAATCAAAGACGCATCGTTAAGCTGTAATTTCAAAATAGCGTCCTTTAAATCATTGAACTTACTCCCGTCCAAGGGATAAATACCGCAGAACACCACGGGCTGTACCTTCTTGTAGCCGGGCAAGGGCTTGGGCGCAGGGTTATTCACTAAGGTGACCGTATCCCCTACGGCTACGTCTTGAATGGATTTAATAGATGCCGCGATATAGCCTACCTCGCCTGCCTGCAATCTATCCTTAGGAGTGGGATGGGGGGCAAACGCACCCACCTCGGTCACGTCGTACACCATAGGCGAAAGGAAGGTTTTAATCTTATCCCCTACCTGCACGCCACCGTCCATGATCCGGACGAAAAGAATGACCCCTTTATAATTATCGTAATAACTGTCGAAAATAAGCGCTTTTAAAGGCGCTTCGGTATCTCCGTCGGGCGCAGGGAAATACTGCGTAATTGCCTCTAATAAATCCTCAATATTCGTACCCTCTTTCGCGGATACGCAAGGCACACCCTCCGCATCCAAGCCGATTACTTCTTCAATTTCCTTTTTTACCTCGTCCACGCGCGCGCTGGGCAAGTCGATTTTGTTGATAACGGGCAAAATTTCCAAGTTGTTTTCAAGCGCCAAATATACGTTAGCAAGCGTTTGCGCCTCTACGCCTTGGGTTGCGTCCACGACCAAAATCGCCCCCTCGCAGGCAGCGAGCGAACGGCTAACCTCGTAGGTAAAGTCCACGTGGCCGGGGGTATCAATCAAGTTAAATTCATATTCCTGCCCGTCCTTTGCCGTGTAATACATACGTACGGGGGTGAGCTTAATGGTGATACCGCGCTCTCTCTCGATATCCATACTGTCGAGGAGCTGTTCTTCCATGTCGCGTTGGGATACCTGACCCGTACGCTCCATGAGACGATCGGCAAGGGTACTCTTACCGTGGTCGATATGCGCGATGATACAAAAATTTCTTAAAAGCTTGTTGGGTTTTGCCATAATTAAATCTCTTTATTAAAATACTCGATAAAACAGTGCAGTGCGTAGG
>JAFVTA010000037.1 GCA_017503525.1 Clostridia bacterium | reverse complement strand
TCTTCTTCGCGCTCGGCAAGCGACACCATATCTATACTAAAACCGCACTCGTCCATAGCGCGCTTGGCATAAGACAGTTGCCCGCGCCCGCCGTCGATTAAGATTAGGTTGGGTAAATCGTTAAACTTGCCGTCGTCCGCTTTGGCGCGATTAAGTCTACGGCGAATAACTTCTTCCATACACTTAAAGTCGTCCGCGCCCTGCACGGTTTTGATTTTGTATTTGCGGTACTCGCTTTTTGCCGGTCTACCGCCGATAAACACCGATTGCGACGCCACTTTATCCACTCCGCTAATGTTGGATATGTCGTAGCACTCAATCCGCCACGCGCTTTTGATATTAAGTATTTGGGCAAGCCGAGCGCACGCGCCTTCGTACATAGCGTATTCGCGCTTTTCCTTGTCGCCAAACTTGGCTAAATAATCCTTGGCGTTGCT
The DNA here is from genome assembly GCA_017503525.1 of Clostridia bacterium. GTDB lineage: Bacteria > Bacillota > Clostridia > Christensenellales > Borkfalkiaceae > Scatosoma. Next base: position 1,194 of record JAFVTA010000037.1, on the reverse strand, counting down.
TTTTGCCGTGTCTAGTAGCCGTTTTCTAGTCGCCTTTTGCGGATAGGATATTACCACCTTTTCATTAGTTAAAGTTTGTAAGTATTCTTCCAGCGCGGGCAATTCTACCCCGCTAGGCAAGCAAATTTCCTGCGGGAGTTTGTCTTGGTTTGAGTAGTACTGCGCCAAAAACGACGAGTAACGCTCGTTGTCGTTTTCCCCGTCGGCAGTAACGACAAAGTTTTTTATGCCCAACATTTTGTTGGCTCTAACCACGCACACAGAGAACACGCCTTCGTTTTCGTTACCTTCGTAACACACCGCGTCGATATCGGTAACGCTACCAAGGTTTGCCATAGTCCGTTCGCGTAACGCCGATAGCATTTTAAGTCGGTCGCGGTATTCAATCGCGCGCTCGAACTGCTCGTTTACTACCGCTTTTTCCATTTTCTCGGTGATAATGGAAACGGCTTCGTCGTCGTAACCGCTTAAAAATTTTAGTACTTTTTTAACGGTTTTGCCGTACTCTTTTTCGTCGATATAGTTCATACACGGGGCGTAACACAAGCCGATATCGTAGTTTAGGCAGGGGCGGTCGCGCTTAACTAATTTTTTCGCGCAAGTACGCATTTTGTATGCCGTCGCAATTACTTCGACAAGTTCTTTCGCCCTAACGCCCCCGAAAAACGGACCGAAGTAGCGCGCTCCGTCGCGTTTAACCTTTCGGGTTATTTCCACGGTGGGATATTTTTCTTTTAGGTCGATTTTGATATACGGCGAACGCTTGTCGTCTTTTAGTAGTATGTTATAGCGTGGTTTATGCTTTTTGATTAGGTTGGCTTCAAGCGCTAGCGCGTCCTTTTCGGTAAGCGTGATAATGTAGTCGAAGTCGGCTATATTATCCACCATAGCCTGCACTTTTACGGGCTTTGGCGAATTGTTGAAATACTGTCTTACACGGCGCGTTAAAAGCACCGCCTTTCCTATATAAATTATGTTGCCCGCGCTATCGCGCATAATGTAGACACCGCTTTTTTCGGGCAGTAGGGCTAGTTTTTCGGCTATCGTCATAACTCACCGCCCCGCCTACTAAATTCGCACCCGCAGTAGTTTTGACGGTATAATCCATACTGTTTGGCTAGTTTTGTAGATATTAAAAATCCGTCCGCTTTCTTAAAGTCGGCGTCGATATACGCGCAACCGCTAGTCGACAGT
>JAFVTA010000001.1 GCA_017503525.1 Clostridia bacterium | reverse complement strand
CCGAGTATACGGATCAAACCGTCGGCGAATACAACACCATCGGCGGTGAAATGTTCGGCAGACTTCAACGCATTATCGCGGAAGTTAAGAAGAACCCCGAGGACGGCGCGTATACGAGCTTTTTGTTCGTGCGCGGTATCGACCGTATCGGCAAGAAGGTGGGCGAAGAGGCGGTCGAGCTGGTCATAGCGGCGAAGAACGACGAAAAGAACGTCGTCGTCAGCGAGGCGGCGGATTTGCTCTATCACGTCATGGTGCTTTTGAATGCGAAAGGCGTAAAAATTTCCGAAGTTTGCGCAGAACTGTGCAAGCGTAATAGATAAGGAATATAACGAATGAACGGGCGGTTAGGCAACTAACCGCTTTTCTTTTTTACAAAAAGTATGCCTAAATCGCAAAACTCGACAAACTATTTCATAAAAATAAGGTTATAATGGGTGAGAGTACATACGGGAGCGCGGATATGGCAAGAAAGATCGTGATTACAAGCGGAAAAGGGGGCGTAGGCAAAACGACGCTCGCCCTCTTACTTTCCGCGCGCCTTGCCGAGCGCGGGGAACGGGTATTGCTTTGCGACGGGGATTTCGGCTTAAACAATGTGGACATTTGCGCGCGTGTGGAACACCTTGTCACTTACGATATTGTGGACGTGATCGAGGGCAGGTGCAGGGCAAAACAAGCGCTGGTCAAACACCCCGATTTTGGGAATTTATACATACTTTCCAGCAACAATACTTCCCCCGAACGGTATATTTCTCCGCAGGCGGTCAAGCTGGTATTAGACGGGCTTTCTCCGCAGTTTGATTTCATCATCTTGGACTGCCCTGCAGGGCTAGACGACGGCTTTCATAGGGCGGTGGCTTGCGCGGACGAGGCAATCGTTGTCACGACCCCTCACCCGTCCGCTTTACGTGATGCGGACAAGACGCTCGCCTTATTGAAGAGCTATCATTTAAAGGAACTCTCCGTCGTAATCAACCGCTATCGGGGGGATTTGCTCTTGTCGGGGGAGTGTTTATCCCCTAAGGAAATTTCCGAGCTTTTGAAAGCCCCGATTTTGGGGCTTTTGCCCGAAGACTATTCCATCGGCGAAGGGGAGCTTTTTTCCATACACCCAGCAGTGCGCGTGTTGGCAAGCAACCTAACGACGGGCAGGCGCAAACTGTATGACGTGACGAAAAAATACGCCGGACTGTGGGGGAATTTCAAGAGGGTATTGAGAAAACGGCTATGAGGAATTGCGCGGACGAATTTACGAGAATTAACAATTTTTTACAAGCGGATAAATCGGTGATGAGCGAGGGGTGCAAAGCCCTCGTATTGCAGGACTTTGCGGAGAAGTTTAACGAATATTTCGACTTAATCGGTTTGCCCCGTATGGAGCTTACCTGCAAAAACGGTACATATAGCGTAAAGCTTTCTTTTGAGGCGGAACGCATTAAAAAATTCAACGTTTTGAAATAGGAGAAATATGACGAGGAAATTCCAAATCCTAACCGATTCGGGGTGCGATATGCCCAAGGAATACCTGCAAAAACACGGGGTATTGTGCGTACCCCTCGGTTTTGCTATGGACAATATCAATTACGAAGGAGAGTGCGGTGAAAAAATCACGCCCCAAACTTTTTATGAAAAACTCCGTTTGGGAAGTATGCCTACTACCTATCAAGTGACCGCCGAAACGGCCATGGGCAATATCGAGCCCTTTTTGAACGCAGGCAAGGACGTGTTCGTGTTGGCGTTCTCGTCGGGTTTATCGGGTACGGCGGACAGTTTTTTCTTGGCAAGGAAAAAGCTTTTGAAAAAGTACCCCAAACGCAAAATCGCCGTGGTGGATTCCCTTTGCGCGTCCATGGGGCAGGGGTTGCTCTTGGATTACTTAATCCAAAAGGCGGATACGGGCGCTGGGTTAGAGGAAACGGCAGAGTATATCGAGGGCTTAAAGAAAAAAATCCGCCACCATTTTACCGTGGACAGCTTGTTCCACTTAAAGCGAGGGGGCAGGCTTTCGGGTGCGGCGGCGGTGATCGGTTCCATTTTAAAAATCAAGCCCGTCATGTATGTAGACGGGCAGGGTAAGCTGGTTGTGAAGAATAAAATCATGGGCAGAAAAAAAGCCCTCAACACCCTCGTGGACGAGCTGTTTGAGAGCATGGACGGGCAAGACAGCCCGATTTTTATCAGTCACGGCGACTGTATCGAGGATGCGGAATATGTGAAAGCGCTAATCCAACGGCGTTTGCCTTCTGCAAAAATCACCGTGCATTATATCGGACCCGTGATCGGCTCTCATACGGGTGCGGATGCGCTTGCTCTGTTTAGCAAAGGGATTGAACGCTGACAACGGTTAAAACACCCTCGTCCACCTTGAACTTGATTTCGTAATCGGCAAAGCGCATACCGTATATCCTTGCGGGGTCGTCTTGATAGGACGGGCGGGGGTCTTCGGCTAAACATTCGCAAAGTCCAGCGCGTTTTTCTTCTGCGATTTTCGCAAGCAATTCGTCGGGAAAAACGACCTTTGCCGAACGCTTTTCATGGGATTCCGTATAACCGCCCGAGGCGTTTGCAATGCAATCCGCATAGGGCAGGTACGGCTTGACATCCAAAATGGGGGTATTATCGAGCAAATCCGCACCCGATACAATCAACACCGTGCCTTGGGTTTTTGTATGCTCGACGCTTACGAGTTTCACGCAGGAGAGCCCGATAGGGTTGGGGCGGAAGGGGGAACGGCTGGCGAACACACCCACCCGTTTGTCACCGCCCAGCCGAGGGGGACGGACGGTGGGAGAAAACTCCGTTTTATGCGCCAGCGAGAAATCGAAAATCAGCCATAAATGGGAAAACCCTTCGATTTCGCGGAAGGCCTCTGCGCCGGCATATTCGGGTTCAAATACGATTTTCGCAAGGAGAGAGGGCGCCCGTCCGCTTTGGCGGGGAATCCCGAATTTCTCTTTAAAATCCGTGCGTATATGCGCGATAGGTTTTACAATCAACGAATTACTCATAACGTATCAAGTATACCTTATTTTAATCCGCTTTGTCAAGCGGATTTTTTCATGAAAAACCGTTGAAAAAAATGTGCAAATGCGGTATAATAGAAAAAACGAGGAGGACGGCTATGGATTTTCGTGCATTTTTAAGAGATAATAGGGTATTTTTGGACGGCGGTATGGGTACGCAACTGCAAGAAGCGGGGCTTTCGGCAGGGGAGCTTCCCGAGCGTTGGAATATAACCCACGGCGACGTTGTAGAGGGGATACATACCGCGTATTTTAACGCAGGGAGCAATGTGGTTGCCACGAATACTTTCGGCGCGAACGCCTTAAAATTTTCACAAGACGAGCTTGAAGAAATCATAAAAAAAGGTGTAGAGCATGCCTTTCGAGCCAAGCAAAACAGCTGTGGCAAGCAAGAAAAATTCGTCGCCTTGGACATCGGTCCCACGGGTAAGCTCATGCAGCCCTATGGTGATTTGGCGTTTGAAGATGCGGTGGAATTTTTTGCGAAAACGGTGCGCTTGGGGGTAAAATACGGCGTTGATTTAATCGTTATAGAGACGATGGGGGATGCTTACGAAACCAAGGCTGCGCTGCTCGCGGCGAAGGAGAATTCTTCTCTGCCCGTGCTCGTGACCTGCGCTTACGACGGGAGCGGAAAGATGATGACGGGGGCTTCGCCCGAGGTCATGTCGGTGCTCTTGGAAAGCTTGGGTGCAGACGGCGTGGGGATTAACTGCTCACTTGGGCCTAGACAAATGCAGGAAACGGTAAGCCGCTTGTTGCAAGCTTCTTCTTTGCCCGTGGTGGTCAAGCCCAACGCGGGGCTGCCCGTGACCAAGGGGGATAAGGTGTGCTACGATATTGACGAAGTGCAGTTCACCGACGGAATGATCGGCTTTTTGCAGTCGGGGGCAAGAGTAGTCGGGGGGTGCTGCGGTACGACGCCTGCGTATATACGCGCGCTGGTGCGCTCCGCTGAAAATATTCCGCTTGCGCCCGTACGCGCAAAGGAGAGCACGGCTGTTTGCTCGCATATCCGTACTCTTGAGTTGGGACGACCTTTCTCCTTGGTGGCATGTACGGACGGGGATATCGACGATATTATCGACACCGCCTTGGACGCACAGGACGAGGGTGCGGATTTGCTTTCCGTCTCCGCGAGAGCCGATTATATCCAAGAGCTTCAAGCCGTCGTCAACCTGCCCTTGCGCCTTGAGGCGGAAACGCCCGAACAGCTGGAAAAAGCCCTGCGTGCGTATAACGGAAAACCCCTCGTTTTAGGGGATAAGGAATTCGTATTTCCGCTTGTCAAGAAATACGGCTGCGCCGTAGCCGTTAAGGAGAGTATGCTGGAAAAAGCCCGTGCATACGGTATCCCGAATAAAAACATATTCGTATATTCCGCATAAAAATATACAAAACAAGCGCGATCATTCATATATTTATGCAATTATGCAATATATTCAAAAAGTATTCACAAACTTTTCAAAATATTTATATTTTAATATATAAAAGCGTTTGACAAAGGGTTTTTTCGGTTGTATAATGAGTGCATAAATTGAATTTAAGGACGGAACAAAACTATGGAAAAGAAAGATATTAAAAAAGTAGTGCTTGCCTATTCGGGGGGCTTGGATACCTCGATTATCATTCCTTGGCTCAAGGAAAATTACAACAACTGCGAAGTTATTGCGGTCAGCGGAAACGTAGGGCAGGCGGACGAGCTGGAGGGCTTGGAAGAAAAAGCGCTCAAGACGGGCGCGTCCAAAATTTATATTGAAGATTTAACGGACGAATTCGTAGACGATTACGTTATCCCCACCATGATGGCTGGGGCGAAGTACGAGGAATACCTTTTGGGTACTTCCTTTGCCCGTCCCGTTATTGCAAAGCGCATGGTAGAAATCGCTAAAAAAGAGGGCGCAGATGCCATTTGCCACGGCTGCACGGGTAAGGGGAACGATCAGGTGCGTTTCGAGCTTACGATTAAGGCGTTTGCACCCGATATGCCCATTATCGCGCCTTGGAGAGAATGGTCGATTAAATCTCGTGAAGAGGAAATCGATTATGCAGAGGCGCACAACGTTCCTTTGAAGATTAACCGCGAAACCAACTATTCCAAGGATAAAAACCTTTGGCATTTGAGCCACGAAGGTTTGGATTTGGAAGACGCGGGCAACGAGCCTTTGTATGAAAAGGAAGGGTTCTTAGAACTTGGCGTATCTCCTTTGCAAGCTCCCGATAAGCCCACCTATATCGAGCTTGAATTTGAAAAGGGCAGACCCGTCGCTTTGGACGGCAAGAAGATGAGCGCGAAAGAGATTATCCTCGCCCTCAACAAGGTAGGCGGCGCAAACGGTATCGGGCTTTTGGATATCGTAGAAAACCGTTTGGTAGGTATGAAGTGCCGCGGCGTATACGAAACCCCCGGCGGCGAAATCTTGTACGCGGCGCACAGCTATTTGGAAACCCTTTGCTTGGATAAGTACACCGCGCATAAAAAGCAAGAACTTTCCGTATGCTTTGCAGAGCTTGTATACAACGGACAATGGTTCACGCCCTTGCGCGAAGCACTTTCCGCTTTCGTAGATAAAACGCAAGAAAACGTGACGGGTAAAGTTCGTTTGAAACTCTACAAGGGCAACATCATCAAAGCAGGCGCTTGGAGTGATTATTCCTTGTACTCCGAAGAAATTGCAACCTTCGGCGAAGATCACGTATACAACCAAGCGGATGCAACGGGCTTTATCAACCTGTTCGGTTTGCCTATCAAGGTGCAGGCGCAGGTCAACCAAGCGAACGAGAAAAAAGGGAAATAAACCATGGAGCTTCAAGGGAAAAAGGTCGCCTTTTTAGGGGATAGCATTACGGAAGGCGTAGGGGCAAGCGAGCTGTGCTACAGTTATCCCTACGTATTCCAAAAGCTTGCAAACTGCGACATGTTTGTAGACGGTATCGGCGGTAGCCGTATCGCACGGCAAAAGGATGCAAACTTGAATGATAGATGGAATCAACATTTCGTCTTGCGCGCACCGCATTTGCCTAAGGATTCCGATGTCATCGTGGTGTTTGGCGGTGTAAACGATTTTGGGCATGGCAACGCACCCTTTGGCGAATTTGAAGACAGAACGGACGAAACCTTCTGCGGGGCAGTACACGTTTTGTGCAGAACGCTTATGGAAACCTATCCCAAGGCACGTGTAATTTTTATGACACCCTTGCACTACATCAAGGAAGATAGTGAAATTAACAACAATGGTCTTCCTTGTAAAAAGATGATTTACTACGTGGAAATGATTAGGAGGATTTGCGAATATTACGCAATCCCCGTGCTGGATTTGTACAAATTAAGCGGTATACAGCCTGCCGTGGATATTAACAGACAGCTGTATATGCCCGACGGCTTGCACCCCTCGAACGCTGGCGCGGATAAAATTGCTAAATTATTATATCAATTTCTTTTAGGATTACAAATGAAACATT
>JAFVTA010000036.1 GCA_017503525.1 Clostridia bacterium | reverse complement strand
TACAACGGGCTACTACTTAGGGAAGCTTCCGCACGATTATGCGTCCGAGGTAATTGCGCCTACCTATATTGCAGAGGGCTATACGCTGCATACCTGTACGGTATGCGGCACCTCTTATTCGGATACGCGTACCGCCATGACCGCACATACCTATTCCGATATCATTTGCACCTACTGCGGTAAGCATGAGTATAGCATAGGTCTGTCGTACAGTATGGGCGCCGACGGTTCCTATTACATTATTGAGGGCATTGGCGAGTGTGAGGATACCGACCTGGTTATCCCCAATATGCACTACGGAAAGCCCGTGCGTATTATTGCCGCCTCGGCGTTTAAGGACAATACGGATATTACTTCCGTCCTGTTCATGCCTGGCGAAACGAAGCAAACCATTGAAGAGTACGCCTTCTCGGGTTGTACCAACCTTTCCACGGTCACGTTAAATCAAGTTTATGGCATTGAGAAGTACGCTTTCTTAGGTTCTGGTTTAACCGAGGTGGAGATTACCGACAACGTGTATACCGTTGACGATTTCGCTTTTATGAATTGTGGCGCGCTTACCTCGGTGAGCATAGGAAAACAAACATTCAGTATAGGACTTGGAGTATTCGCAGGCTGCAGCGAATTAAGCGTTATCACCGTTGACGCTCTTAACGAAGTGTACTCCGCTTCGGGCAACTGCTTGATTTTCAAGCAGTCGGGTTCTATCCTCGCAGGCTGCAAAACCAGCAGAATTCCCAGCGATGCGAGCATAACAAGGATTAGTTCCTATGCATTTTACGGTTTGACTTCACTTGAAACCTTCTATATTCCTGCCAACATAACATTTATCTCGGCGTATGCGTTTGCGGAATGTACGTCCATGACGCACATTTACTTTGGATCGGATGAACACTGGTTTAGAACGGAAAATTTGGGCGAAGCCGAGGCAAAAAACGGGGGAATTGAATACGTCGCGCCAAGCGTGGGGCATTGGAATGCCGACCTTTTGGCAGGCAGGGAATCAGACCTTTACTGGTATCGAAAATAACAGTTCTTCACACAAAAACAACGGATAGCCAAGCGGCTATCCGTTGTTTTCATAAAAAAATTTGGAGATTACTCGGCAGGGAAGATAGGGGTGTCCTTGTCTTCACAAACCTCGTCTAAGCAATATTTACCCTTCGGGGCAGGATCGCGGGATAACCACTTGCCTTTCGTGAAATCGGGTACGTCGACGGGCGCGCCGCCGCGTGCAATCGACATTTCGGAAAGGGGCGCGATTGCCATCCACGATACGGTATCGTATGCGTCGATAGGGGTGTTCGTACCGTTTTTCACGCTCTCAATGAAGGCACGGCACACCAGCCAGTCCATACCGTCGTGGTCGCCTTTCGTACCAAGGGAGCTGTATTCCGCGTGCAAGGGGTGGTCGTATTTTTCGTACATTTCCGTTTCGTTGTTTTCAACGGGTTCTGCCATGCCTTCTAAAAAGACAGTACGGCGTTCTTCGGCGTACATGCCCTTCGTGCCTCTTACTGTAAAGTCGCGGCTGTAATAGGGACGGGGCAGGGTCGTGTCTAAGCAAAGTCTAATCGTTTCGCCGTTCGCGCAGGTGATCACCGTAGTGACGATATCGCCTTGACGGTAGTTGAGCTTTGCAAACGGACTGTCCTCGCCAAGGATATCCTTCGCCGCTTGGCGAAGCCCAACGCTCTTCGACGCGTGGGAGCTAAGCGTGAGCATTCTATTGCCTCTATTCAAGCTAAGAACCTTGGAAATAGGGCCGAGCTCGTGCGTGGGGTACTGTTCGCAATTTCTCGATATGTAAGAATTGATACGGTAGTGGGGGTGATCGCAGTTGATATCTTTGAACAGCTCGCAATCGGGCAAATAGTGGTGGTATCCGCCGTCGCAATGCACGATTTCGCCGAATAAGCCCTTCTTTACCAAATTGAGCGCCATCATTTCATTTCTGCCGTAGCAGCAGTTTTCAAGCATCATAAGCGGACTGCCCGTTTGTTCGTAAACGTCGATAAGGCTAAAGCATTCGCTTAAATCAAAGGCACAGCCGACCTCTACAGCGGTGTACTTGCCTGCAAGCATCGCTTTTTTCGCAAGAGGAATATGCTCGTGCCAGCCCGTCATAATAATGACGGCGTCAATATCGCAGGCGAGCAGTTCGTCATAGCTTTCCGTAGCCAACGGACGGGGACGGCCCGCTTTCACGAGGATATCGCTTGCTTTTTCAATGCGTTCTGCGTATTGATCGCAAATGACGCTAATTTCCACGTCGGGCATTTGGGAAAAACATTTTTCCAAAACGGAAAAACCGCGTCGGCCAAGCCCTACGTAGCCTACTTTTACAATTTTCTTCATAATCATTGTTCTCCTATTGACAAAGGTTGTATCAAATGGTATAATTAGCATAACATATTTGTTTTTATAATTCAATATAATTATAGGCATAAAAATTATGATTTTAGACAGTAAATATCCTCGAGAGAGCTTCAAGAACGTGGACAGGGATTTTTCCGTACTATACGTAGGGTATGCATTAAACAGAGAATTCGATAAAGCGTTTAATTTCCAAGGGGAAAGACACAATTTTACGGAAATCGTGTATGTGGAAACGGGCAGCGTAGAGGTCATTGAAGACGAACGCGTATATCTCATGAACGGCGGAGATATTATTTTTCATGCGCCCATGGAATTTCACAGGATTAAAAGCGACAAGGGCTCTTCACCCAAAGTATATAATCTTTCCGTGGGCTTAAGCGGAGCGCTTCCCGAAAATTTATATAGAGGCGTATTTCACCTTGATAGCAGCATGCGCGAACAGTTTAAGGAAATCTTTGCGTTAGCGAAGAGCTTTTTAGAAGAGGGGGGAGAGGCACGGATAGGTTGTGAAATGGGGGAAACGCTTGCGCTGTTTATTCGCCGTATCTGCCGTGAAAACAATATGACGAACAAGCTCATTTATTCTTCGGGCGCAAAGATTTACAAAGAGCTTGTGGAGTACATGCAAACAAACGTATGCAATAACGTAGGCTTGGAAGAGGTGGCAAAAGAAAACCACGTCAGCGTAAGCTACGTAAAAATGCTGTTTGCGCGTTATGCAAACGTAAGCCCTAAAATATATTATATGAAATTACGGGCGGCGGAAGCGGCGCGGCTATTATCGATAGGAGTACCTTCCGCAGAGATTGCCGAACGCATGAATTTTTCTTCCGCGGGATACTTTACCGCGTTTTTCAAAAGAATGACGGGAGTAAACCCGTCCGCATATCAAAAAAATTTGAAATAGACGGAATAACAATAACCCCACGGTTGTCCTTAACGGATACCGTGGGGTTTTAATTTTCTTCTAATAAGTCTTCAAACGGCACTTCAAAATAGTGGGCGATTTCCACCAAAGTGTCTAAATCAGGTTCTCTGCTACCGCTTTCCCAAAAGCTGATTGTTTGGTTGCAAAAGCCAAAGGTTTCCCCAAGTTTTTGTTGCGATAAACCTTTCTCTAATCGCAATTCTTTTAGCCGTTTTCCAAAAGTATTATTCTTCATAAAAATATTTTACTACAAATTGTAGGAAAATACTTGACTTCCTACGAAATGTAGGATATAATATAATTACAAAATATTTATGGAGGTTTTACAAATGAAATACTGTACTAAATGTGGAACAGAATGTGTTGATGAGGCGATGGTTTGTCCTAAATGCGGTTGTGCATTCGGGCAAACGCAATTAAACGGATGTCTCTATGCAGCAAAGATACTTATGATAATTGCGACGGTAGTGTTAGGGCTTTATATTATTCCTTTAGCATGGTGTTTACCGATGACTATTTCTTATTGCAAAAAAATTAAAGAAAATAGACCTATAAGCACTTCTTTTAAAGTATGTACATTGCTTTTTGTAAATCTAATAGCTGGTATTTTAATGTTGTGTGATAAAGACTAACAAAATTAATCCTTCACAGTGAATAAACACCCCGTAGATGGAGTCCCATCTACGGGGTGTTCTTTATCAAACCGCGGTGGTTTGTATATTTCCTTTCAAAAGTGCCTCTTTTTGGTGCTGTAAGGTATACAAATTATAATATTTGCCTTTTTGTTTCAACAGCTCGAAATGGTTGCCTTGTTCGATAATCTTACCGTGGGAAAGGACGATAATGTTATCCGCGTGCTGTACGGTGGAAAGTCTATGCGCGACAATAAGCATCGTGCCGATATTCATCATTTTTTCCAAGGAGTTTTGAATCAAAAGCTCCGTTTCCGTATCGATATTTGCGGTAGCCTCGTCCAAAATCATAACGGCAGGCTTATGCACGATGGTTCTGGCAAAAGAGAGGAGCTGTCTTTGGCCTGCGGAGAAGTTATTTCCGCGTTCCAAAATCTCGTAATCCAAGCCCTCGTTGAGCTTGCCGATAAAGGAATCGGCGTTGACGTATTTGCAGGCTTCCCAAACCTCGTCGTCGCTAATACCTTCTTCGCGGAGCAGGATATTTTCCCGAACCGTACCCGAGAAGAGGAATACGTCTTGGAGCATTTGCCCAAAATGCTTACGTAAGCAGGAAATTTTGATTTTCTTAATATCGATACCGTCGATAAGGATTTGACCCTTTTGGATATCGTAATTACGGCAAATGAGGGAAAGGATTGTCGTTTTACCCGAACCCGTAGACCCGACGAAGGCGACCGTTTGCTTTGCCTCGACCGTGAAGGAAACGTCCTTTAACACCCATTCCTCGTCCTCGTAGGCGAACCATACGTTCTTGAACTCAATTTTGCCCTTGATTTCGTCCAGCTCGATAGCGTCTTCGCTGTCGACGACGGTAGGTACCATGTCCATAATCGTGAAGATTTTTTCCGCCGAGGCGAACGCCGATTGCAGCCAGTTGAACTGTTCGGCGAGGTTTTGGATAGGGTTGAAGAACTTGGATATATACATGTAGAAAGAAACGATAACGCTGCTGGTCATAACTTGACCTAAAATCTCTTTATCGCCAAGCGCGCCGTTTGCGCCGATTAAGAAGAGGGCAAGCACGGACACGATATACAGCATATATACCATGGGGCGGAAGATACCGAATACGAAAATTTGCTGGCGCTTGGATTTGCCGAGCTTGGTGTTCTTATCGCTGAATTCTTCCAGCTTTTTATTTTCACGGTTGAAAAACTGGGTAATCTTAATACCCGAAAGGTTTTCGGATAAGAAGGTATTGATATCGGTGGTGTTGTCCTTAACTCTGCGGTACGCTCTTCTGGAGAACTTACGGAAAATGACCGTAAAGAACACCACGAAAGGCACGAAGCACAGCACCATGAGGGTAAGCGTGTAGTTCAAGCACAGCATAGCGACGAGCACGCCCACGATAACGAAACAGTTCTTAATGAGGTTTACGATCAAGTTCGTGAACATCATGGACACGCCGTTGGTATCGTTGGTCACGCGCGTGACGAGCTTGCCGACGGGGATATGGTTGAGCTGTTCGTGGGAAAGCGTTTCGATATGCTCAAACAAATCCATACGGATATTCGAAATAATCTGTTGCCCGATTTTTTGCAGGATAATCGACTGCAGGTAGGTACAAACTAAGGTGACGACCAAAATGCTCGCATACAGAGCAATCATGAGATACAGCCGTCTAAGCTCGAACTCGCCTTTAATCAAGCCTTGGATATTGCCGACGAGCAGGGGGGAGATAATATCGTAGGAAATAGAGAACACCATAAGCAGGAGTACGAAGGCAAACCCTTTCCAGTAGGGCTTGGCGTACGCAAGCAAGCGTTTTACGATTTCCTTATCGGAGATATGTCTATCGAAGCCCATGCTTTCCTTTTTATTTTTAATGCAAGCATAGGTAATTGCGAAGATAAGCGCCATAGCGCCGAGGATAGAGCCCATAATAATGAGCGGATAATATTTTTCAAAAAAAGTCATATCAATCCCTCTCCGCTTCTAATTTTTGTAATTCTGCCATGGTCTTATACGCAGGGCAGGTATCCAGCAACTCTTCGTGCGTGCCGACGGCAACCACGCGTCCGTCCTCGATATACACGATTTTATCCATTTGTTCAATCGTGGAGATACGGTGCGCGATCAAGATAGTAGTTTTGCCTGCGCGCTCCGATCTCAAGTTGCGAAGCAGAGTGCGCTCCGTCTTGGTATCGACCGCCGAAAGGGAGTCGTCTAAAATCAAGATAGGCGCGTCTACCATAAGCGCGCGCGCAATGGATATACGCTGTTTTTGACCGCCCGATACGGTCACGCCCCGTTCGCCGAGTATGGTTTGGTACTTATCGGGGAATTCTTCGATATTACCGCTTACCGCCGCAAGCTGTGCAGCGCGCTCGACAGCGAGCTGGTCTTTGGCGTCGGTAGCAAAGGCAATGTTGTTTGCAATGGTATCGCTAAAGAGGAAGTTATCCTGCGGTACGTAGGCGATATAGCTTCTAAGCGAGGCAATCGTCACGTCGTTGACGTCCCTGCCGTCCACGAACAAGCACCCGTCGTCCACGTTGTAGTTGCGCATAATCAAATCCACGAGGGTGGTTTTGCCCGAGCCCGTCTTCCCGATCAAGCCGACGTTCTCGCCAGCCTCGATGGTGAAGGACACGTCTTTAAGCGCGTCGAATTCGCCCGTGGCGTGGCAGAAGGTGAGGTTTCTAAACTCAATCTTGCCCGACACGTTCTCGATAGGGGTTGCGCCTTCCTTGTCGAATACATCCTGCGTAGCGTCCAACAGCTCGCTAATACGTTTAAGCGAGGCTTTCCCGCGCGAGGTCATTTCAATAATTTCCGATACCGCCATAAACGGCCAAATGACCGAGTTGAAATACCCGATAAATTCCATAAGCTGACCCGCGTTGAGGGTATCGTTATATACGAGATAACCGCCGTAGCCGAGGATAACGCAGATTACCGATTCCACGAACAGGGTGACGAAGATACGAAGGAGTACGGATAATCTCGTATAATCGACGTTCGCCACTTCGTTTTGGTCGTTGAGCTTTTTGAACGCCCAAAGCTCCTTCGCCTCTTTGACGAACGCCTTGATCACGGCGATACCCGAAAAGCTCTCCTGCGAGAAATCGGACAAATCGGAGAACGCCTGCTGGCGCACGTCCCATTTCTTGCTCATGTACGCGGACACGATTAAGGACACGGCAAGCAGGAAGATCATGGGGATAAGGGTGAGAAGGGCTAACACGCCGTCCATGATAAACATTTTTGCAATGGCGAGTCCGCCCAAGAAGAGGGCGTCCGCAAACATCATCGTACCCCAGCCAAAGCAATCGTGAACCGTTTCGATATCGTTGGTGAACAGGGACATGAGGTTGCCTACCTTGTTCACTTGATAATATTCCTGCGAAAGGTTCTTGCAGTGGTCGAACATTTTCAAGCGCAAATCCGTTTCCACCTTAATGCCTGCGCCGAAGAAGAAAATTCTCCATAAAAATCTGCCGACAATCATGGCGCAGATAATCCACATCATCGGGTTGCAGATATAATGAAGGACGAACTTGAAATCGAACGTCATTAGTTCGCCGTCCACGTCTACAACGCCCTCGTTGATACCGTTGATTAGGTAATTATACAAACGGGGGATTTCCAGCTGTGCGTAGTCCACGGCAACCAGCGCGATAAGCCCGAATAGGAACATATATAAATATTTTAAGTAATAGCGGTTGATGTGCTTGCCGAATAGCATTTTTTTATCCTCGAAAATTAAACTCAGCTACAATATTAACATTCGCGCACGTAAATGTCAAGCGTTTAAAAATGAAGAAATTGCGAAAATGGCTGTATT
This sequence comes from Clostridia bacterium, assembly GCA_017503525.1. GTDB lineage: Bacteria > Bacillota > Clostridia > Christensenellales > Borkfalkiaceae > Scatosoma. The sequence continues at coordinate 13,346 of JAFVTA010000036.1, read as the reverse complement.
CTATCATTTTTTGAACCCATAAAACAAATTAAAACAATCGAATAATTCGATTAAAAATAGAAAAGTATTTCATTTTTCCGTGTTTTTTATTTGACAGATAGGTGAAAGTGTGATATAATTTAACATATTTAGGCTGTAAAATGCCAAAATATAAGGGGATAGATCCTGTTTGGCGTGGCGTATGCCAAACGAAAAGAATTACTTAGGCAATTAAATTTCTTTTTAGTGAACGAGAGAAAAAGGGATTTATAAAAAAAACAAAAAAACATTTTTTGGAGGTAACTTATGAACAAAAAGCTTAGAGCGGCATTAGCACTCTTTATGTGTGCTGCAATGTCTACTAGCGTAGGTTGCTCGTTCTTTGGTGACAAAGGCGATGACTCTAGCAGTAGCAGCAGCGGCAGTGCAGGTCCCGAATTGACGTATGCTCAAAAAGCAGACTTCATCGACATGGAGGACTACAAGGTTTACTTGTCCTTCGACCTTGATGCAATCAAAGCAGCAATCGGCACTTCCGTTAGCACGGAAGTAGCGGCAGCGGTTGACGCAGCTTTGGCAGAAGGTAAAGCAGCAATCACCGCAGCTACGGACGTTCCCACTGCAAAAGCAGCGTACGAAGCAGCAGCAGCAAAAATGCAGAACGCAGTTCCTGCAGCAGACGGTACGTTTAACTTCTCCGGTCTTTCCGCAGCAGAAAAGACGAAAATCCTCGGTCAACTTGAAGCTTACGGTATCCGTAACGGTATGCTCGGTATGACGTTGTTTGAAAACGGCGGTTACGTTCTCGTAAACGAACGTATTCAGCTTGCAACCGAAAACTACATCTCCGGCTACGGCTTCGGTATTTTGCCCGAAGGTGCTATCACGGCAGACCTTGCAGCAGAAACCAACGCAGCTTGGAAGAGATATTACCACTCGGTAGACGTTGCTGACCCCGGTACTGTAAACTACCTTGACAGCCAAGGTTCCGACGTTGGTGACTTCTACGGCTATATCGGCGCAAGCTACTACACCACCTTCATGAACAGCACGAAGGACGGTTATGAATGGGTACCCGAATTGGCAGTTGCTGACCCCGTACCTGTTGACGGCTTGGACGCAAACGGCCAGGCAACGAAGTGGAGATTTGAAATCCGCAGCGGTTTGAAGTATGACACCAACTCCACAATTGCTGATCGCGCAGCGTTCAAGAATCGCGCAGTTGCTGCAGAAGACTTCATTACGCCTTTCAAATTGCTCCTTAACCAAGCAAACGACCTTTACAGAGGCAACGAATTGGCTAACCAGACCGGTGCAGCTGCAATCAAGGGTGCTAAAGAATATTACGAAGCAACCAAGACCTCTGCGAAGGGTATTTCCGATGCAGACTTCAGCGGCGTAGGCATTAAGGTTTACGTAGACGAAGAAGACGGCAAGACCTACTTCGAATACGAACTTGGCGCTCCCACGACGGCTTACTATTCGAGATACTATATCTCCAGCTCCTTGTACATGCCCGTTCCTGCTGACTTCATTAACTTGGTTGGCGTTGACAACTACTTGAACTTCAGTGAAGACAAGTCGACCTCTCCCGTAGACAACTCCCTCTCCTTGGGTGCTTACACCTTGGAAAGATGGGATAGCGGTGCGCAGGTTGTATATAAGAAGAACCCCAACTACGTATATGCTAACACGAAGTATAGCATCCCTGGTGTTCACATCAACATTTTGACGGCTGCTGCAGAAGACAAGGAAGCTACGATTAAAGAATTCCTTGCAGGTAAAGTTGACTCCTGCGGTATTCCCGATACCTATCTTGAAGAATACGCTAACGACCCTCGCGCGAAGACCACGACGGGTGACAGCTGCTTCAAATTGAACATGAACGCGCTTGACCAAGAAACTTGGATTTCCTTGTTCGGCGAAAACGGTAGCTACAGCCAGACGGCAGAAGAAGATTACTGGGAAGTAGAACCTGCTCTTTCCAACGCGCACTTCCGTATGGGCTTGTCCTACGCGCTTGACAGAAAGTCCTTCGCACAATTGAAGGGTTCCGTTGCGTCTGCAAACTACTTCAGCTCCGACTACATGTCCGATCCTGAAAACGGTATCGCATACAACGCAACGCAACAACACAAAGACGCTGTTAGCTACTTGACCGAAGGTACGGACGGCTACGGCTTCAACCTTGAGCTTGCTCGTGACTACTTCCGTATGGCTCTTGACGAATTGGAAGCAGACGGTCTTCTCGAACCCGGTACGACGGAAGATCCTACCGTTATCGATATCGAAATCGTTTGGATGTATCCTACCCACCAAGAAGGCTACCACAACCACGTTATTAAGTATTGGATGGACGCGTTCAACGACGCATCCGTAACCGGCGGCAAGTATAAATTGCAATTCACCTTCGACGTTGGTTCCGACTATATGTATGCTTACAACAAGATGCTCTACGGTCAGTATGACATCGGTTTCGGTTCCATTTCCGGTAACCCTCTTGACCCTCTTAACTTCCTTGGCGTTAACTCCACGAACGCTTCGATCTCCGGCGACTTCACCTTGAACTGGGCTGTTGACACCAACACCTTGACCGAAGCTTTGGTTTACAACGGTTATCGTTGGTCCTACGACGCTTTGTATCAATCCTCGCAACAGTTGACGATTGTTGACGACGGCTGCGAAGTAGCTGCATACGAATTAACGAAAGTTGAATCGGTTGAAAACGCAGACGAAAGCTTGACTGTGACGATCGTTCTTGAAAACAATCCTGCAGTCACCGAGCTTTCCCTCGATGCACTCGTAGTATTCGGCGGCGGTTATAGCGTGGACTACGATGAATGGGAACTTGACGAATCCATGTACACCGTGACCTATGATGCAGACGCTGATACCTTGACGATGGTTGTCACCCTTCCTAAGACGGAGCTTGCTAAAGTTCCCGTGGATGAAAATCAGGGTATTGACGTATACTTCTCCTACACCCTTAATGGGAATGTAGCTTCTGGGTTGTACGTGACTGCGTACGTTGCTTTGAGCGAGTAATAATCGATTGTAAAAACATTTTGTAAAAAATGCAAGGGTGATAAGGCTTATTTCATTAAGCCTTATTACTTTTGTATTGAATAGGAGTAATAAACATGGGAAAATATGTTGTAAAGAGAGTTCTATTGGCTTTAATGACAGCCTTTATCGTATTATCTCTCACATTTATATTGATTAAGCTGCTTCCGCCGGAAAAATCGGTTGGTACTGCGGTGACGAGACAGACGTACTATGATAATCAGGTGTCGTTAGGGTATATGACCTCAAGCAGATTTCAGCTTCCCGATCTTCAGTTGGTAGATTTTGTAACGGCGAAAAACGGTACGGTCACCTATTACTACGAAGTACCTGTTATGGAACAGTATTTCAAATGGATTTCCAACATTCTTTTCCATTGGGACTGGGGTCATTCTCAATTTATAGAGCCCAATGTTAAAGCGACGGTTATTATCGGCGAAAGATTGCTTACCTCAATGAAGATAAATATCATTTCGGTGGTTGTTGCCGTTCCTATCGGTATTGCACTGGGTATTTGGGCAGCGCTTAAGAAAAACACTATGACGGACCACGTTATTTCGACGACGGTCATGATTTTGATTTCTTTGCCTAGCTTCGTAATCATTGCATTCTTGATGCTTTTGTTATGCTATAATAATCCTATCTTGCCTACGCAGTGGCCGAATCCCACAGCGCCGACCAGCGAAAAAGCACTAGGGTATATACTGCCCGTATTCAGTTTGTCGCTTGGTTCGATATGTGGGTACTGCCGTTTTGTCCGTGCAGAGCTTTGCGAGGTTATGGAAAGCGATTATTTGTTGCTTGCACGCACCAAGGGCTTGACGCGTAAGCAGGCTATTCTTCGCCATGCAATGAAAAACGCCATGGTTCCCATTTTCCCTTCCGTTCTTGCCGAATTTATCGGTATTATGGGCGGTTCCATGATTTTGGAAAACTTGTACGGGATCACGGGTATAGGCAGCTTGTTCGTAAAATCAATGACGGCGAAGGACTATAATATTTTGTTTGTTGATTTGGCCATTTTCACTACGCTCGGCTTGCTTGCCGGTGTACTTTTGGACCTTTCCTATGGCTTTATCGATCCTAGAATTAGAATGGGGGCGAAGAAGTAATGGCACAATCTGTAGACGTATCTAAATATGAAATTAATGAGGATTCCTTCCGTTTTGTCAATTCGGGTAAACGTATTACGGATACCCAGTTGAAAACGAAGGGCAGTTCTTTCGGTAAAGACGCATTTAGACGCTTTTGTAAAAACAAAGCGTCGATTGCAGGCGCAATCGTTTTGGGCATTTTGTTGTTGCTCTCGGCTATCGTTCCCATGGTTTCCCCGTTCAGCGTAGAACCCGGGGCGGGCAATATTAGCGAGCACTTCTTGCAACCCAAGCTTTTCGAAGCTGGAACAGGCTTCTGGGACGGTACGAAGGAATATAAAAAGTCGGTGAATAGAGACGGCTCTATCAGCGGCGTTGTTTATGACTTTGAAAATGAATGTCCCGCAGGCTTTTATAAACCTGCCGTAAGCAAACTTGTTGTGGATTCCGAGCCGACGTATATCAATAAGGCAACGCCTACCGGCAAGGGCGGTTATATGACCTTCCAAACGGACAACAACGATTCCCAAGACAATGCAGTTCTTTATAACTACTATCAATTCCCCGTCACGGCTGACGGCGAATATACCTTCGCGTATACCATGCACACGCAGGACGGCGTTAACGAGGGTAGCTTGGGTAAATTCTGCGTATATTTGTTAGACGAAGAAACGAGCGAGAAAATCGTTTTGCAGGACTGGACGACTTCGTATAACAACGCTTCGTTTGATTTGAGCGCAAAGCTTACCGAAAATGGATTTACCGCTTTGAATGCTTGCAGAATTTACTTTGAAGTAGAAAAGGTTCCTAACCAAAGCAAGTATATCCTTTTGGAAAATCTTACCTTGTCTTGTGCGGACGAAACGGCAAATGCAAACCTTGCGGCGATTAGCTTTACGGACGCAACCGAAATGGTAAATCGTGCGAAGGTGGGGACGGAAATTCCTGCAGGCTACTGGCAGTCCAACGGCGTCAAGGGCGTTTATAATTCTAAAATTTATTATTGTGAATTCGTTTTTGATACCTATGAAGAGGTATACGGCAGAAGCGAAGAGGTTTACGCGATTTCCGATTTCCGTAAACTCAAAGAACAAGGGCTTTGCGACTTCGACGAAAAGAACATTATCGAGACCTTTACCGTTTTGAGCGATGAATGTCCCATAAAAGAAGTTCTTGACGTGACGAAAAACCATAAGACCGGCAAGGTACAAAGCGTTAAGGTTAACGTGCCCAAGTATTACAAAATGGGTTATGACAAGATGCCCAGACACATTTTGGGTACGGACGAAAACGGCTATGACTTGTTCACCTTAATGTTTACGAGTTTGCGTACTTCCTTGTTGTTAGGTTTGTGCACGGCGGCGTTCTGTTTCTGCTTTGGTTTGGTTTGGGGCTCGATTTCGGGCTACTTCGGCGGCGGAGTCGACCTTGCCATGGAGCGTTTCTGCGAAATTTTAGGCGGCGTTCCTTGGTTGGTTGTTATGACGCTTGCAATTTTGCACTTCGGCAGTAATTTCCTAACCTTCGTCATGGCGCTTTGCCTTACGGGCTGGATGGGTACGGCAGCGCGTACGCGTACGCAGTTCTACCGCTTCAAGGGTAGCGAATACGTACTTGCAAGCCGTACGTTGGGCGCAAGAGATATGCGTTTGATTTTCAGACACATTTTGCCTAACTCGCTTGGTACGATTGTCACCTCGAGCGTACTTATGATTGTAAGTACCATTTACAGTGAAGCAACGCTTGCTTATTTGAATTTGGGCTTGCAGGGTACGCAAGCATTCGGCGTTATGATGGCGGCAAACCAGCAATATATTCAATCGTATTCGTTCTTGGTTGTATTCCCTGCTGTCGTCATGGCGTTGCTCATGATTTCGTTCAACCTGTTCGGCAACGGTTTGCGCGACGCGCTCAACCCTACCTTGCGTGGTGCGGAGGATTAAGATATGCAGAAAAAATTAGCTGTAAAAAATTTAACGATATCCTTCCGTACGCCAAACGGAAAGGTGCAGGCTGTTCGTGATATCTCTTTCGACTTGTACGAAGGGGAAACCTTGGCAATCGTAGGTGAATCGGGCTCTGGTAAGTCCGTCACTTCCAAAGCGATTATCGGTATTTCGGCAGGAAACGCTATCGTAGAAAACGGTCACATTTTGTACGACGGGCAAGACCTCGTTCGTATTCCCGAAGAGGAAATGCACAAGCTTCGCGGCGACAAGATCGCCATGATCTTCCAAGATCCGCTTTCCTCGCTTAACCCAATCGTGCGTATCGGGAAGCAAATTACCGAGGCTATGCTTTTGAAAAACAAAGCAAAGCGCAAAGAGGGGCGTATTGCGTTCAATAAGAAGCTTGCCGCTCTTGCGGATATGATGACCAAGGCGTTGAACGAAAAAATCGAAAAGGGCGAAAACGTAGAATGGGCGCAAGAACAGCTTGCTTTTATTCCCGAATACGTAAAAACCTTCGACGGCTTTAATATCAAGGCAATCGCGCTTGAAAACGATTACAACGTTGCGCGCACGGCGGCTGAAGAGCTTATAGCCATTATCGACGAGTTCCTTTTCCTCGTGGAAAAGAACCAAAAAATCGATGCCCCTGCAACCTTGAAGCTTGTCATGAAGAAGCTCAAGGCGGCACAAGAAAAATACTTTGCGGCGAAGCACATGGAAGCGCTCAACGCGTACATGGTACGCATTGATGAAGCGATCAAGGAAGAAAAAGCGGGCGATACGTTTATGGACGTCGTTAAGAAGTTCTTCGGTAAATCGTCGGCTTGCACGAAGGTTTCCGAGAAAACGGTTGAGCTGCTCAAAGAGTTGAAAGCAACCTTAGAGGAAATGCTTTCCGCGCCTAAGTATAACTTCTTTAGAATCGGTTATTACGTATTTAAGAACCCCGAGGCGGATCTCAGCCAAATGCCTGCCGAAGAGGCAAACGCTATGGCGTACGAATTCTTGATGGCAGATTTCATGAACGCTTTTGAGACGCTTGAAAAGATTGCAATCGAGTACTCGCTTGCACGCGTGCTTGCAAACAAAAAAGCGGCGGTTTCGGCGATGGAAAACGCGGTTGAATTCTTCAAGAAAGGGGATTTCACTGCGAAACAGGCGGATGAAATCGTAAAAGCTACGACGAAGGCGGTTCGCGCGGCAATCGATCCTTTGGAAGTTGTCAAGGACAGCGTTGCGTATACCTTCGGCGGTGCTTTAAGCAGAGAAGTAGACAAATATTTCTTCCACATCAAAAACAATTTGCAAGAAGAGGAGCGCTTTAATAAGCAAACGGCGAAGCGTGAAAAACTTCTCGCTCAAGGCAAGGAGGTAAGCTGGAAGGTTGTTCCCAAGTTTATCTTTGCACCTGAAGAACAAATCAAGACGATTGTTTCCGTTATTGAACGTGCAAAAGGCAAATTTGAAAGAGATTTGGAGGTTGCGGCGAATGTCGACGTTAACAAACGTTGCGTAGAGCTTATCGATTACCTTAAGGAAAAAGCGTCGCAGGTCGTATATAAGCTTACGCCCCGTATCGCGAAAGAAAAGGCAATCAAGCTTATGGAAGAGGTTGGTATTCCCGAACCCCGTATCCGTTATACGCAGTACCCGTTCGAATTCTCGGGCGGTATGCGCCAGCGTATCGTTATCGCAATCGCGCTTTCGGCTAACCCCGATATCTTGATTTGCGACGAGCCTACTACGGCGCTCGACGTGACCATTCAGGCGCAGATTTTGGAACTTATCAATAAGCTTAAGAGAGAGCGTAATCTTTCCATTATCTTCATTACGCACGACTTGGGTGTCGTTGCAAACATGGCGGATAGAATTGCCGTTATGTACGCAGGTAAAATTGTTGAATACGGTACGGCGGAAGACGTTTTCTACGATCCCCGTCATCCGTATACGTGGGCGTTGCTTTCGTCCATGCCCGACTTGGATACCAACGAAAAGCTGGATGCGATTCCCGGTACGCCGCCTAACATGATTTATCCTCCTGTGGGTGACGCGTTTGCGGATAGAAACAAGTACGCAATGCAAATCGATTACGAAATGCAGCCGCCTATGTTTGAGGTTTCGCCTACGCACTATGCGGCAACGTGGTTGCTTCACCCCGACGCACCGAAGGTGGAAATTCCTAAGATTATTACCGAGCGTATCAAACGTATGAACGAACGCGGAGGTGAGCAAGATGAATAATAACGAAGTTTTGTTAAAAGTAGAACATCTGTGTCAGTATTTCCGCATGGGTAGAAGAGACCTTAAAGCTGTTGACGACGTTAGCTTTGAAATCAAAAAAGGCGAAGTTTTCGGGCTTGTAGGCGAATCCGGCTGCGGTAAGACTACCACGGGTAGATCGATTATCAAACTCTACGATATTACTTCAGGTAATATCTACTTCAAAGGCGAAAGAGTGGGGGCAGGTACGCGTTCATACAAGAACGCGATCTCCCAAGCCCGTAAGGCTGCCGCTGAGCAAATCAAGGCGTTGAAGGCGGAACTTGAAGCGGATGAGGGCAAGAAGGAAGAGGTTGACGCTAAGATCAAAGAGATTAAAGAAAATCTTCGTGAAGTTGTCCGTGAAAATCGCACGCAAATCCGCGAGGCGAACTTGTCTAGCAAGAAGGTAGACAGAAGACATGCGGAAAAGCAGATTGCGAAGCTCAAAGAAGAGTATAAGGAAAAATTTGCGGCGGTAGAAGGCGACGAGGCTGCTACCAAGGCTTTGCAAAAGGAATTTAATAGCCGTTGCAGAGTTGCAAAAAAGAGCAGACTTATCACTCAAATCCAAATGATTTTCCAAGACCCTATTGCGTCGCTTGACCCTCGTATGACTGTTCGTGAAATCATTGCCGAAGGCTTGATTATCAACGGTATCCGCGATAAGGAATATATCACGCAAAAGGTATACGAAATTTTGGAAACGGTTGGTCTTGTTAGAGAACACGCCGACCGTTATCCCCACGAATTCTCGGGCGGTCAGCGTCAGCGTATCGGTATTGCAAGAGCCATTATCATGCAGCCCGAAATGATTATCGCCGACGAACCTATCTCGGCGCTCGACGTATCCATTCAAGCGCAGGTTATCAACCTTTTGAACGATTTAAGAGAGCGCTTGGGGCTTACCATTTTGTTCATTGCGCACGACTTGTCCGTCGTTAAGTATTTCTCGGATAGAATCGGCGTTATGTACTTCGGTAAGATGGTAGAGCTTGCTTCTTCGGAAGAACTCTTTAAAAATCCCTTGCACCCTTATACCCGTTCGCTGTTGTCGGCAATTCCCTTGCCCGATCCTCGTTATGAGAAAAAGCGTACGAGAATGACGTATAATCCCATCGCCGAACACGACTATTCGGTGAACTTGCCTTCCTTGCGCGAAGTATCCCCCGGACACTTCGTATATTGCAACGACGAAGAAGAGGCTAAATACAAGGAAATGATTAAATAATATGGATCAAGAAAAGAAAAAAGTCTTGCTCAAATATTTGGCGTGTTTCGGCATTGCGTCAGTTATGCTGTTTATCTTTTTTGCGATAAAGGGGTTTGATTTTGGCGGACTCAAATCGAGCCTACAGCTTTTATGCGACGCATTTTTCGTGGTCGGCGCGCTTTGGTTGCTCTTTGCCGGTTTTGTCTATGTCAGCGGTGAAGGAGTGTTTTTCGGGCTGGGCTTTGCTTTTAAAGGGATGCTTGGGGTATTTGTTCCTCATTTGAGGGATAACCGCGAAACCTTTAAGCAATACCGTGAGCGTAAGCTTGAAGAACGCAAGTTGAAGGTTCAAGGCTGTATTGTCATTACAGGTTTAGTCCTTTTAGCAATTGGTTTCATTTTATTAATCATTTGGCATCAACTTTAATAGAAAATATCCCTCGTTTTCGAGGGATATTTTTTCATTTTCCACTTGAAAAAACAAACGGGATATGTTATAATACAAAAAAAGAAAAGGAGTTTATCATGAGCAGCTTTGAGAATTTGCGTATCGTAGATAATTTCTATCAAACATCTTTATTTTTCCCCATGCCCACCGTGGTGATCAGTACCATTTGCGAGGACGGTTCTACAAATTTAGGTCCGTATTCCTTGGTTCAGCCGTACTACGTGGCGGGCAAGGATTATTATGCCATGCTTTTATCCTGCCGTAATTCCTCGAATACGGCGCAAAACATTTTAAGAAACGGCAAATGCGCCATCAACTTCATTGACGACAATCCCAAAACCTTCAAAGAGGCTGTTAAGCTTTCTTGGCCGGGGGATAAACCCAGCGACAAGATGCCAAAGTGCAATTTCAAGCTGGAAAAGAGCCTTCTTGAGGAGGAAACAGGGGAAACCCGACCCTTGGTGATGACGGACGCTATTCAGGTAATCGAGTGTACTTGGGTAAGAGAGCTGGACGGCGCGGATAAGGACGTAGCAGGTGAATTGAACGGCTACGAACCCCCTTACCATGATTTTAACGGTATCACGAGTAAATTCGGGGCGCACTTTATCTTGAAAATTGATAAAATCCTCATGAAGAAGAAATATAGCGACGCGATTATCCGCGGTGTAAAGGCGAGCGATTTCCCGCCTCTGCCCGTCGATTACGGTTATCGTGACAGTAAAAATTTTTGGTTTCATAAGAAGACGAGAATGCGCGCCGAGCTTTTGCAAATGCGTAAGGCGTCCTTGGAATCGGTGCGCTATGCTGCGGACAGAGTGGATGATAAGGTGAAATTCACCGACGAAGCACTCACCACCGTTTTAGGCGTACCCAGAGTATTCTTACCCCTCGTATTGAAAGGCTGTGTGAAGTGGGCAAAGGAAAACAACGTGACCCTCGTCACCGCAGAGCATATGAAGATTATCAGCGATAAACGCGCGCAGGAAAAGAATAAAAAATAAACGAAAGAGATATACAAATGGCGAAATTATACTTTAAATACGGTGCAATGGGCTCGTCGAAAACGGCGAATGCGCTCATTACGAAATTCAACTATGAAGAAAGGGGCATGAAGGTATGGCTTATCAAGCCCTCGATTGACGTTCGCGACGGGGCGGACGTGGTGCGTTCCCGTATCGGGCTTTCCGCGCACGCAGATATTATGACTCCCGATAAAAACCTGTTTGACGAATACCAAAATCACCCCGACTGCGACGTGGTCATTGCGGACGAGTGTCAATTTTTCACTTCCAAGCAAATCGACCAGCTCCGCCGTATCGTGGACAAGCTGGATATTCCCGTGCTTTGCTACGGTCTGCGCACCGACTTTTTGACGCATTTATTCGAGGGGAGCAGAAGATTGTTTGAGGTAGCGGATTCGATTACCGAAATCAAAACCATTTGCACCTGCGGTAAAAAGGCGATTGTCAACGCCCGAATTGACGGCGAGGGAAAGGTTGTCACGGAAGGGGGACAAATCCTAATCGGCGGGAACGATTCCTATGTTGCCATGTGCCATAGCTGTTGGCAAAACGCCATAGAGCAACAATTAAAATAAGAAAGGGCGCAAGCCCTTTTTTTATGCCCGATTTTGGCTTTTGCTTTTACTTATCTTCTTCCATTTCTGCATTTGATTATACTTATCCCATAGAACATATGAATATGTGAACATGTGTTCATATGTTCATATATAACAAAAAGGAGAGGGCGTAGAGAATAGATAGAGGGAGTGTGGAGAATCGATGGGGGACAGAGAATAATACGATAATACGCATGTGTACGCGCCTGCGCGTTATGTATGCGCACCTTTATTATAATGCGTGCATACTCTTTGCGTATGTATACCTTTTACACGCGCGCGTATACAATAATAAATAATAGCGTATAAATCGCGAAAAAGTGGGAATAATCGGCATATATGCCCTCAAAAACAAGAATATTCCAAATCTTAAAAAAAATTGAAAAATTTTTAAAAAAAGTTCGTTTAAATGCTTGACAGACCTTTACAGATTTGATATTATAAGTAGGCTGTGTAAAAACGCGTGTATAGGGTTGATGCGGGAAGTTACTGAAATTCCAAGGCAAAAAGCCGCTTTGGCAGATAATTTCCGTTGACAAAAGTGGGGGCTAGACTCCTGCGACTAACCGAGGCTTTTGCGGAAACGCTCGGGCAAAAACGAAGAGTGTTTTTATTTTGCAAAGACCTCGATACACACGGATAGGTTGATACAGCGAAATAAAATGTTAGTATAAACTAAAAGGAGTAAACCAAATGGCAGTAGCAGCACAGAAAATCAGAATCAAGTTGGCGGCATACGATCACGAGCTCGTAGACGAGGCGGCAAGCCGTATCGTTGAGACGATGAAGAAGAGCGGGGCAAAGATCTCCGGTCCTATTCCCCTTCCCACGGAAAGAGAAATCGTGACCATTCTTCGTTCCCCCCACAAGTACAAGGATTCCCGCGAGCAGTTCGAAATGAGAACGTACAAGAGAATCATCGATATCTATTCCCCCAACGCAAAATTGCTTGATTCCATCCACTTGCCCGCAGGCGTGGACATCAAAATCAAGCTCTAATCAAAAATGCCGAGAAATACTTTCAAAGGTATTCGAAAATAAAAAAACAAAAGGAGTGAACTTTATCAATGAATAAAGCAATCATCGGACGCAAAGTTGGGATGACCCAAATCTTTGCAGCAGACGGGAAGATGATTCCCGTGACGGTAGTGGAAGCAGGTCCTTGCCCCGTTGTACAAGTTAAGACGGTAGCAAACGACGGTTATGCAGCTTTGAAACTCGGTTTCATCGAAGTGAACGAAAAGGCGCTTACGAAGCCTGAACTCGGTCAGTTCAAGAAAGCTGGCGTAAAGCCCCACAAAGTATTGAAAGAAATCAGAGTAGAAAACGCTGAAACTTTCACGGTAGGTACGGAACTTAAAGCTGACGTGTTTGCGGCAGGGGACAAGGTAGACGTATCGGGTGTGACGAAAGGTCACGGTTTCACGGGCGTAATCAAGAAGTGGAATCAACACAGATTGAAGATGACGCACGGTACCGGCCCTGTACACAGAGAACCCGGTTCCATGGGTCCTATCAGCTCCCCCTCGCGTGTATTCAAGAACAAGCACCTTGCAGGTCAGTACGGTGTGGATAACGTAACGATTCAAAACCTCGAAGTTGTTCGTGTGGATTTGGAAAGAAACGCAATCCTCATCAAGGGCGCGATTCCCGGGCCTAAAGGCAGCATCGTAACGATCGCTGACAGCGTTAAGAGCAAATAAGGAGAGTGAAAGAC
>JAFVTA010000035.1 GCA_017503525.1 Clostridia bacterium | reverse complement strand
CTTATCAAGGTATGTACGATAAAATTTTTTATCCTGCTATCTCTCAATTCTTGTCCGATGAAAACGAGAGAATCTATAAGCTGGAATTTTTCACAAGCGGCGTTTCCGCTATCGTGCATAAATGGCTGAATTTAGATTGCCAAACGGAAATACAAGAACTCATTTCCATTATCAAAAGCTGTATCCCCTATCAAAATTAAAACACCCCCTAAGGGGGTGTTTTTAATTGAGAACCACGTCTTTCAAGCTGTTATATTTCTTAATCGCAATCATGCGCAAACGCTCGTCGGCGTACCTTCCGTCAAAGGTGTCGTCGGAAAGGCGTTTGGCAGCGAAAATCACCTGCGTGGGATAACGCAAATTCTTGATATCCGACAGCATTTTACCCGACTGCCTCGTCCCGAAGAAATCGCCGCCGCCGCGCATTTCCAAGTCCTTTTCCGCAATTTTGAACCCGTCCGTGCTCTCTTTTAAGGTATTCAATCTCTCTCTCGCCGTATCGCCGTCCGCGCCCATGAGCAGGAAACAATAGCTCTTTTCCGCGCCTCGCCCTACTCTGCCCCGAAGCTGGTGCAACTGCGAAAGCCCGAACCGCTCGGCATTATAAATAATCATCATGGTGGCGTTTGGAACGTCCACGCCGACCTCGATAACCGTCGTGGATACCAAGCAATCGAATTGCTTTTCCTTGAACGCCGTCATGATTTCCGCTTTTTCCTTATCCTTCATGCGCCCGTGCAACAGCCCGAAACGCACGGTGGGCAAGCGGTTTTTGAGCTCCTCGTACAGCTCGGTCACGCTCATAATCGCGCCCTCTTCGTCGTCGTCAATCTTCGCGCAAACGAAGTACGCCTGCTTGCCACTCTCCGCCTCTTTGCGGATATATTCCAGCATGTCGCCGTACTTGTATTCGGGGATAATACTCGTGGAAATTTCCTGACGGGCTTTGGGCTTGTCGGTAATCGTCGTCACGTCCAAATCCCCGTAGAATATCAAAGAAAGGGTACGGGGAATAGGCGTTGCGCTCATAACCAGCATATCCACACCCTCGCCCTTTTCCGCCAAGGCGTTTCTTTGGGCTACGCCGAAACGGTGCTGCTCGTCGCAGACGATAAAGGAAAGCTTGGGAATTTCCACGTCCCCTTGGAAAATCGCGTGCGTACCGCAAAGGATATCGATTTCCCCGTTTTTGAGCGCCGTTTTTATCTCACGCTTTTCCTTCGCCGTCATACCGCCTGCCAAATAGCCGACCTTGTATTCGGGAAAATATTTTTGCAATACGGCGTAGTTTTGCGCCGCAAGCACTTCCGTCGGGGATAAATACGCCGCCGTAAACCCGCTTTTTACCGCCATGAAAATACCGCAAAGCGCAACCGCCGTCTTACCGCTGCCTACGTCCCCCTGCACCAAACGGTTCATGCGCACAGGCGAATATAAATTTTCAAAAATCTCGTTAACGGCATTCTTTTGCCCGTTCGTGAACTCGAACCCGAACCGTTCCGCAAAGCCTTTCACCTCTTTTGCGGAAACTGTATAATTATGCAAGCGCACCTCTTCCTTTCCGCCCTTGATAATCTTGAACGCGGAAATGAGGACAAAATACTCTTCCAAGGCGATACGCTCGGCGGCGTTGTCCTTGCTTTGCATATCGGTGGGGTTGTGAATTTGGTGGTATGCCGCTTCCAAAGGCGCAAGGTCGTATTTTTGACGGATTTGCCAAGGAATTGCGCTTGTTAAATCGCATTTTTGCAGCGCCTCTTTGATTGCCGTGCGTACGATTTTTTGGCTAAGCGACCCCTTTAAGGAATAAACAGGTACGATCCCTTTTAAACGGTAGTTTTTATCCAGCTCCTCAAAGGTGGGATTTACGAGGGAAACCTGCCCGAATTTGTTTTGAACTCTGCCGTAAAAGAGGTATTCTCCCGCTTTGAGCTTTTGCGCGACGTAGGGTTGATTGAACCAAACTACCGTGAACGGAAAGCCGTTTTGCGAACAAAACGCCTTGACCATTTTGCGCTTATTGCCGTAGTTTACGGGCATGACCCTCGTCACTTCGCAAGCCACCAAAACCATGTCGTTATGATAGGCGGTTTTAAGAGAGGTGCGCTCGGTCAAATCCAAATAGGCGCGCGGATAAAAGCGGATCAAATCTTCCGCCTCAAAAATCCCTAATTTATTAAAATCTTTCTCGCGTTTTTCCCCGATGGAACGGAGCATGGAAAGTTTCATAACCAAGCGAAACCCAGTCGAACGCGCCCATAAGCGCGCCCTTTTGGACCTTTTCTCCTCGTCTTCGTTGTAATATTTTTATATAACTGCCTTATCTTAGCCAAGCAAGACCAAATTAAACCAGTCTCAAAGCAGTCTTTTGGGTATCTTTCGCCAAATGCGTGCTTGTAGTATGTCGATACAACCGCGCACACCTTCGTCAAAATCTACCGGAAAATACTTGCTTTGAGATGCCTTGCAGTTTTTGCCGAGCAGATTTTGGATAAGGCAAGGCAAAAGCCGCAGGGAATACCTGCCGTATTTCCAAGGGTTTTAACGCAGTATAAACGCCGTTTGCCATTTGCAATCACGTTCGACTGGGTTTCACTTGGTTAATCTCCAAAAAACGGGAAAAGCCGCCGCCCTTCCCGTTCTCTTTTGCATATTTATGCAGTTTTTGTGAATTATTCCAAAGCCAAGATGTAGTAGTAAACCGCTTGGCCGCCGTTGTGGAAGTCAACGTCGCAATCGGGATATTTTTCCGCAATTACTTGGCAAAGCGCCTCGGCATCTTCCTCGTTTACGTCCTCGCCGTAGTAGAGGGTGATGACTTGGTGGAACTCCTCTTTCATTTTGCCGATAAGTTTGAGCACCGTCTCTTCCAAGGTGTGGGATTTTGCAAGAATTTTCTTATCGTCAAGACCGATAATATCCCCTTCCTTAATAGAGAACCCGTTTAAGGTGGTATTTCTAACCGCGTAGGTGACCTGCCCGACCTTGACGTTGTCAAGGGCGTGGATCATGTTGGTTTTATTCTCTTCCGCGCTTACTTCGGGGTTGAATTCAAGCGCAGCGGAAAAACCTTGAGGCACGTTTTTAGTAGGAATTACGTGGAGTTTCTTGTTTTCCACGAGATTTCTTGCTTGTTCCGCCGCCAAAATAATGTTTTTATTGTTGGGGAAGATGAAAATGTGTTCCGCATTGATTTTCTGTGCCGCGCTTGCGATATCGCTTGCGGAAGGGTTCATGGTTTGACCGCCTTCGATCACGCGATCGACAAGCAAATCCTTGAAGATCTCGGAAAGCCCTGCGCCCGTACAAATGGCAAGCATGCCCATTTCCTTCTTTTCCGCATCCATTTTCGCCTTCAATTCGCGGTTTTGCTGAAGCATATTTTCAATCTTGGGTCTTTCGAGTTCGCCAAGCTCCAACGCATAGGTAAGCGCTTTACCGGGTTGGTTGGTGTGCACGTGCACTTTGACAAGCTCTAAATCCCCGATACAAATAACGCTGTCGCCGATCGCCATGAGCTTTTCTCTCAATCTATCGATTGCGGAAAGCGTGGTGCTCTTTTTGAGGTTGATAATGAAAAATTCGGTGCAGTACGCATACTGAATTTCCCCTAATTCCATGCCGATAATCGCGGAATTGTCGCCAAATTCCGCTTCGTCATCGGAAACTTGCGCATTGTCATAATCGTCGGCAACGTCTTCACCGGTGAGCGCGGAAAGGAACCCTTTGACAATCACCATAAGGCCTACGCCGCCGGAGTCCACAACCCCCGCCTTTTTCAAAACGGGCAGAAGTTCAGGCGTAAGCGCAAGCGCTCTTTCCCCTTCCTCAATAACGCTTTCAAGGAAGGATTCGATATCTTTTTTCTTGGAAGCAACCTTTACCGCATGTTCGCTCATCATACGGATAACGGTAAGAATCGTACCTTCTTTAGGTACGGATACTGCGCCGTAGGCGATTTTCGTACCCGACTCAAACGCCTTTGCAAACATTTTAACGTCGATTTCTTTTTCCGCTTTGCGGAAAACCGAGCATAAACCTTTTAAAATTTGGGAAAGGATAACGCCGGAATTTCCTCGCGCGCCTTTCAAAGCGCCTTTGGAAATACTGTCGCAAACTTCGGGAAACGCGCTGGAAGGACAAGCGGTCATTTCCTTTACACAGGATTGCATAGTAAGCGACATATTCGTACCGGTATCTCCGTCGGGAACGGGGAACACGTTGAGCGCGTCCACCCTTGCGCGGTTAATTTCAAGCTGTTTTGCGCCGATGAGAATCATATTTCTCAAATCAGTGCTATTTATTGTTTTATGCATTATCAAATGCTCCTTCTACCTTTGTTATTTTATACGAAGCTTTCGGCTTAAAAGGAAAATGTTAGGGAAAAGCCGTAAAGCGAAAAGGCGCAAAGGAAAACCTGCGCCGGAATAAACTCATTTATAATTTTACACCGATTACGTTGACGTTGACGGTGTCTACGATCATACCCGTAAAGACTTCCACTTTATATTTAATGGCTTCCTTTAAGGATTCCGCAACCGCGCTGATCGATACGCCGTATTTTACGATTACGTAAACGTCCACGTAAATTCTGTTGCCTGAAGTCGTCACCTTAATACCGCGTCCGCCGGCGCTTTTTTTGAAAAGCTGGGACAAGCTGTCGGTAAAGCGTCTGGATACCATTTCCACGATGCCGTACGATTCCATGGCGGTGTGCGAAGCTACCTTGGCAATAGCAAGGTCGGATATAGATATTTTGCCGTATGCATTGCTTGTGTTAACTGACATAATCTTTCTCCAAGTACTCATTCATTGTACACTATTTCCACGCATTTGGCAAGTACTTTTTCAATTTTTTCTTATTTTTTTTATTTTTTATCGTTTTCGGGCGCGTTTTTAATTGCTTTTTCTCTTAATAAATGATATATTATTAGTGCTTGTTTTGCGCCTTGATTTTTTTAACAGTCAAAACATTCGCTTAATCCAAGGAAAAAATTATCCAAATCGGAGGTGTTTACTATGTCGAGAGTATGTAATATTTGCGGTAAGGGCCAAGCTTCTGGCAACAACGTTAGCCACTCCAACCGTAAGACGAGAAGAACGTTTAAGGTAAACGTACAGAAGGTTTCCTACGTAGAAGACGGCAAGGAAATGAACGGCTACGTTTGCGCTCGTTGCATTAGAACCCTTAAAAAAGCGGACGCTGAATAATCCGCTTTTTCAAACCACGCTTAAAAAGCCGACCTTTACGGTCGGCTTTTTTGCGTTTACGCTTGTTTTTTCAAAAGCTTGCTCACTAAAACCTGTATCATGATAAATGCACAAACGGTTGTAATCGTCCAAGTGATGGGATAGGAAATGAAAATGATTTCCAATGTCGGATAGCTGGGAAATACCGTCCACAGCCACACCACGCGGAGCAAGCACGCCCCCACCAACGAAATCGCCGTGGATACAATCGCCTTTCCCATTCCGCGCAAAACGCCCGAGCAAACGTCCATAAGTCCGCATAAGAAATAGGGCATTACAATGATATTAAATCGGGTAAGCGCCACTTGCAAAGCCAGCGCTTCCATACTCCCCTCGACGCCGCCTTGCACGCCGTACAAAGCCAACAGCGGACGCTTAAGCAAATACGCCAAGCCCGACATGAACACGCCTACGGAAAATACCGCAAGCAAGCAAGAATATAGAATTTTTCTCACGCGGTTTGCCTTCTTTGCGCCGATATTTTGACTGGTGACCGTAATCGCGCCTTGGTACACGGCGTTCATAGAGGTATAAACAAACCCCTCAATATTCCCTGCCGCCGCGCTGCCGTTGACGACGGGCGCATACTCGCTGCCCGAAGGCACGAGGCTGTTGTTCACCGTCACGATAGAGGATTGAATGAGCATGTTGGAAAGGGAAAAGAGCGCCCCTTGTATCCCTGCGGGTACACCGTTTACAACGATATCGCGGAAAGCCTTTTTCTCGATTTTTAACCGCTTAAAGGAGAAGGTCGTATAATCTTGATCCCTATGCAATTTAATAAGCAAAACCACGCAGGACGCCGCGTTGGCAAGCGCGGTTGCAATGGCAACCCCCTCTACCGAAAGCTCTGCGACAAGCACGAAAAATAAATTCATACCGACGTTTAAAACGCCTGCGATTGTCAATACGACAAGAGGGGTTTTGGAATCCCCTTTGGCGCGGAAAATGGCGATCAAGTAGTTGGTCAATGCCAAAAAAGGCACGCCTAAAAAGTAGATATAGGTATAGCGCACGGCAAGATCGAGCAAATTCCCCGAATTGCCCATAAGCCGTAATACGGCACGGGAAACGGAAAGCCCGACGACAACCCCGATAAGCCCGAAAATAAGCGCCATAAGCAAGGCGGTATGCACCGCGTTTTGCGCTCTTTCTTTATCCTTTGCGCCCACTTCCCTCGCTACGACGACGTTCGCACCGACCGAAAAGCCGATAAAGATATTTAAAATAAGACTGATAAACGAACCCGTCGTGCCGATTGCGCCGACGGCGTTTTGTTCGTGCGATAAGCTGACGACCATCATATCCGCCGCATTATAAAACATTTGCAAAAGGTTGGTCGCCACAATGGGCAGAATAAAACGGAGGAGCTTAAAAAAGACTTTCCCCTCCGTGAAATCTATTTTTTTCTTTTGAACGTTCTCCATGTTTATGCCTTCAATATTGCATCAATTCTTTTAACGGTTTCCCCTTAAATCGGCGATCATTTTCGCGCGGTCCTGCGCTTTGAAAACGGCGCTGCCTGCAACGATTACGTTTGCGCCTGCAGCTTTGATTTCCTCGACGTTTTCGCCCGTCACGCCGCCGTCGATTTGCAAATCGATCTCCTTTCCGCTTTCGTCGATAATCTTGCGGATCTCGCGCAATTTATCCAACGCGCCCGGGATAAATTTCTGTCCGCCGAACCCGGGAAACACGCTCATAACCAGCACCATATCGCAAAGGGTAATCACCTCGCGGATTTTATCCACGGGAGTGTCGGGATTGATGACCGCACCGCATTTTACGCCCGTGTTTTTGATTTGCAAAAGCACTTCTTTCAAATTATCCTGACAAGCCTCGTAGTGTACGGTAATGATATCCGCGCCTGCCTTTGCAAATCGTTCTACGTACTTTTCGGGGTGGACGATCATTAAGTGGCAGTCCAAAGGCAGGGTTGTGATTTTGCGTAAATCCTCTACCATTTTTATGCCGAAAGTGATATTGTTAACGAACACGCCGTCCATGACGTCGCAATGCACGAGGTCGGCTCCGCACGTTTCCAAAGAACGTACTTCTTCGCCCATTTTGGAAAAGTCCGCCGATAAAATAGAAGGTGCAATTTTAATCTTTTTCATAAGTTTTTCTCCTGTTTTAATAGATACAGTACGGAGCTTGAAACGCGGAGAGTGCGGTAGATTTTCGCAAAACTCGCGGTTCTGCCCGACGGGAGTGTACTTGTGCGTACACGAGCAAGGGCAGGTTCCGATTTTGCGGAAATATGCCGTGCTATACGCGTTTCTCTTCCAAGTAGCTGGCGCGAAGTTGTCCGCACGCGCCGCCTATATCCACGCCGATTTGACGGCGCAAAGTCGCCGACAGTCCGCCCTTTTCCAGCATGCCTAAAAAACGGTACGCTTGCTTGTCCCCTATGGCTTTGAGCGAGCGTTCTTTGACTTCGTTAAGACGGATAAGGTTGACGTGGCAAGGCTTGCCTTTGAGCAGTTCAATGAGCGCTTTTGCGTGCTCCTCGTCGCAGTTTTCACCCTCGATTAGAGTATATTCAAAGTAATATCTTCTGCCCGTTTTTTTAAAATAATATTCGCAGGCTTTTAAAATGTCCGCTATTTTATACGCCTTGGCGACGGGCATTGTCCGCGCACGCGATTCGTCGTCCGTCGCGTGCAAAGAAACGGTCAAGTTTAAAGGAATACCCTCGTCCGCAAGCTGATACATTTTGGGCACGATTCCGCAGGTGGACAGCGAAATATTCCGCGCGCTGATACAAACTCCGCCTTCCGCCGTTGCATTTTTAAGGAATTTGAGTACTTCCGCATAGTTATCCAAGGGTTCTCCGCTCCCCATAAGCACGACGTTGGTGACGGCGCGCGCCTCTTTGCCCTGCCCTGTCCTGTCCGCTTTATGCAAAGCGTTGACCACAAGAATTTGGGATAAAATTTCCCCTGCCGTTAAATTTCTAATCAAGCCCCCAAGGGTAGAGGCGCAAAATTTACAGCCCATACGGCAACCCACCTGCGTAGATACGCATTGCGTATAGCCGTACTTATACTTCATGAGCACTCCCTCTACAAGGTTGCCGTCCGCGTACTCGAACAGATACTTTTCCGTGCCGTCCGCGGAATGATAAATCTCCTTAATCTTCACGGGCGCGTTTTCGTACTCTTCCAGCAACCGGGCCTTTAACGCTTTAGAAAGAGAGGAAATATCCTCGATCGCCTTGCCCTGCATAAGCCCCTCGTACAGCTGTTTGGCTCTGAATTTTTTTTCGCCGAGCGCAAGGATCAATGTTTCCAGCTCGGTATACGATAAATCCTGTAAAATCTTTTTCATGCCTATGCCTTTTTAAGCTTGCATACGTAAAACCCTGCGCCGTAGGCGGTATCGGGCAAGAATTGCAAGCCGTACTTTTTCTGATCGTGCGCAAGCGGACTTGTCAATGGCTCTACGCTAAATTCGGGGTGGCTTTTCAAGAAAGTTTCCACCGTCTTATCGTTCTCGCAGGCAAACAGCGAGCAAGTGGAATAATACAGCGTACCCCCCTTTTTCACATACCTTGAAACGGTGGATAAAATATCCGTTTGCGCCTTTTTCAAACCCTCAAAATCTTCCGCCTTTCTAAACAGCTTGATATCGGGATTTTCACTAATCGTGCCGTAGCCCGAACAGGGCGCGTCGCAAAGCACGCTATCGAATTTCTCCTCGTATTCGGGGTCGAAGACGGCGCTGTCTTTTTGCAATTCCCGAATATTGTTTACCCCCATTCGGGTTTTGTACTGGGTGATCAGTTCTACCCTGTGCGCATGCAGTTCAAACGCCGTGATTTGGGTGCATTTTTTCGCTAAAAGCACCGATTTTCCGCCCGGAGCGGCGCAGCAATCGAGCAAGCTTTCACAAGGGGCAACGCAATCGCAAATAGCGATACTGCCCACCGATTGAAAGGTGTAATCTCCCTTGTGAAATCCTTCGTCACGAACGAAGTTTTCAAAAATATAATTGCTATCAAAGGGGGTTGCAATATGCGGTTTTTCTTCGTATCTTTCCGCTCCTTTCTCAAAGCGTACGGATACCCCCTTGGAAGGTGCACCTGCAATTGCCTTCGCCCTATCACCATATTCTTTTTTCAGCATTTTATAAGCGTATAAGGGATAGGAAAGCGCAATGGCTTCCCCTTCGTCGCCTGCAGGAATTGCCTTGTCTACTTCCGCTTTATCAAAACGGCGCAAAAAGGCGTTCACGAAACCGCTGACCCCGCTTTTGCCGAGTTTTTTGCATAAGCTCACGGCGCAATCGGTCACCATATACCGCTTTTTGTCCATGAAAAGGAGCATATACAAAGAAATTTTAAGGAGCACGCGCACCGCTAATTTGGGCGCTTTGGACGCGTAATGGCGCAAACAAAACTCCAAATATCCGTCCTGCTCCAACACCCCGTACACGATTTTCACCGTACGCGAGCGGTATTGTTCCTCGATATAGGTATCGGCGATCGCCTGCTTTAAATGCGTGCCGTTTTGGTAGATTTTCATTAGGATTTGAAAGGGATCGTAAACGGGATTGCTTAACATTCAAACACCTGTCCCTTTTGCGCCTTGCGCCCGTTTAAAAGATCTCCGCCCGACATGCGTTTTCCGCCCGATAACTGCACTTCCAAAAGCTTAACCGCCCCGTCCAAGCACTTCACCGCAAGCCCGCGCTTGGGTTTATCGAACAGCACTTCCCCTATCTTGCAAGCGGAAAATTCCGCTTGCTCTTCCCCAGTGAGTTCTGCTTTTTCCGCGCGGTAAACGTTCATTTTTTCGCCGTTTAAAAGCGCGTATGCAATGGGCGCAGGGTTCATACCGCGCACCAAATCCACAATTTCCTTGGCAGGCTTATCAAAGGTGATTTTCGCCTGTTCCTTGCCGATTTTTCTAACCACGCCGACCCCTTCTTCCCCCTGGGGAGTAAGGGTATAGTTTCCGCTTTGCAAAAGGGTGACGGCGGTGATAATCAACTCCGCACCGACGGCGGATAAACGGGAAGAAAGCTCCCCGTACGTTTCGCTGGGAGAGATTTCCGTTTTCGCCACGCAGAGAATATCTCCGCAATCCAAACCCAGCTCCGTTTTCATAATGCAAACGCCCGTTTCCTTTTCGCCGTTTACGATACAGCTTTGAATGGGCGACGCACCGCGGTATTTAGGCAGTAAGCCTGCGTGAATATTCCAAACGCCCAAGGGAAAACAATCCAGCACCGCTTGGGTTAAGATTTGACCATATGCACAGGTGATAAGGATATCCGCGCCGAACGCCTTAATGCTTTCAACCTCGTCGCGGATTTTTACGGTTTGGAGAACGGGTATTCCCAACTCGATTGCCGCCGTTTTGACGGGCGGCGGCGTTAAAATCCCCTTTCTGCCCTGCGGTTTATCCGTTTGCGTAATGACGCCTGCCACCTCAAAACCGTGGCGTATTAAGTTTTTTAAGGGTTCAACCGCAAACTCGGGCGTACCTGCAAATAGAATTTTCATAAGACCTCCAGCCGACATAAAAACCTTCAAGTGGGTAGATGCGAGCAGTTCAAGGCGCAGGAGCACCTCCGACGGAAGCGTACTAAAGCGTACGTAACCGAGGGGGCGCGCACTGCAACGAAGAAATGCGACACATATACACGCTTGGTTTAACTCTTTTCGATATGGGTTGCTTTGTCAATATACAACACGCCGTCCAAATGATCAAGTTCATGGCAGATTGCGCGCGCAAAAAAGCCTTTGGCTTTTAAGAGTTGTTTTTCGCCGAAACGGTCTTGATAGGATACCGTCACCTTCATGGGACGGGAAACGATACCGCTTTTTCCGCGCACGGAAAGACAGCCTTCCCAACCCGACTGTTCCCCTTTTTGCTGAACGATTACGGGATTGATAAACTCAAAATACCCCTCTTCCACGTCCACCACTGCAAGACGGCGCAAAATACCCACTTGGGGAGCGGCAAGCCCTGCACCCTGCTCTTTCTTCACGGTGTCCTTCATATCCTCTAAAAGAGCGTGCAGTTTCTCGTCGAATACTTCCACGGGAAAGCATTTTTGGCGCAACACTTCGTCGCCTACCTGCACTACGTTTCTAATTGCCATAGTTTTCTCCTTATGCTGTTTGTCTTGCGACAATTTAACTTAAATTCGTCGGGTTTTCTTCTACGCTGACCAGCGCATCGCGCGTTCTCGCCTCGGCGCATATTGAATAAACTTCGGGCAATACGCTCGTATCCGAAAGGCGCATAAGCACTTGGTAGCGGTATTTATTTTGTATGCGCTTGATGGGTGCGCGCATTTTATTGAAAAATAGGAATTTGTCGGGGTTTTCCGTGTATAATTGCTCCAAACCGATATACACTTCCCTCAACGCCTCTATACATTTTTTATCGTCCTCGCCCGTCACCAACACGCGAACGATTTTAGAAAAGGGCGGAAACGCCATTGCCGCACGCAGGGAAATTTCGTTTTCGTAAAATCCCTCGTAATCATAGCTCGTCGCAAAACGCAACACCTCGTTTTCGGGGTCGAAAGTTTGCAAAACCACCTTGCCCTGTTCTTCGGCGCGCCCACTTCTCCCCGCTACCTGCGTAATCAACTGGAAGGTGCGCTCCGCGCTCCGATAATCGGAGAAATGCAGGCTCATATCCGCGTCCAAAATCCCGACCAAAGTGACGGACGGGAAATCGTGCCCCTTGGCAATCATTTGCGTACCGACGAGAATGTCCGCCTTCTTTTCGGCAAAGGTTTTTAAAATTTTATAATGTCCCTCTTTACCGCTGGTAGTGTCGTTATCCATGCGGATAATGCGCGCATTCGGATACATTTTTTGTAAATCCGCCGCAATCCTTTGCGTGCCCGTGCCTGCGTAGGAGAGCTTTCTTCCCCCGCAATCGGGACAAGCGGACAGCATACTATATTTCGTGCCGCAATAATGGCACTTTAAGCAATTTTCGTCCCTATGATAGGTCAAGGAAACGTCGCACGCTTCGCACTTGGCAACGTATCCGCATTCCTTGCAGATGACCGTTTGCGAATACCCTCTTCTATTCAAGAAAAGGATCGCCTGCTTGCCTTGGGAGAGGCATTTGGAAAGTTCCTCTTTAAGCGCGCCCGAAAATGAGGAATTGTTCCCTCTTCTTACTTCTCTGCGCATATCCGCAATGAGAATTTCGGGCAGGGGGCGTTTGTTAATACGCTTGTCCATGCGAATGAGGGAGAATTCCCCGTCCTTTGCCCGTTTATAGGTTTCCGCCGAGGGCGTCGCGCTGCCAAGTACTAATTTACAATTGTTTTTCTTGGCGCGAAGATACGCCACGTCAAAGGTGGTATAACGGGGCGCGGATTCGCTTGCGTAGCTGGAATCATGCTCCTCATCCACAATAATCACCCCAAGATTTTCAAGAGGCGCGAAAATGGCGCTTCTTGCGCCGATAGCGATTTTCGCCTCGCCCGTACGCAAACGCCACCACTCGTCAAACCGCTCGCCTGCGGAAAGTCCGCTGTGCAAAATTGCCGCGTTTTTCCCAAACCTCGCCCTTAACTGGGAAAGCATTTGGGGCGTTAAGGAAATTTCAGGCACCAAAAAAATCGAGCTTTTCCCCTCTTGCAGGCACTCGGCGATTAGCGTAAGGTATACTTCCGTTTTACCGCTGCCCGTGACCCCGTGGAGCAGCTGTACCGTGCGCGGATCGGTATGAATGGTATCCACCGCCCTCGCTTGGTCGGGGGTCAAAGTGCGTTCCACCTTTTCGGCGTTCACGCTCTTGTACGGGTCGCGTAAAATTTGCTCCTTGGCAATCACCGCGTAGCCCTTTTTTTCCAAGGCGGACACACCGCCGGGGAAGAGAGAATTTAAATAGGCGCAGTCCGTCTTGCCGTGTTCTTGTAAATACAACGCCGCCCCCAGCTGGTTTTTCGCCGTTTTGGCAAGTTTCATATCCTCTATCGAAGTGCAAAGAGTTGCGTAGTTCCGCATAAGCTCGCGCACCTTGCCCGTACGCATTTCTGCAGGCAGGAAAAGGCGCAAAGTCAACGCTTTGGGTACACGGTAGCGCGCCGTAAGCTTTTCCGCCAAGGCAAGACATTCGGGGGTGAGCGCAGGCAGTTCGTCTTCGTAAGGGATTACCTTTTTTAAGCGTTCTTGGGGAAAGTCGGAAGCTTCCTTTAAGCGCATGACGAAACCGGGCAAAATTTTACCGCCGAAGGGCGCGCGGACACGGCTGCCGACGGCTACGCCGTCGTCGCACAAATAATCGAATATTCTGTCCGTTTCGCTCGCCGCAATATCGACGATAACTTCTGCAATCATATGCGCTCCTTTGGAAAAATCAAATTGCCTCGGTACGCCGAGGCAATTTTTCTTAGTCTTTTGCTACGACGACTTTGCCGTCCGCGATGTCCTTGCAAGCGGACAAAAGTTCTTTGTCCTTACCCGTGGAATCGTGTACCCCAAGGTTTCTTTCCGTTTCGATAATCTGGCGTGCGCGTTTTGCCGCGATCGTGCAAAGCGCATAACGGCTGATAGGATCTTCCTCCGTACCCAGCTTTCTAATCATTTCGTCAACAGAAGGTTCGTTAATCATATATCATTCACTCCTTTTTAGTGTATTTTTACTCTTTATCAATTATTTTTTCGATTTCCGCAATCGCGGTTTCCAAATCGTCGTTTACAATGACGTAATCGTATTGATCTTTATGCGACAGCTCGAACTCCAAACGGGCAAGCCGTCTTTCAATCTCCTCTTTCCCCTCCGTACCTCTGCCGATAAGCCGTTTTTTAAGCTCTTCAATCGAGGGGGGAACAATCATAACCAGCACCGTTTCGGGAAACACCTTTTTCGCGTTCAACGCGCCGACCACTTCGATTTCCATAATGATCGATTTGCTTTCCAAGGTCTTTTCCACAAAGGACTTGGGCGTACCGTAGTAGTTGCCGAAATGCTCGTTATATTCCAAGAAATCGTTTTCGCCGATACGGCGGAGAAATTCCTCTTTTTCCAAGAAGAAATAATGCTTGCCGTCAATTTCCCCTTCCCTCGGCTTTCGGGTCGTGCAGGAAACGGATTCCACCACGTCCTCTCTTCGGGAAATTAAAGTTTTAACTATCGTGCCTTTGCCTACGCCGGAAGGACCGGATATCGCCATCAATACGTGTTTCATTTCCCTTTCTCCAACTTACTCTAAATTCTGCACTTGCTCGCGAATTTTTTCAATCTCGTTTTTGAGCGCAAGCCCTGCGCGCGTAATCGTCACGTCGTTGCTCTTGGAACAAGTCGTGTTCGCCTCGCGGTTGAACTCCTGTACCAAAAAGTCCAGCTTTCTGCCCACAATCCCTTCCTGGGCAATCGCGCGGAACTGTTCGATGTGCGAACGCAAACGGGTAAGCTCTTCGTCAATGTTGCTCTTGTCCGTGTATACCGCCACTTCGGTAAGCAATCTCCCTTCGTCCACGGGAGTGTTTTGCAAATACTCCTTGACGCGGGCGGTAAGCTTGTCTTTGTATTCTTTCGCTACCAAGGGCGCGCGGAGAGAAATCTCTTCCACCAAGCCCTCGATCGTATTCACCCTTGCCAGCATATCCTCTTTGAGTTTTTCGCCCTCGATAAGGCGCATTTCGTTGAGCTTATCCAAAGCGGTGTTCAGCGCAATATCCAAGGCGCCGGTCATTTGCTCGTCCAAGGAAATACTGTCCTCTTGTTTGAGTACTTCGGGATAGCGGAGCACCGAACAAAGGGTGAAATCATCTTGCAGTTCGGGGAACGCCTCTTTGAGCGTTTTCGCCGCGTGGATATACGAGCTTGCAAGCGCGGTATCCACGGTAAGCGCCGTGGGGCGTTCGCGTTTATCCTTAAAGGAAATGAACACGTCGGCGTGCCCTCTCGTCAGCTTTTTGCGGACGGTGTTTCTAATCACGTCCTCATACGCTGCAAAAACGCGCGGACATTTAATCGAAACGTCCAAATAACGGTTGTTGACCGTTTTAATCTCGCAGGTGAGCTCCAAGCCCTCTTCTGCGTATTCGCCTTTTCCATACCCCGTCATGCTTAACATAGGTCTTCCTCTCTAACGCAATATTTCGAGTTATACCATTATAACAAATATTTTCCAAAATTTCAAGCACTATCCGCCACTTTTTTTCTCTTTTTTATAAAAAGAGAGAAAAAACGCCCTATTCGGGCGTTTTTGTGTATAGCGCAAAACTGCGTTTTGCTTTTGTAAGTCCGCTTTCGTGGGCTCTGCCCACACCCGTTTGGGGCGTCGCCCCAAACCCCTACGAGAAACTGAGTTTCTCGACTTCCTGTCTTATTCCTCCAACATTTTTTTGAAGGTTTCTTCGTCTATGATTTGGATACCCAGCTTTTTGGCTTTGTCTAACTTACTGCCTGCCTCTTCCCCTGCCAAAACCAGCGTGGTTTTTGCCGTCACCGAGGATTGACATACGCCGCCGCGCTCTTCTATCAATTTTTGCGCCTCGCTCCGCTTGAACGAGGAGAGCGTACCCGTCAACACAACCGAATGTCCCGAAAAAATACCTTCCTTTTTCTCGTCCGACCACACGGGCGCAACGCCTGCAAGCGCTAACGCCTGCAATTCCTTGGCGTTTTCTTCGTCCGCAAAATAATCGACGATTGCCTTTGCCGTAATCTCGCCGACGTTCTCCAAAGCAATCAACTCTTCCAAGGTCGCGTTTTGTAAATTTTGCATAGTTTTAAAGCGGACCGCCAAATCTTTCGCCGCAACCCTGCCTACCCCGTCGATTCCGATTGCGTAAATGAACGCGTCCATGGTAGGGGTCTTGCTCTTTTCGATCGCCGTCAAAAGGTTTTGGATTTTCTTATCCTTAAAGCCCTCTAACTCAGCCAAGTCGTCCGCGGTCACACGATACAAATCGGAAGGTTTTTCCACCCCCTTTTTCTCCACGAGAAGAAGAGCGGTGCTTTCGGAAAAGCCGTCGATATTCATGGCGTTCTTGCTCGCGTAGTGATCGAGCGCCGCCACCACGCGCGGCGTGCATTTACGGTTTGGACAGAACAAATGCGCCCCCACCTCTTCCAGCGCTTGACCGCACGCAGGGCAAAGCGTAGGCTTTTCCACCTCTTTGCTGTGCGCATAATGCTCGGTCGCGCCCAAAATTTCGGGGATCACTTCATTGGAACGGCGGACCAGCACGCGCGAACCGATTTTTACCCCTTTGCGCATAATGTCGCCGTAGTTGTTCAAGGTCGCCCTCGACACCGTCGCGCCGCCAAGCTCCACGGGGTCAAGCAGGGCAAGGGGAGTAAGTTTGCCCGTTCTGCCGACTTGCCAAACGACTTCGTTTAAAAGGGTGGTCACTTCTTCCGCCTCAAACTTATACGCCATCGCCCAACGGGGGAATTTATCCGTCGCGCCAAGCTCCTCGCGAAGTGAAGCGTCGTTGACCTTGATTACCGCCCCGTCCGTAAGCACGTCAAGAGTTTTGCGTTCTCTCTCTACCTCGGCAATCGCCTCGATTACCTCTTCGTCCGTCTTGCAAACTTTAAAATAGGGAAATACCTTAAAGCCCTCGTTTTTCAAGAACTCGTGTGCGCTCGTTTGGGACATGGGTGCGCCGTCCGACATATAATTGACGTCGTAGAAATAGATATCGGGCTTGCGGAGCTTGGTGATTTTAGGGTCGAGGTTTCGTATCGCCCCTGCCGCCGCGTTGCGCGCGTTTTTCAAAGGCTCCGTTGCCGTTTGGTTGTACTTATCCAGCACGGAAAGACGGATAACCGCCTCGCCGCGCACTTCCAAAGTGCCTTGGTAGGAAATTTTCAAGGGAAAGGACGGAATGGTAAGCGCCTGCGCCGTCACATCCTCGCCCACGATACCGTTGCCTCGGGTAGTCGCGCGGACGAATGCCCCTTTGTCGTAAGTCAAACACACCGTCAAACCGTCGAATTTATATTCCACGGTATATTCGGGCTGCCCGTTTGCCAGCTTTTTGACTTTGGTTAAAAAGCTTGTAAGCTCCTCTTGCGACACCGATTTATCTAAACTAAACAACCTCTCGATATGGGTATGCTTTTCAAAGCCCTTAATCGGCTCTCCCCCGACCCGTCTTGTCGGGCTGTCGGGATACACCTCGCCGCTTTCCTCTTCCAGCCTTCTAAGTTCGTCGTACGCGGCGTCGTATTCCTTATCCGACACCGTGGGATTGTCCAGCACGTAATATTCGTGCGCCCATTTATTCAAAACGTCTACAAGTTCTCTTTTTCTATCCATAACCATTCACTTATTTTATATCACTGTCAACGGTGCAAGGGTTGCCGAAAGCTGTTTGATACCAAACCCCTCGAAAGCGATATCCACAATCATATTACTGCCTACGCCGCGCACCGCAACGATAAGCCCTTCGCCGAATTTCGGGTGCTTGACCTTTACGCCGATACGGAATGCACTCGTATCCCTGCCCCCCGTGGGCTTGGCAGGCGTTGCCTTGCCGATACCGCCGTAGACAAATCCGCTGCTCTTCATTTGCGAAGAAGAACCGCCATAAGTATTGCCCTTCCAAGCCGTTCTCGTCACAGTAGAGTTTTGCCTGCTGCTATCCTTATAGGACGGCGAATAACCGCCGCCAAAGCTCGTTCTTCTTCCGCTGTAATCGTCGTTCGCGCCATACCTGCCCCCACCGTACGCCGAATTGCCGTAGCTTTCGGGGTCGTCCCAGCTATCGTAGCCTCTTGGCATGGGTCTTACTTCCTTGGGCAGTTCAATCACCGCGGACAGTTCTTTTAAGAACCGCGAACGCATGGTAGGTTCGCGCCTGCCGTATAAGTATCTGCTCTTGGAACGGGTCAAATACAGCCTATCCTTTGCACGCGTTATGGCGACATACATAAGACGGCGTTCCTCTTCCATATCGTCGTCGTTGTCCACCGCACGGGATACGGGCAGAATGTTCTCCTCCAAACCGCAAATGAATACGCATTTAAACTCCAACCCCTTAACCGAATGTACCGTGGCAAGGGTGACGTAGTTGCCGTCGTCCATGTCGTCCGTGTCCGAAGAAAGGGTCACTTGGTTGAGATAATCGGTTAAGGTCGCCGTGGGGTTGAGCTTACTGTATTCCTCTACCGAGTTGATAAATTCGTCAATATTCGCGCGCTTGTTGATACTCTCGTCCGAATCATCCGCGTACGCCTCGCGCATACGGGTGTCCGCTATGATTTTCTTCACCAGCTCGCTTACCGCCATGTCTTGGCTGTCGATAATCCATTCCTTAACGAGATTTCTAAAATCCAAAAGCTTTTGCTTGGTCGCGCCCGTAAAGCCGATTTCGTCCAAATCCAGCAGGGCGTCGTACACCGAAAGCTCGTTTTCGTAAGCGTAATTTTGCAGCGCCTCTACCGTTTTTGCGCCGATACCGCGCTTGGGGAAGTTGATAATTCTCGTCGCCGCCTCGCTGTCGAAGGGGTTGTTGATAAGGCGTAAATACGCCAGCAAATCCTTGATTTCCTTGCGCTCGAAGAACTTAAAGCCCCCGAATACCTTATAAGGGATACCGTCCCCCGTGAACTCTTGTTCAAAAGAACGGGTGAGCGCGTTTAAACGCATAAGCACCGCAAAATCGGAATACTTGTACCCTTGGCGGAGCAATCCTGCAATCGTATACGCGATATACCGCGCCTCTCCGCTTTCCTCGTCCGCCTCGTGCACCTTGGCAGGCGCCCCCTCGTCGTTTTCCGTCCAAAGGGTTTTGTCTTTACGATTGCCGTTGTTGCGGATTACCGTGTTGGCAAGTTTTAATATATTTTTCGTCGAACGGTAGTTGCGTTCCAGCTTAAACACCTTCGCGCCCTTGAAATCCTTTTCAAAGTGGAGTATGTTTTCTATCTTCGCCCCTCGCCAGCCGTAAATGGACTGGTCGTCATCGCCAACCGCAAACAGGTTGCCGTGAACACGCGCAAGCAGGCTTACGATTTCGTATTGCACCGCGTTGGTGTCTTGGAACTCGTCCACGAGGATATATCTAAATCTACCGCCCAGATACTCGCGCACTTCCTTATTGTTTGCCAAAAGATTGCGCGTTTCGTTCAATAAATCGTCGAAATCAAGCGCGTTGTTTTCCTTTAAGTGCTTTTGATAACGGGCGTATACCTTGACAATATCGTCGATTTGCCTCTCGCCTGCGTATTCTTCGGCGTAGCGTTCGGGGTCGAAGCCAAGCATTTTCGCATTCGCGATATGCCACTTGATATTTTTAAGTAATTTCTCGTCGTCGTAATCGCATTCTTGGAAGGATTTTTTGACGATATTGTTGCGCTCCGTTTCACTGTAAATGGAAAAGTTCGAGGATATCCCTGCCTCTTCTGCGTACATGCGCAAAATCCGCACGCACATACTATGAATGGTGCTTACCCAAGAACGGGATATATCCACGATTTTACTCAAGCGCTCTTTCATTTCGTTTGCGGCTTTGTTGGTGAACGTAATCGCCAAAATCGCGTCCGCAGGCACACCCTTCTCCTCTACGAGATACGCAATACGCGTGGTTAAAACACGGGTTTTACCGCTGCCTGCGCCTGCCAAAACCAGCACCGCGCCTTCCGTTTGCAATACGGGCAAAATCTGCTCGTCATTGAGTTGTTGCAAAAGTTCGTCCATTTGTACCATAGCATTTCTATTATAACATAATAGGTTGATTTTTGCAATAAAATAGCGCGGAAATGTCCGCGCTATTTTCTATTTACTTCAAACATTCAAATTCACATTCAGCGCGAAACTTTTCCAACGCACGAAGGTACTTTTCGCTTAAAGAGAGGGTGTATCTTTGTTTCTCCTCGTACGAGAGCGTTTCGTAATACGCCTTGTCGGTAAGCCTGCCGATCGCGTCGCTCACTTCCCCTTCGGACAAAAGCATTTGCTTGACCTTGAGGTAAAATTCGTCCTCTTGTCTGCCCTCTATCTTCGCCTCGATTTGCGTTTTGAAATATCGGCCTGCTTTGCTTTCGTTAAGACCCTGCTCCCTCGCTCGTTCTTTCGTTTCGCTAAATTCCTCTTTGCACTCCGCCCAAAAACCGCTCTTGATACGGTTCTTTGCTTTGCGCGCTTCTTCCCTTAAACTGCAAGTATTCGACATAGTTCACCTCGTTTTGACAGCGTTTTTCTTGTCTATTCGACATGCAAACAAAAAGAACTCACTTTCGTGAGTTCTTTTGTGTTTTAGTTTCTGCTTCTCTTACGTGCAGCTTCGGATTTCTTCTTTCTTCTTACGGAAGGTTTTTCATAAAATTCCTTCTTTCTAAGATCACCGAGGATACCGTCGCGGGAGCACTTTCTCTTGAAACGGCGCAATGCGCTTTCTACGTTTTCGTTTTCTCCTACTTTAACCGTGGACATTCTTTTCACCTGCCTTTGCCGATGCGTTAATTATTACTCCGTTATTATAGCAACTTGCAAATTTTATGTCAAGCCTTTTTTCACGGTTTTTTAAACCTTTTTCCAAATTATGAAGAAAAGCTTTGTCGAATTATGATACTCTTTGGAAATCCTCTGCAGGGTGCTTGCACCAAGGGCAAATGAAATCGTCGGGCAAGGGCCCTTCGTGGGTATATCCGCAAATTTGGCATACCCATTTCTCCCCTACTTCTTCCTTTTTGGGCGCTTCGGGACGGGGCTTGATGTTGTTTTGATAATATTCATAAGTGACCGACTTTCCGCCGTCAAGCTTCTTTGCTTCCGTCACCTCGGCTACGAACAAGGTATGCGTTCCGTAATCGTAAAAATCGACCACCTTACCGCTTAACACCGCGTTGCAATGTTTGGACAAATAGTACAAGCCGTTTTCACTCGTCTCATACCTGCCCCCCTCGAATTTATCCACGTCGCGCCCGGACTGGAACCCAAACTGCTTGAAAATTTCAAACGGCACGCTTTCGTCCAGTACGGAAACGTTGAAAATTCCCGTCTTTTTAAGCAACTCTTCCGAGTAGTTGGACTTATTCACAAACACGACGATGCGTTTGGGTTCGTCCGTCAGCATGCTTACGGTATTGACGATACAGCCGTTTTGCTTGTTTCCGTCCGTCGTCGTCAACATAAACAAGCCGTAAGTCAATTTGTACATAGCCTCTCTTTCAATCATTTATCTTACCTCTTAAGCCAACGAGTTCTTCTCTCGTCGGTTATTAATTTTTCCAAAGTCCGTGAAGATTGCAGTACGCGTATACCGCCACTGCACTATCCCCGTCTGCAAGCTTAAACGTGCATACAGGCACGTCGTTTGCCTTGAGATACTGCACTTGATACCCCTTTTCCGTTTCCAAAGCCACCCAAACGATAAGGTGTTCTTCCGTCATGGGGTGCGCTACGCTGCCTACGTCTACCTGCACCGTCTTGCACTTCTTCGCTACCATGGGCACGTGCTTTTCCTGCGCCGCGTCCGTCGTGTTTGCCACCAGCTCTTTGAAGCCCTCTAATTTAAGCTCTTCCTTGCTGATAACCGTCTTGCCACATTTTTCACATTGATATACTTTTAACATAATTTTTACTCCTTATTAAGATTTAGTCTTGTTTAGAGTATAGCATATTCTAACAAGCTTGTCAACAGTTTGTGTAAATTTTTCCAAAAAAATTATTCAAATTTATAAATAAGTTCTTCCAAGTATTCACAGGAGCGTTTTAATTCGATAGGGTCGGTATAATCCTTTTGGTACGCCTCGATAATGAGCGCGCCGTCAAAACCGACGTCCTTGAGCCTTAAAAGCAGGGTTTGAAAATCGAAATTTCCTTTCCCCGGCAGGCACATGCCCCTATCGCCGAAGTCGGAAAGGTGAGCATATTTGAGCTTTTCGCCCATTTCCTTAATATACGCCTCGTACGGGTATTCGGAAATACGGGCTTGCTTGATATCCAGCACTCCGCCAAGCTCGGGAATTTCGTCCGCTAATTTTTTGAACACGCCCGGGCGGTTGTAGGTCGACCATTCGACGTTTTCAAGGCACAAGCGCACCCCTCTTGCCTTGCAATAGGCGGTGAGTTCGGCGAACCCCTCTATCATACGGGGGAAATCGTCGTATTTACCCGAATGGGTGGAACGTTTTACCCTCGAAGTGCCGTGGAAGGTATAATAGGGCGCGCCAAGCGCGTTTGCGCTGTCAAGTACCTTATCTAAAAGAGAGTACGCGTCCGCTTTTACGCGCGCATGGGCGTTGAAGAGTTGAGGTTCAAACTGTGTGTTCAAATCGTGCACGGAATTGACCTCTAATCCCCCCTTGCGCTCTTTCAAAAGATCGGCAAACGGGTAGCCGTATTCGGAGAACGAGGTCAAAAACACCTCTACCGTCTTTATCCCCATGCTTTGCAGAAGGGGCAACGCGTCCTCGTTGTTTTTCCGCGTGAATAATGACGCGGTGGATACGCCTACTTTCATACTACTTTATATCAATCTATATAATATACTCTATTCGCTTTTCTGGGTTTCTTATCGGGATCGATATCCGCATAACCGACGATACAGTTGCCTATCCCCTCGTAGTCCCCCTCAATCCCGAGCTTTTGCAAAATGGCTTTGCCTTCGGGCATGTTAAAGGTTTCCTTCGCGCGGTGAATCCAGCATGCGCCAAGCCCCAAGGCGTGCGCCGCCAAAAGCATATTTTCCATAACGAGCGAACCGTCATACAGGTAGGTAGGCACGCTCTTATCCGCAAGCACGACGAGCACCGTCGGCGCACCGTAGAAGGGGTCCGCGCGGAAAAACGGGTCCTTACCTGCGTTGAGTTTGGACAACTCGTCGCGTACCTGCTTATCGCTAACCGCGATAATGATGGGCGATTGCTTATTCAAGCCCGAAGGCGCACACAAACCTGCCTCCACGATTTTATCAATCAAATCCTTGGGCACGGGATCGCTTTTGTATTTTTTAACGCTCTTGCGCGTGTAGATTGCTTGCAAAGTATCCATAGTTCACTCCTTATATGCTAATTGTTTTTCCGTCCAAGCGCAAAGCACCTCGTACATTTCCTTGCCGATCGCTTTTGCCCCCGTTAAATCATGGTCGAGATAGTTTCCGCACTCCTCTTTCTTGTTCCCAGGGA
Source organism: Clostridia bacterium (assembly GCA_017503525.1). Taxonomy (GTDB): domain Bacteria; phylum Bacillota; class Clostridia; order Christensenellales; family Borkfalkiaceae; genus Scatosoma. The sequence continues at coordinate 2,559 of JAFVTA010000035.1, read as the reverse complement.
TTTCGCCTTCAAAATCACGGGCGAAACGCATGCTTGCTTTGACAAGCTCGATTGCCTGCGCAGGAGCAAGAGTGTCGCGCGCGAGGAAATAAAACCCCGTCCGACAGCCCATAGGACCTACGTAAATCACTTTATCCCCGTGCTTGCTGTTTCGCGCGTAGGTGGCGAATAGGTGTTCAAGGGTATGCGCCGCGCTCATGCAAAGATAATCCCCTGCGTTGGGCTTTTTCATGCGGATATCGTAGGTGATAATATTCCCGTCAATACGGGATATGTACATACCTTTTTCTAAGGTGTCATGATTGACCCTAAAGCTTGCAATTTTTTCCATGCCTAACCTCCAAAAAAATCTCTAAACACCGTAGGCAGGGGTGCGTTGAAGGTAATAATCTCTTTGGTGACGGGGTGTAAAAACACCAGCTTTGAGGCGTGCAAACCCAGCCTGCCAAGAGGGTTTTTCACCTGCGTACCGTCGAGCTTTTTGCCGTACTTATCGTCCCCGACAACGGGCGCACCAAGCGCCTGCATTTGCGCGCGGATTTGGTTCTTTCTACCCGTATCAATACGCACGCGGAGTAGGGAATATTCCCCAACCTCTTTGACTACCTCGTAATGGGTAATCGCTTTTTGCCCCGTGGGGTCGTTGGTGGTGTAGACAAGATTATTTTTATTCTCTTTAAGATAGGTCGTTAAGGTGTCCTGCTTGTTTTGCAAAATCCCCTCTACCACGGCGTAGTATTCACGCAAAGATACCTGCTCGTTCCAGTGCATTTTGAGCATGGAATGAAGCTTGATATTTTTCGCAAACACCAAAACACCCGAGGTTTCCTTGTCTATTCTATGCAGGATATACGGACGGCTGTTTTTCCCAGCCGACTGCAAATAGGAAAGCGCATAGCCGTACGCGCACTCCGTATCCTTGTCGCTTTCCACGGACAGCAAGCCCGCGGGCTTGTTGACGGCGAGAAAATCCTCGTCCTCGTGGATAATGGAAATTTGCAAGCGGGGCTTTTTTACTGCGGGCTTTGCCTTGGCTACGGGGCTTTCCTTCATGGGACGCTTGGCAAGCTTAACCTCGTCGTCCTTGGCAAGCGGAAAGTTGTACTGCGTGACCACGCTGCCGTTGACAAGCACCTGCTTTCTAACAAGAAGCGCCTTGACGTTGTTTCTCGAAGTGCCGCATTTGCGAAGAAGAAACTCCATAAGCTCGTCGCTTTTATTCACCTTATAGATAGCGGTGTACACGGGCGCGCCGTTGACGCGCTCTGCACTCTCGTTGGCTTTGCCTCGTACCTGCTCCCTGCCTTTTTGAAAATTCCTTTGCATGCTTACACCTTAAATCGCCCGAATACTTCGTTTACCTTTGCAAAGCTGGCAAACGTGCCGGGGTATTTTTTGATAATCTTCATCATTTCACCGATTTGCTTTTTGCGGATAATGCAAACCAGCATATATTTCTCCGTGCGCGAGTACATCCCTAAAACACGGATTTCCGTGACACCGTGCTGTAAATTTTCTATCAAGTCCGCCGATACCTCTTCGGGGTGTTCGGTGACGATTTCAAACTTGTAGCCATTTTTGATACCAGCCAAGAGATAATCCACTACGACGCCTGCGATAAACAAGTTCAACAGCGTACAAACGACGGGAGTAATCTTCATGCCGTACACGAAAAAGGCAATCGCTACCACGCTGGAATCCAGCCAAAAGGAGAGCGACGCGATATTTTTTTCGGGCTTTGCCTTTTTAATGAGCGCGGAAATGGCGTACGTACCGCCGCTTGCACCGAAATGCCTAAGCATAATGGAAAAACCTATACCCGAAATCACACCCGTCATGATACACGCAAACACGATTTCAAAGTCCTCTTGATTGTTCGCCGCACAGTAGGGTTTCCAGCCAAGCAAGGCGAACAATTCGGTGCTAAAAGACTGTACCAGCATATAAATAATGAGGTATATCCCCAGCTTTTTGTTGACGAAAATACTCACCAAAAGGAAAATAGGGATATTAAAAGCCACCATTAAAATCGCCCAAGAAACTTTGTCGTCTAAAAGGAAGTAGGTAATGGTGGCAAGACCGCCCACGCCGCCTGGCGCAAAGCCGTTGCTGTTTTGAAAAAAGTAATAGGCAAGAGCAACGATCAGCCCTGCAACCACCGCCGTAGCGGTATCTATCACCGTTTGCTTTATCTGTTTTTTGAGCGCTTTTTCCATATCCTACCCCAGTATAAATACGCTATATTTATTATAGCGAATGGCAAGTCATTTGTCAATGCTTTGTGAAAATTTATATAAAAAAACGGCTCGTCCGTTTTGGACGAGCCGTCTATACTCTCCGCTAATTAGTTGCGGGGATTTTTGATGTTAGCTTGTGCTCGTTATCTTTTGCCCTTAGCGACAAATTGCCCGTTTAATATTAGGCTGTTATCACGATACTGTTATCCATATATTTATCCGCCGTAGCGGTTGTATTCAGTTTTAATTTTTTTAAGTTTTTCCCTTATCATTCTTATGTTATATAAACACCTTTACCGTCAAATCTTGCCATTGATTTGGT
>JAFVTA010000034.1 GCA_017503525.1 Clostridia bacterium | reverse complement strand
TTTGTTATCTCTTGCTGACTTGCTTTCAAGGTCACTTGTTTGTTCAAGTACTTTGAAAAAATTAACGTAAAATACCTTTCATTTGCTTGTTTGTCAAATAAAATCTCATTTCTTTCTTATTCCATTTTTAATCTGCATAAACCGAACTTCAGTTCGGGCCTTCGCCTCTCTCGGCGACAGCTTGTATATAATACCACAACGCCTTTTGCATTGTCAAGCATTTTTTCCTACTTTTTTAAGATTTTTTAAAAAAAATTGTAGAAAGTTCGCCTTTCGTGCGAGAGCTTGTAAATAATACCACTTTATGGTTGCCTTGTCAACTATTTTTTATACCTTTTTCCAACTTTTTTTCAAAATTGCCAAAGTTGTGCGTTTGGACACCGCGCGAACAAGCGCAAGCGTTGCCTTCTCGCCGTTGACGTCTACTTCCTTTTGAATATCCGCGTTTTCCACGCTGCCTTCGTTCACCGAAAGCGCTAAAACATCTTCCTTGAACGCCGCCGTAGAAAGCACGCTCTTCACTTTCCCTTCCGCTATATAATATATATGGATACGGTCGGTGATACTGAAATCCGCCTCTTTTCTCATGGCTTGTACTTTGGAAACGAGTTCACGCTCGATACCCTCAATAATAAGCTCTTCGGTAAGCTGCGTATTCAATGCAACCGTCACGCCCTTATCGCTTGCCGAGATAAAGCCCGTCTTGCTTTCGGTGAAGATTTGCAAATCCTCTTCTTTGAGCACGACTTCGTTATCCTGCGCAAGGACGTATTCTCCGCCGCCGCGCACCGCCTCGACGACTTCTTTCGCCGATTTTGCATCACAGCCCTCCAAGAACGCCTTGATCATGCCAAGTTTTTTGCCGTACTTAGGACCGATGGTTTTGAGCTGAGGCTTGAGCTTATAGGAAATAAACTCCCCTGCATCTTCCGCGGACTTATATTCCTTAATATTCAATTCGTCGAGGGCTATTGCTTTTAAGCCTTCGTCCAAGGTCTCCGCTCTTGCGGTGACGACGTACATTTCGGAAAGAGGCTGACGGTTTTTCACGTTACCGGAATTACGCGCCGCTCTACCCAAGTTAACGATATCGAGCACGGTGTCCATACCCTTTTCAAGCGTTTCGTCCACCATAGACGCATCGTATTCGGGGAAGGAGCACAAATGCACGGATTTAGGCGCATCCTTAAAGAACGCAGGCACAAGATTGAGGTACATTTGTTCCGCGATAAACGGCGTATAAGGCGCGGTGAGTTTTGCAAAGGTGACGAGCACGTGCCAAAGCGTGGTATATGCCGCCGCCTTGTCTTCCGTCATTTCGCTGCCCCAGTATCTATCTCTGCCGCGGCGAACGTACCAGTTGGAAAGGATATCCGTGAAATCCTGCAACGCGCGCGCGCTATCCGTAATATTATATACGGCAAGATTTTTATCCACGCAATCCACCAAGGTGTTGAGCTTGGACAAAATCCATTTATCCATAAGGGAGAGTTTACAATTCTTCAAATCGTACTTGGAAGGATCGTAGCCGTCGATATCCGCGTACAAGCAGAAGAACGCGTAGGTATTCCAAAGCGTACCCATGTACTTTCTCTGCGCTTCGGATACCGCCTCGGGATAAAATCTCGAAGGCAGCCAAGGCGCGGAAGAGGTATAGAAATACCAACGCACCGCATCTGCCCCCTGCTTATCAAGTACCGTCCAAGGATCGACGACGTTGCCCTTGTGCTTGGACATTTTGATACCGTTCTTGTCGTTGACGTGCCCCAAAACGATACAATTCTTGAAGGGAGCTTTGTCAAAGAGCAAGGTGGAAATTACGAGCAAGGTATAGAACCAGCCGCGCGTTTGGTCAACCGCCTCGGAAATGAAGTCCGCAGGGAAGGTTTGTTCAAACAACGCTTTGTTTTCAAACGGATAGTGATACTGCGCGAAAGGCATAGAACCCGAATCGAACCAGCAGTCGATAACTTCGGGCGTACGGCGCATTTTACCGCCGCACTTGCCGCACTTGCAGGTCAAATCGTCCAAGTAAGGACGGTGCAATTCGATATCCTTGGGCGCGCCGCATTTTTCGGCGAGTTCTTCGCGCGAACCGATAACTTCAATCTCACCGCACTCCTCGCAAACCCATACGGGCAATGGCGTACCCCAGTATCTATCGCGGGACAAGCCCCAGTCGATTACGTTTTCAAGGAAGTTGCCCATACGCCCTTCCTTAATGGTGTCGGGCATCCAGTTTACCGAACGGTTGGTTTCAATCAATCTATCCTTAATTTCGGTGACTTTGATAAACCAGCTGGATCTTGCATAGTAGATAAGCGGAGTATCACAACGCCAGCAGAACGGGTAGTTATGCGTAAACTCCATCGTCTTTAACAGCAAATCGCGCGCTTTCAAATCCTTGACCACGAGAGGGTCTGCCGCTTGCGCGCCGATACCCGTAAATTCGCCGCAGCCGCTGGGGAATTTCCCCTCTTCGGTAATTAACTGTACGACGGGTAGATTGTAGCGTTTGCCCACTTTATAGTCGTCCTCACCGAACGCAGGCGCGATATGAACGACGCCCGTACCGTCGGAAAGAGTGACGTAATTATCGCAGGTGACGTAGTGCGCCTTTTCGCGGTAATTGAACTTCTCTTTCCCAAAGGGATACAAGGGTTCGTATTCGGTATATTCGTACTCCGTACCCTTTTTCGTCGAAAGCACGGTGTAGCCCTCTTCGCCCAAAACGCTCTTCAATAAGCCCTCGGCAAGGATATACTTTTCACCGCTTTCCTGCATTTCAACCATGACGTAATCGAACGCAGGGTTCATACAAAGCGCTACGTTGGAAGGCAGCGTCCAAGGCGTGGTCGTCCACGCGAGAATATAGGTATTCTCCGCGTCCTTTACTTTAAACTTAACAAATGCGGTAAGCTGTTTTACGTCCTTATAGCCTTGCGCAACCTCGTGCGAGGAAAGCGCCGTTCCGCAACGGGGGCAATAAGGCACGATTTTATGTCCTTTGTACAAAAGCCCTTTCTTGTGGATTTCCTTAATCGCCCACCATTCCGATTCGATATAATCGTCGTGATAGGTGACGTAGGGATTGTCCATATCGCACCAGTAGCCTACTCTGTCGGACATTTTCTTCCATTCGTTGGAATACTGCCATACCGATTCTTTACATTTCAAAATGAAAGGTTCGATACCGTAGCTTTCAATCCCCGTTTTGCTTTCCAAACCGAGCTTTTTCTCCACTTCAAGCTCAACGGGAAGACCGTGCGTATCCCAGCCCGCTTTTCTCAAAACGTGCTTGCCCTTCATCGTTTGATAACGAGGCACGATATCCTTCATAACACGGGTTAAAATATGCCCGATATGAGGCTTACCGTTCGCCGTGGGAGGGCCGTCGTAGAAGGAGAACTCCTCGTTCCCTTCCGTAGCCTGCATACTTTCTTCAAAGACTTTCTCTTCGTTCCAGTATTCGACGATTTCCTTTTCTCTTTCCACAAAGTTTAAGGAAGTGTCGACTTTCTTGTACATAGACATATATTTTTTCTCCTTTGGAGTGTTTTTTATTAGATTAAATTAAGGTTGTAGAGCCGAAAACGGTTGGTTAGTGATCTATCACGATTTGACGAGAAAAACACAAAAAAGACAAACGTTTTTTGAGGGCGCATACCCTCAGCGGTCTGTAACCGAGGAAAACGCGAAGTATTTTGCGGGGTTTTTCCGTCAAAAAGCGACCGAGTGCGGCGATACAACCAAAAAAACAACCGCAGCGTCTTGGAAAAACACTACGGCTTTTTAACCACCAAAACGAACCATCATTCGTTGCAAATGATAACGGAATGCAAACCCGTACCAAACTACTCGTTCCCTTTCGCCCAGTAAGCTGACGAGGTGATATCTCTTATGCGCTTTCTCTTCCTTTCACCAAACGGAAGCTCTCTTTGCAAAGCTAACATAACAGCGCTGTCCTCTTTTAACGCCTTTTCATTTAATTTTAGGTTGTATCGCCAAAAGCGGTTGATTAACGATTTATCGTGATTTGACGAGAAAAACACAAAAAAGACAAGCGTTTTTTGAGGGCGCATACCCCCTGTGGTCTGAAACCGAGAAAAATGCGAAGTATTTTGCAGGGTTTTTCCGTCAAAAATCAACCGAGTGCGGTGATAGAACCTTTGCTATTATATACTATTTTTTTGCTTTTGGCAAGCATTTTTAGGGCTTAACCGAAAATTCCCTTGCGAAGCTGAATAGAAAGCACTTCCATCCCCGCGCCATCAAACACACCTTTAAGCGTTTCGTCCGTGACGCTTTCCGCGACCTCTACGAACACAAGCCCCTTTTTATAGTTGGCTTTCGCGGAGCGCACGCCCTCGATAAGCGCAAGCTTCACCGCCATTTGGTCGGCGCAGCGCTGACAGCATAAATCGTTTACCCGTATCGTCTTTTTCATCGTTAGGGGCTGACGCGGTTGATATCGCGAGGGAACATAGTCGCCTCGCGGACGTTCTTCGCGCCGAGAAGGTGCATGGTCAAACGCTCCAAGCCCAAACCAAGACCGCCGTGAGGGGGCGCACCGTATTTGTGGAGCATGAGATAAGTCGCAAATTCTTCGGGATTCATGCCGAGCTTTTCCATTTTCGCAACCTGCTCGTTGTAATCGTGTACACGCTGACCACCCGAAGTAATTTCAAGACCTCTAAACAACAAGTCGAAGGACAAGGTGTATTCGGGATCTTCGGGGTCGTCCATGGTATAGAAAGGACGCTTTTTGGAAGGATAGTGCGTAATGAAAATGAAATCGGAGTTAAACTGCTTTTTCGCGTACTTGCCCAAGATTTGCTCTTCTTCGGGGTCAAAGTCTTTCATGTCGGAAGGCTGATATTTGAACTTCTTCATGATAATTTCTTTGGCTTCCATGAATTTGAGCACGGGGATTTCCTTGATTTCGGGAATTTCGATATGGAGCAAGTCCACTTCGTTCTTGTATTCCGTCTTCAAAAGGTTCATGATATATTTGAGAACGCCTGCTTCCATGTTCATGATATCTTCAAAGCTGTCGATAAAGCCCATTTCAAAGTCCATGGAAATGTATTCGTTCAAGTGACGGCTGGTATCGTGGTGCTCCGCGCGGAATACGGGCGCGATTTCAAACACGCGTTCGTATACGGCTACCATAGCTTGCTTATAAAGCTGGGGAGATTGCGCCAAGTATACCTGCTTACCGAAATAGTCGAGCTTAAAGACGTTCGTACCCCCCTCTGCGCCTGCAAAGTTAATCTTCGGCGAGTGGATTTCGGTAAAACCCTCTTGGGAAAGATATTCTCTAAACCCACGCTGAATCCCCTCTTGGAGCTTGAAGATTGCGCGCTCCTTGGGGTTGCGCAACGTTACGGGACGATAGTCGAGCTTGGTCGAAAGATCACAGTTTACCTGCTTTTTCGTGATAACGACGGGAGGGATATCTGCAGGATGGGATAACAGCTCGATATTATGAATTTGTACTTCATAACGCTTAGAACCGTCCTTAGTTTCACCCGCAACCACTTTGCCCGTGATTTTTGCGGCGCATTCCTCCTTAACGTCTTCGCTCATGCGATAATCGGAAAAACTTTCCGCGTATACGCATTGCACCGTTTCGCGCGCCGTACGCAAAATAACGAAAGCAAAATCCGACATCATACGAATGTTGTGGATCGTGCCTTTGATCGTGATAACTTGGTTTTCGTAGCGTTCAAAATCCGCGTACGATACCGTATTGTTTTTTCTTTCGCCCGTAATAAACATAGACTACCTCTTGTAAATAAAAAATTGCGTTTTTTTCTTAACGATACTATTTTAATCCGTTTGACAAAAAAAAGCAAGAGTTTTATAATAGGAATATAAAAAAAATCTTCCCAAGGAGGCAAATTTCCATGCGCGTGCTTGCGATTAACGATTTATCTTGCGTTGGAAAATGCTCTTTGACGGTCACTTTGCCCATTCTCTCCGCCTGCGGCGTGGAATGTACGGTGCTCCCCACCGCGATCCTCTCCACCCATACGGGCGGTTTTACGGGCTATACCTTTCACGACCTCACAAGCGAACTGCCTGCCATTTTAGCGCACTGGAAATCGCTGGGCTTAAAGTTCGATTTCATATACAGCGGCTACCTTGGCAGTATCGACCAAATCGAGCTGGTTTCCTCTATCAAAAAGGAATTCTTGGCGGAAAACGGTACGTTTATCGTCGACCCCGTTATGGGCGACGAGGGCAAGCTGTACGCAGGCTTTACCGCCGAGTACGTGAACGCCATGAAAGCCCTTTGCGCCGAGGCGGATTATATCCTGCCCAACGCCACCGAGGCGGCGTTCTTGTCGGGCGTGGAATACCCCCTCACTCGCGAGAACGTGGATAAGGCGTTAGTGGAGCTTAGCAAGCTCTCCCTGCCCGTGATTACGGGGGTCAAGGACGGTGCGGATATTTGCGTGTTCTTTTCGGGAAAGAACGGGGGCAAGTACTCGTTCACGCACGAAAACGTGGAAGGTTTTTTCTGCGGAGCAGGCGACGTTTTCGCGTCGGCGTTCGTGGCATGCCTCGCGCGCGGAAAGCATACCGCAGAGGCGATTTATCTTGCTTCCGAGTTCGCCACCGCCGCCATTCGGCGTTCCGCAAAAGAAGTCCCCGACAAGAAATACGGTTTAAGTTTTGAAAAGGAAATTTTACCCTTTGTTTTAAGTCTTCAATCGCTTGACAAGAACGCGTAAATCCTGTATAATAGGTGTAATCTGCGGTGTTCGGAGTTTGGTATAAAACGGGATCCACAAGATGTTTTCGGGAGCTCGGCATTCGTGGCGATAGGCAAGGTCTGCATAGCGGAAAGTCCGAGGCGTCAAGATACGGCACCCACCTGCTAATCGCGGGTTCATCTTTTTGCCAAGGTGCGGCACAGGCGGATTATTTGAAAATTCTCCCCTTTGGGGGCATAAAAAACGGACGGTATGAACCGTCCGTTTTTGGTTTTTATAACAAGAATACTCCTATCAGCACACCGCCGATTATTAACAGCCCTGCAAGCGTAATCCAAAGCCCTGCACGGGATTTTTTTGGCTCTTTTTCACGCTCTAAACGCAAGGTTTCCTCTAAATCCTGCGCTTGGATACGCTGTCTATCGTACATGTCCTTGATTTCGATTTCCGTTTGAGCCTCTATCTTCGCCGTGACCACGTCTTGCGTGACCGCCTTTAATTGATAGTAGCCGTCGGCTGTTTTATTGAGCTCTATACTCGTCACGTCCACCTCACACATAATTAAGCCAAAGTTCTTCTTTATCCTTGAAGCGATTTCTTTTCTAATTACTTCGCTAACTTCCCCTATTCTTCTTTCTATCTGCACCACAGGCAGGTTATACTTTAAGGGAAGGTTTGCAACGCAATCTTTCGCATAGCGAATAACCGCAACGCGCAATTTATCCTTAAACTCTTCCATGGTAGCGCAATCTCTCGCGTACAGCTTTAAAAATTTTTTTGGCTTTTTTACCCGAAAGCTAACTGCGCCTCGAACGGCTACGGGTACGCTAAAATCGGTAAAGCGAGGGTCGAATACGTCAAAATACGGTACGCCGAATTTTACTTGAATGGTTTGTTTTTTCGTTAATAATCTCATAATGCCACCTTTAGCTAAATAACCCTCTTCGAGTATCACGTGCAACTTTTTTATTGACTATTTTTTTATGTTTTCTATCTAAAAACAGCTTCAATCTTTCCAAATACGACAAATCGTCGGAATATAGTAAAACTGCCTTCTCAAATGCCTGCTCCATTTTCATATCCCAAGCATCGTATATTTCTAATATTTCGTTCCCTCGACCATCTTTAAACGCACGCTTTTGCGCGGACGCCATAGCAATAAATTCTAAAATATCCTCTTTTGTGTTAGGAACAGGAAAATTTTTTATAAGAGTGACTTTTTCTTGGTCAACCCAAGAAATTCTTCCGCGTTGAAAAAACTTTTGTTTAAGGATATCGCTCCATGTTTCCTTACCGCGTTTCGACTCAATTTCTTGTAATTTGTTTGCAAGTTCTTGCACCGAGCTTACTGCCTTTGCCCCACGGAGTTCATACCCACAGGACGGACAGTTCCCCGTAAAAGAATTTAATACCTCACCGCAACTGGGGCATTTATGTATTTCGCCGTCAAAAAAAGATTTCCTTTGTTCTTCTTTATTCGGGGCTTGATGTTCCACTTTGGGTGTATCCACAACCGCTTGGGCAACCTGCCTTACCGCAACCCCGCAGCCGCTGCAAAACTTCGCACCGTCTACGAGCTTTTGTCCGCAATTACTGCAAAAAGCCATGATAAAAACCTCCTAAAAGTAAATAAAAAGTGCGCCTCAATCAGAGACGCACGATAAACACACCTCCGATTGTCACCACACAAATCTTGCCACTTAAAGTACGCAAAAAAGGAGTATGCATTTTTACCATTAATAAAAATGCGTACCTGCAAGTGGTTTTATTCGATTTGTGTGGTACGTTTAGTGTACTACATTCCACACTTTTTGTCAAGGTTTTGCCCAAATTTTCTAAAATAACATAACAATTTTTCAAAAAAGTATTGATTTTTACCAAAACTTACTATATAATAAGCATGTGGGCAGCTTTCCGTGTTTCTGTATCAAATGCGGTAAAGTTGCTTTTTTAGTCAAGGAGCAAATAGATTATGAACAGAAAGTTTAGATTATCCACGGCTTTGGATATCGACGACGTATTAATGGAATGTACCGCGTACGCCGTCAAGCTCGCCAACGAAAAATATAAATTCGATCCCCCTATCTCCATTAATGAAATCAAGCAATGGGGAAAACAAGGCACGCGTTCGGACGCCATTTTCGAGTTCTTCAAAGACCCTGATTTTTACCGCACCCAGCCCGTTATGGCTGGCGCAAAGGAGTTCGTGAAAAAACTCTCTAACATGACGGAAGTATTCGTATCCACCGCTATTCCGCCCGAATTTATGGGTATACGCGCAAAGCGCATTTTGGAGGAGTTTCCCGAAATTCCCGCCGACCATATCTACATGGGCGCGCGCAAGGATAAAATCGGCGTGGATATCCTCTTCGACGACGGTATGCATAACGTACTGCGTTCTACCGCGCAGTACCCTATCCTTTTGCGTTCGCCTTGGAACCAAGCGGCGACGGGCGTGCTTGCCGTCAATACCTACGACGAGTTTTTGAAAATGGTCGAGGTTATCGCCGACAGCTACAGCGTACGCCAAGAGGCGGACCTCTTTAGCGAGCCGAGTATCGTCGTCCTCGTCGGCCCGTCGGGAAGCGGTAAATCCAAAATCGCCTCGCGCGTGCTGGCGAAAACGGATAAATTTGAAAAGCTGATTAGCTATACCACCAACGACCCCACCGCCGTAGAGCAAAACGACTGGTACAACTACGTTTCCATTGACACCTTCTTGGCAATGAAGGACAGCGGTGAAATGTTCCAGTCCACCATGTACGCAGGGCACGGGTACGGTTCTTGCAAAGGAGATATCGAGGCGATTTTGAACAAGGGCAAGCACGTGATGACCACCATGGACATTTGCGGCGCAATGTCCTTAAAGACCAACTTCAAAAACGTTGTGACGATTTATATCCACCGCGACAAGAAAAAACTTATCGATTCCATTTTAAGAAAGAACTCCTCGAATGAGGACAAAGTCAACCGCATTATCGCCATTGAATCGGAAGACCAAACGGCAAAAATATGCGATTACATTATCGACTTCGACACCTACGAAGAGGCGGAAGAAAAGCTGTGTGAGATTTTAAAAATTTAACCTAAATAATAGAGGCAGATATGCGTTCACTGCATATCTGCCTCTATCTTTTCTTCCTCTGCCTTCTCTTTTTGTGCCTTTTCTGCCGCTGCAATTTGTTCCGCCACGAAATCAAATACATCGAAAAACGGTCTCTTAAGCACCCCTGGGCAAACCGCTTTATCGCTAAAAACAAAATCTACTCTATCCGCCGCCCGACATCGACCCATAATCGCGCCTTTTTCGCCCCCGAAATGCTTACACCACCTACACTCCCCGTTCCTCGTATAACCGCAATATAAACACACGCGTGCCGTATTAGACATAGGCTTACCGCAATCCGTACATTTAACCAAAGCCACTTTATTTTTCTCCTATTATGTATTGCGCTTATATAGGTGCAATATTATTATAACAAATGGATATAATTATGTCAATAGATTGCTCTTGTTTGGGAGCAAAAATTAGGACAAAATTATGAATATTGTTATAGAGAAGAAAGTCGGCGATAATATACGAAAGTTAAGAGAGAAAATGGGCTTTACGCAAGAATATGTTGCAACAAAACTGCAACTTGCAGGGTGCGATATTACGCGTAGCGCAGTAGCAAAAATTGAAGTAGGACAAAGGCATTTATATCCCGACGAAATTATCTTGTTTAAAGAAATTTTACAAGCGGAATACGAAGATATTTTCCGCTTGCAATAATAATATTAATTAAGCATGCAAAGAGCGTAGGAAAAACCTACGCTCTTTATTTTATAAACTCAAAAAATACGCTTGCAGGGCGATAATCGTTTTGCCGTCCCGAATTTCCCCGTTTTTAAGCATTTGCTTTACCCTATCCAACGGGATATATTCCGCGTCCAAAAACTCCCCTTCGTCTAAATGCGAGGCAACCTTCTCCCCCTCGTACGCGCGGTAGATATAAATCTTCTCGTTTGTATACCCGGGGGTGGGGTAATTGACAAACAACAGCTCCAAACGCTTTGCGCGCACCCCTGCCTCTTCCTCAAGCTCTCGCTTCGCCGCGAGCATGGGGTCTTCCCCCTTTTCCAGCTTGCCTGCAGGCAGCTCGTAAATACTCTCACCGTACGCATAGCGGTACTGGCGGACAAGGAGTACTTTGTCGTCCTCAATATACAACACGCAAGCGCCGCCGCTGTGTTCAATAATTTCACGCACACAAGGGGTCCCATCGGGCAATAGCGCATCGTCACGGCGCAAATTTAAGATTTTGCCTTGATAAATATAATTTTTCTTGACTGTTTTTTCTATATATTCCATAAAATTATCCGCCTTTTTCGTCATTATACCACAAAAAATAAAAATAATCAATATTTTTAGGCAAAACACCTTGATTTTAGTCGCCCTTTTATGTATAATAGAGCAAAACCGATTTTAGTACGACGGGTTAAGGAGTTATACTAATGCAAATTCAAGGCGAAACTTCCGTCAACAAGTTAATCGTGCTCTTCGTATTCGATAAAATGGAAACGGCTCTTTCCGAACGCACCATTTTGGAAGTATGCACTTCGGAAAACGGTTGGCTCAATTATATGGACTGTAAGGAGCTTATCCCTCGTCTTTTGGACGACGGGTTTATTTGCCGTATTTCTTCCCCCGAAGAAGAGCCTCTCTACGCCATTACCGGCGACGGCAGAGAGAGCTTGAACAGCTTTTATATCAATATCCCCAAAAGTATCCGCGAGGAAATCTCCTCTTTCGTGAAAAATAACAGTGGAAAACTGCGCAACCGTCAGGAATGCAAAGCCGATTATTATCAAAATGTAGACGGCACGTACACCGTATTTTTGAAAATTATCGCACCCGTTCAACCTATGCTTGAATTGAAATTCGTTATTCCCGATAAAAAGACGGCGCAAAATATTTACAAGAGCTGGGAAAGCAAAGCATCCGATTTATATTCGGCTATCTATGAAACGTTAGTGGATTAATCCGCTTGTGATACGCCCCTTCTTACGGCGGCGAAAAATACTCAAAAAGGAAGGTATATACTATGTTTACTTATTCGACCAAAGGAACTTGTTCCAGACAAATTTTGTTTGAAGTGGATGACAACGGCTGTTTGCATAACGTTCGCTTTATCGGAGGTTGCGGCGGCAACTTGCAAGGTATCGCTCGCCTCGTAGAAGGCAAGCACATGGACGAAGTTGAAACTTTGCTTAAAGGCATTCTTTGCAGAGCCAACACTTCTTGTCCCGATCAGCTTTCCCAAGCGATCACAGAATACAAGGCAACGAAAGCGTAAACGCACACCTGTCCCCTATCAACGGGCAAAAAAAATTATCCCACGGAGTATTTCTCCGTGGGATTTTTTTATTTGGATTAGTGCTTGAAATGTCTATCGCCGACAAAAATCATCGCAATGCCCGCCGCGTTGCAAGCGTCGATAGAAAGCTGGTCCTTGATACTTCCGCCAGGTTGAATAATCGCCGTAATGCCCGCTTTTACACATTCCTCTACGCAGTCGGGGAAGGGGAAGAAGGCGTCGCTTGCCATAACCGAAACCTTTACCTCCTCGCCTGCGTGCTGGATTGCCTGCTGCGCCGCCCAGATACGGTTGGTCTGACCCATGCCGATACCCGTCGTTCTATCCGCTTTACCCACCACGATTGCGTTGGATTTGGTATGCTTTACTACCTTCCAGTTGAAAAGGAGCGCTTGCATTTCCGCTTCGGTAGGCGCACGGTCGGTGACTACCTTTAAATTTTCGGGAGCAAACAAAGTATTATCATAGTCCTGCACGAGCAAACCGCCGTACACTTTCTTCATGTCGTATGCGCTTGCCTCACGCTTTGCCTTGATATCGGACAATTCCAAAAGACGGATATTCTTCTTACCTTTCAAAATTTCCAGCGCGCCCTCGGTGTAGGATTCCGCGATTACGATTTCAATGAAGATTTTGTTGATCTCCGTTGCCGTAGCCTCGTCCACCTGACCGTTGATTGCCAAAATACCGCCAAAGACGGATACAGGGTCGGATTCATAGGCTTTGATATACGCCTCGTGAATGGTTTTACCCGTACCTACGCCGCAGGGATTTGCATGCTTGCAAGCGACTACACAAGGTTCGTCGCCAAATTCCTTGACAAGCTCCAACGCGCCGTTTGCATCGTTGATATTGTTGTAGGAAAGCTCCTTCCCCCAAAGCTGTTTCGCCTTGGAAAGAGAGCCTGCGCGGATAAATTCCTCGCTGTAATAAGACGCGCCTTGGTGAGGGTTTTCGCCGTAGCGCATATCCTGCGTTTTCTCGTACGCAAAGGTAATGCTGTCGGGGAAACGGATATCCAGCTGCTGCGCTAAATAGTTGGAAATCATGCTATCGTACACAGCCGTATGCGCGAATACTTTATATTGTAAATACTTCTTGGTGTCGAGGGTGATCTCCCCTGCCTCAAGCTCGGAAAGCACTCTTTCGTAGTCCTTGGGGTCAACGACGACGGCTACGTCTTGATAGTTCTTCGCCGCCGCGCGGAGCATGGTAGGTCCGCCGATATCGATATTTTCCACCGCGTCCGCAAAGGTGACGTCGGGTTTGGAAATGGTCGCCTTGAAGGGGTACAAATTAACCGCTACGATATCAATGGTGTTGATATTGAGGCGTTCGAGCTGTTCCATATGTTCGGGGTTGGAACGCATCGCCAGCAAGCCTGCATGCACGATCGGGTGCAAGGTTTTCACTCTGCCGTCCAAACATTCTGGAAAACCCGTCAATTCGCTAATCCCGATAACGGGCAAACCTGCCTCTTTAAGGGCTTTTGCCGTACCGCCCGTAGAGATAATTTCATAGCCGCAAGCAGCAAGGCGCTTGCAAAATTCTACGATACCTGCTTTGTCGGAAACGCTGACTAATGCTCTTTTTTTCATTATGTAAAAACTCCTACGTTATTTTTTTTATTTTTTTCTCATACTAGCAGTATGATTATTTTATACGTGCTTTTGATTGCCTATATTTTAGCCGTTAACTTTTACTCGTTTTTGCTTGTGAAAGGGTTTCGGGACAAGGAACGCCTCGCAGAAGTAGAACGACAAGCCCAGCCGCTCGTTTCCGCCTCGCAAGAACCCGCGCCCGTTAAAAACGAACGGTATCTTGGGAAATTGCTCACCGCAGGCGCGCTTGGGGGCGCGATTACCGTTTACGTGAGTATGTTCTTATTAAAATACAAACGCTCGGATTTACTGCTCATGGTGATTATGCCCCTGCTTGGCGTACTCAACGTGTATATTTTCGTACTCCTCTTCCGCTCGGGATTCGGCTTTTTTCTCATTCGCTAACGGTATTATAACACATTTATATAGGCGCGCGCAACAAAACGAGGGCATTCTTTTTACAGTTTTCTAAAAAGAATTTTTTTCACATTTTTTGAAAATAACCGCCCTTAAAAAATTTTTTGATTTTTTTTGGAAATTGCACGAAAAAGATTTGACAATTTATGATAATAGTGCTATTATATACAAGCGTCGTTGATACGAAGGTGAAGTGTGCGATATGCGGGTGTAGTTCAATGGTAGAATTCCAGCCTTCCAAGCTGGCCGCGTGGGTCCGATTCCCATCACCCGCTCCACCATTATTAAGATGCGCCTGTAGCTCAGTTGGATAGAGCAACGGCCTTCTAAGCCGTGTGTCAGGAGTTCGAATCTCTTCAGGCGCACCAAATAAATGGCGTACATGGCGGGCGTAGCTCAGTTGGTTAGAGCGCCAGATTGTGGCCCTGGAGGTCGCAAGTTCGATTCTTGTCGCCCGCCCCATTTATCCATTGGGGTGTCGCCAAGTGGTTAAGGCACCGGATTTTGATTCCGGCATTCGTAGGTTCAAATCCTGCCACCCCAGCCACTTAAGTGGAATAAAATATATACCATCGGCCCATTAGCTCAGTAGGTAGAGCACTTGATTTTTAATCAAGGTGTCCGGAGTTCGAGCCTCCGATGGACCACCACATGGACGATTAGCTCAGCTGGTAGAGCAATTGACTCTTAATCAATGGGCCCAGGGTTCGAGTCCCTGATCGTCCACCAGCAAAGAACACCCCTTGGGGGTGTTTTTTGTTTGACGGCAGGGACGAGAACCCGTAAAAGGGTTCGCGCGAGCCGTAGGCGACGCTCTCCGAGGGGTCCCTTTAGGCCACTTCGTTGAAGCGGACGTACAAGCCCCCTGCGGATTAAACGTCATCAACCAAATCACGGGCCGGACGGAAATGCTGGCAGTCGACAATCACCACGAATTTTTCACCACCGAGCGTTTCGGCGCCGAATGCCTTTGGTTTGACCACGGTTTCGTTAGCTACAACTTTATCAACCGTCTTTATAAAAAAAGTCTTTCCAAATTAGAGCTTTCTTTTGAATGTTGCTCGGAAATCACCTACCACCGCGAGGACTGGCCCTCGGATATCTCTGTCTTGTTAAACGGTATCGACCTTCTCACCTTCCTTTCCCCCGGGGACTTCGGCGGACGAAGAGGCAGATACACCCCCAAGGACTGGTATATCAACAGTACGCAGTACGGGCTTTTATATAAAATTACCATCGATAAAAACGGGACATTTTTGAACAATACGCAGGTAAGCAATACCACCATAGACGACTTTAAACTCGACACTGCCCCCCCCACATAAAGTAAAAATCGGCGTAAAAGAAAACGCCGTCCATAGAGGGGGAACCAACCTCTTTGGTAAGCGTTTCGGGGACTACGATCAGTCCATTATTTTAACCGTATATCCGTAAATGAAAACGGGTTGACCATTTCAGTCAACCCGTTTTTTGTTTAAAAGGCTTGTCTTGCCCAGCCGCATTTATCTTTATCGCGCGGCGGCATTCCCAAAATCTCTCTTGCAGTGTCAATGTAATACTTATAATTTTCAAGAGGCGTGCCGTTGGGGATACGGTGATCCAAACCAAAACATACTCCGCCCTCTTGCATTAGAGCTTGCATTTTATATTCAAGCTCTTTTTTTATTTCCTCTTTAGAACTGCGCAGGACGTGCTTATCTATACCGCCTTTAAATGCAACCTTTTTGCCATACTTCTTTCTAAGTTCAACGATATCCATGCCGGCGGCAGGCTCCATGGGATACATGATATTTACCCCACAATCTAAAAACGCGTCAATAACGGGGTTCATATTCCCGTCGCTATCCATACTAAACAGTTTCGTCCCCTTTGCCGAAAGCATATCCCAAATCTTGCGATAGTAAGGTTTGATAAACTCCTCGATAATCGAAGGGCCAACCAAGGGACCCGATTTACCCGCCAAATCCTCGTGCGTACAAAGATTATCTATCAACAAGTGGTCGCTAATCTTATCCAACACTTTATAAGTCGTGTCCGCTACGGTAGCAAGGATATCTTCCATGAGCTCGGGGTCTTCGTAGTACGCAATACACGCGCCCTCTTCCCCCATAAGCTCACGCGGCAAATCGAAGCCACCTTCCATCCAAGCAAGCACCAAGACACCTTCCTTTTGGAGCTGCTTTGCGCGTTCCACCTGCGCCCAGTCGATTCTATCCTCGCTGTATTCAAATCTAGGCTTAATTTTAAGCCAGTCGTCCATCGTTTTTACGGGATAATCCAAAGGCAAAGGAATGGTTGCATATCCCTTGGATAGTTTCACCTTTCTTCCGTAGCCATCGGTGGAAATGGTATACTCGGGCGTATCCTCTAACACACGGCGCTCAAATGCAGGCAGAATACCCGTATGTCCGCCGCAGTTTACAACAGGCACGAAATCCCAGTCAAACCCGACCATGCCTATCTCCTCTTCGGTTGCACCTTGTTCTCTCCATTCCTCGTCTAAGCGGATTAAAGGCCCGAACAGTTCAACAAACATCTGTCTTTCCGTCTTTTCAAAAGTCATGTGTTTAATATATTCTTCACGCGTCCATTTCATAATATTTTACCTCGATTTCTTTTCAATTATATCCAAGAGATACTTGGCGTCCTCTTTATCCGCCGCCCAAAGGTTATAGGTAAGCCCCGTGCGGTATTTGCGGAAGTCGAAATCTTCCAAATCTTTTCGCGCAAGCGTATAGGCTACCACGGGCTTTTTGTTATCGTAATAAGCGTGCTTGATAAAATCAAGGTACGCTTGACCGAATTCCAGCTTGCCCATATAACCTACGTTATAACCGCGGATATACTTATCCTTTGCCATCTCAAATACCCAGTGGTCGGCGCGGCCGCAAAAATGCATAGAACCGTCCCCAAACGCGCCAAGCACCTTATCGTCGTAGGGAAGGACAAATTCTTCAAACATATCTCGAGAAAGATTAACCGCAGAGTCGTTGCGAAGCACGATTTTCCCCGGGAAAAGGTGTTGCCAGTGGTATACGAAGTCCCCGTCCTCGTCATTTAAGTACGGCTTAAGCTTACGCATACCGTCGATATACGTTTGGCAAATCAACTCCATAAACTCGTGGATAAAATCGGGATCGTCGTACATTTCCATGTAAATATCCGACCCAAAGAGCAAATGCGCTACGTCGAAGGGCCCCTGCCAGTCTGGGTGATAGAATTTAATCGCCTCACGGCAGTTAGGGTAGTTCTTTAATTTCTCCGCATAAAACGCATACGTGTCAATGGCTTTCTGCCCGAACCCCGTTCTATAATCGGGCACACCCTTTTTTAAGAGTTCTTGTACCCCTTCTTTGCCCATATGCTCACACCAAGGCATATTGCCGTTGACGATAGAGCATTTCGCGCCAAATACGGAAGGCAACATACCTACCCCATAGTTCGCGCGGAGCATGGGTATGCCCCCGTCCTCCGTTTCAAGCTGCGGAATCGCGCCAACAAGCTCGTTATACATCATTTTTTCCACGTCTTCATGAATCTCCTCAATGGAGAATCTCTTAAAAACGGGGTGGGCATAGTCGATGCGAACGCAGGGGCGTTCCGCTTCTTCAAAGCGCAAACTCCTCTTTTGATTTTCTATTTTTTGTGCAATTTTTTCGGGTCTGCAATCGATTCGCAATAGTCCAGCAATCTATCGAGTTGTTCCATAATTAACTCCCGTAAAACTCGTCTACCGCCTCAAAGAAGGCGTCAATGTTCGCCCAAGGGCTTTCGTGGGGAATATCGCATCCCGAAGAAATCACGAAGTTGGGATACGAACAACACTCCGACATAATCTCTTTTGTGGCTTGTTTCACCGATTCGGGGGTGCCGTTTTTAATCTGCCCTGCCGGGTCAACGTTGCCCATAACAATCGCGTCTTGGGGGATTTGTGCAAGCATGTCGCTCATTTTGACCGCGTTGCCGAAATGGTACGCCGCCGCCCCCGTACGTAAAATGGAATCTATCATCAAAAGGATATTATCTCCGCAGTTATGGTAAATCAACAAGAACCCGTCGTCCTGTACCGCATTTACAATTTTACGTACGTACGTTTCCGAAAACTCTTCCGCAAGCGCAGGCGAAAGCATACCTGCCAAAGGCTCTGCCATAACGACGCCGTTCGCACCAGCCTTTTTAAATTCGTTGATATACGCGATCAAAAATTCCGTCGCTTTTTCAAGCGTGGTATGTACCATGTCCGGCTCTACGTAACAATTGACCATCGCCTCACTAACGTCCATCAATCTTCCAGCCAAAGAGAAGGGACCGATAACGCCCGCAAACACGGGTCTATCCGTGATGAGTCCTTTCGCCTTACGGATCGCATCCACGTATTGTCCGCAACGCCCTGCCTGCACCGAAGGAATCGCCAACGCATCCGCCTCATCGGGGTCGGTGACGAGCGCGCCGATCACGGTAGGCACTTCATCGTCCGCAAAGCGCACCTGCGCGCCAAACGCTTCCGCCTCAACGGATAAATCCATCATACTCACAGATGCCAACGTATCATGACGGTCGGCAACGAGTTTCATCCCCCTTGCCTGCAAATCGCTGTTTGACGTAAGTTCTTTCACGCTTACGCCCATAAGGCTTACACAGGGAAAGGACAAAATGGGCATAGGTTTTTTATCTTTGCTTTGCTTGACTTCCTCAAGCCACGCTTTCATGTTCATAAGGATACCCTCTTACATTTCTCCCAAACAAATTTTAAGCGCCACGTCACCAGCCGACGCGCCGTCTGCGGTGTAGTAATCCGCGCCTACCTGATCGCAGAATTCCTGCGTGATGGGCGCACCGCCGACCATAATTTTTACTTGATCGCGGATACCTGCCTTTTTCGCCTCTTCTACGACGTTTTTCATTTCACCCATCGTCGTCGTCAAAAGTGCGGAACAGCAAATAACCTTTGCATTGTATTCGATTGCCTTTTGCACGAAGGTTTCCGCAGAAACATCTACACCCAAATCGTGCACTTCCAAACCCTTGCCTTCCAACATCATTTTTACAAGGTTTTTACCGATATCGTGCAAATCCCCCTTAACCGTACCGATAACAGCAACCCCTTTGCTTTCTACGCCAGCCTCGACAAGATAGGGGCGCAAAAGTTCTACGCCTGCGTTCATCGCTCTCGCTGCGACCAAAACTTCAGGTACGAATACTTCGTTTCTCTTAAACTTTTCGCCGACGATAGACATACCCGAAAGCAAGCCCTCGCTCAAAATCGCCTCGGGCGATACGCCTTCTTCCAATGCCTGCACCACAAGCTCCTTTACCTTTGCAGCTCTCCCCTTTTGTAAAAGGGCGCTCATTTCTTCTAAAATTGCCATATTTTTCTCCTTTATAAAAATTGGATACTTTTATTATAATGACTTCACGAACGGATGACAATATATAATAAAGACAAAAAATTGTAAAATTGCGATATTTTTCTTCTCTTTACTTGACAGAACCTATCGTGAATTATATAATAAAATTATCAAGCTTATTATAGCGGTGTTTATAAATAAAAACAATATCACAGATGAAACAATGTGATTTCATTTTTTGTCATATCAAATATGGACAATATTAGGAGAAGGTATCGCATGAACTATTCACACAAAATCAACTCCTGCGGTATAATCGATTGCCCCCCGGAATGGCACTGGGAGGCGGAAGGCTTTGGAGATTACGATCTTTGGGCGGTTTTCCGCGGAAAGGGACGTATTATGGTTGGCGGAGAGGTGTTCAGCATAGAAGAAGGCTCCTGCTTTCTTTTACCGCCAAATACAAATATTTGCGGAAGGCACGATCCCAACGATCCGTTATTGACGATCAATATTCATTTCGACTTTTTGGACGGCGATAACAAGGTATTCCCTTATCTTAAAACCAAAAAATATATTGCCGATCAAAACTTCTTCAAGAAACTTTTGCACAAGGCGGTCACAGCGTATAACATCGGACGAAAGGACGAAGCGTGCGACTGGTTGAGGGTGATATTACGCGAATTCTTCTCTTCCCCCTCCACCCACGGCAACAGCGCCGTGCAAAACGAACACGCCGCGTGTATACGCCGTATTTGCCGAAAAATCAACGAACATCCGCAAAACGCAAACGCGCTCGCGCTCTTCGCCGAGGAATACGGATACTCCCCTACCTATCTTGGCAAGCTTTTTCATCAAATCACAGGCGTCACCTTTTCGCAGTATTTGCTCAATGCCCGTATCAATCAAGCGAAAATCCTACTGCGCACCTCCGATTTATCTATCGCAGAAATTGCGGAAACGCTGGGCTACTACGATGCCTGCCATTTTATAAAACAATTTAAAAACGCCGTCGGCTGTTCGCCGAAGGCGTATCGATAAAAATAAAAGACGTTCATTTGAACGTCTTTTATTTTAAACGGCGAAACACGCCGTATAGAGGCAAAAACAACACACTTACCGTAATCGCCGTGCAAGCGATTTGCGGCAACATAAAGGTTAAAGAGGCTTTAAAATACAGTTTCGCCACCCTCTTTGTATACCCGTACCAAAGCGGAGTAATCACGTTGTCCAACAGCGTAAAGCAAACGGTGCAAAGACACGCAAGTAAAACGATAAAAACCAGTTTTTTATGAGGCGCTTTTACTCGTTTCCCCACCGCCCCGAATAGCAAGGTTAATAAATTATAATACAATAAATATAAAATCAATACGTTGGGATAGAACCCAAAGACGAGCTGCCTGACGATAGAAAACGCCGTCGCCGCGACCATGCCCCTGCCTATTCCGAAGGTAAAGGCAAACGCAACGAACAAAACGGTGACGAGTTCCACCCCCGGCAGTACGGACAGCGCCAGCTGTACGGCAATCAAGAGCGCCACGAATACCGCTACGTAGGCGCTCTCTTTTGCGGAGCGTAAAGCCCCCTTCTTATGTAATTGCCGTTGTTGATTTTTCATACGTTAAAAAGATTGAAAACTCCAAACATAATATGCATTTGCAATAACCGTAAGCGTATCCGCGCCCAATATTGCACTGCCCATAGCCATACCGTTATACTCCACCGTACCCCAAGCAGTATTAGACATCTCCGCATCCGAGGTGTACAGCATCCAGCACGAGGAATAATCCGCAGGATTCGCCACGCCGTTCAACTCGCTTACCATACCGCTTACAACCTTGAAATCCAGTTCACCGCTTGCCTTCAACAAGTCCATAATGTCCATCAAAGTGGTATCTTCTTCCGCTTTTTCCACTTTAATCACGACCATGGTACCCGTCTTTTCCAAAACAGATGCCTTTACCGTTGCTTCTTGTACAATAGATTCACTTGCGGAAGAAGAGGTTTCTCTTCCAAGCAAGCTACAACCGCACAAAAGCACTGCGCTAATCACAAAGGTGCAAATAAGAGATAAAAAAGAATACAGTTTGCGTTTCATAAAACGCCCTCCAAAAAATAAATTCCGCTTGCCGAAAGCAAACGGAAAAAAAGCACACAAAACAAACCGCAAAACCGCGGTGTTTGAACTCCTTTCCGCTTCCCCTCGGAAAATCGTTAATCTGAAAGGTTAGGCAGGTCTCCCGGCTTACAACAGCTTGGCTTTCGCCCGTCCTTATCCTTCCCACTTACGCAGTGGATAAAGACAGCCGTTCTTACGGTTGCGGGGGCAGCGGAGCAACTCGCCTTATACGGCGATTTCTCTCTTCCCTATTAAACGCCTTCCGCAAAAGGCGTACCTATCCTTCGTTTTTAATTGTAATTGTATTATAGCACTCTATATGCTACTTGTCAACGGAATTTCACAAACAAAAATTGTACTTTTACGGCTTATTTACCCAAAGCCATATGCTCTACGTAAAGCTCTTGGAAGGTTTGAGAAAAGGAAAGCTCCACCGTTTGCGTTTCGCCTGCGATCTGTGCTGCCTTTTGATTATAGCCTTCTTGCAAAAGACAAAGTCTTGCTCCTGCCAAGCTGGTATTGCCTACCGCCTGCGCCTTATCCTTGCACGCAGGGGGCAGTAAACCGACTGCCGCGGCGTTTTTCACGTTCATATAATAACCCAAACCGCCTGCTATATATAGCTTATCCAGCGATTTCGGCGTTAGATTTCTTATGGATAACAGCGTTTCTATGCCTGCGCGGATTGCCGATTTTGCAAGCTGGAACTGCCGTATATCCCTTTGCGAAAGATAAATATTAGAGGTCAAATAGAACTTGTCACAATCCAGCTTTTTCAAAAGGCTGCTATCGCTATCCTCGTCCCATGCGCCCGTTTCGTCAATCAAGCCCTCTTGCATAAGCACGGCAATCAAATCAATATATCCGCTGCCGCATATTCCCTTCGCAGGGGCGTTGTCCACCGTTGTGAACGCAAGCTCGCCGTCTTTGATAAACACCTTATCGATTGCCCCCGAAACGCCGCCGATACCGCAATCCATACAAGCGCCCTCCAACGCAGGACCTGCCGCCGTCGAGGCGGCGCAAAGGCTCTTTCCGTCAAACAGCAGAAGCTCCCCGTTTGTGCCTACGTCCACGAGCAGCTCTACACCGCGCCCCATTTCGCAAGCAAGCGCACCTGCCGTGATATCCGCGCCTACATATGCGCTGATTGAGGGCAATAAGCGCACCTTTTTAGTCGGTAAACCCAGACATGCCCCCTCGATTTCCTTCGCAGCCGTAAATACGGGTGTAAACGGCGCCACCCCTATCGGCGTAGGGTCTACCCCCATAAAGAGGTGCAGCATGGTTGTGTTTGCCGCAACCACCAGTTCCTCTATAGGTTTACCCTTGGCAAGTTTTTCCACAAGCTCAACCGTCTTTTCGCGAATAAGCTCAGTTAAGGATACAAGCTTACCTCTCGAGCAGGCGTCGATACGGCTAAGCACGTCCGCGCCATATACGCCTTGGGGATTGAGCGCGGAAATTTTCTCTTGCACCGCGCCCGTTTTCAAATCCACTAAACAAGCGGCTAAAGTGGTCGTACCGATATCCAGCGCCACGCCAAGTCCCTCTTTTTCGCCTTGCAACAGCGCGCCGTTAAACTCGTCTAAGCCGCACCCTTTTTCTTGAGGCAACGCGAGAGTTATATCCCCGATTACACGCGCTTTACAAGCCAAAACGAAACCGTTTTCGTCCTTTTCGGCGTGTAAAACCTCGCCCTTCACGAGTTGCACCTTGCATTTTCCGCAAATGCCGTTGCCGCCGCAGGGCGCAGGTAAGATATACCCGTTTTGAACGAGGGCGTCTAATAATAAGACGCCCTCGTTGACTTTAAAGGATTTTTCGCCTAACAGGCTAATTGTATACATGGTTATTACCCAAATACCTCTACAAATTTAACAAACGTTTCTTCCGCGAAGGGGTTCAATAAGCCTACGCCCGTCACCATTTCCGCAAAGCTCTTGGAAAGGTCAACCTCTTCTTGCAATTTACGGAATACTTCCTGTGCTGCCTCGTAGCCTTGATCTGCCTCAACGAGGTACAAGCTCATTGCGGCAACTTCCGAGGTCGCATAGCTTAAATAGTATACAGGCGAGGTGAGCGTCACAAGCTGCGCGTACTCAAAAGGCGTGTAACCGAGGCCCGCCCAGTTGACGTCGTATTTCGCCGCGATCTGTGCCATAATGCCCGAAAGCGCGTCCGCCGTCAAGTTTTCGGTGTTATAAACGGCTTCTTCATATTCGTCTACGATGGTTGCGTACAACATTGTCCACATACCGCTATACGCTCTATAAAGCTCGACTGCTTTGAATACGTTTCTGGTCGTCAACGCTCCTCTCAAATAGGAAAGCAACAACCACTCGTTTGCCTGCGAGTGCACTTCCGCCAAGTCGAAGGGCAAATCCGAATTATCGTATGCATAGAAGGAAACATAGTGCCCCATTTCGTGTACCACGGTAAGTAAGTTTTGATACCCTATACCAAAGTAGGTGTACCCCTCTTCGTAGTAATCGATATAGTTTGCGTGCGCGCCGTCAAGGCTGTTTTCCGAGGTCGCAAAGAATGCCGCGTTCTTATTAAACAAAGCGTTCATTTTCTTATTCAAGCTGCCCTCAAACGTTGCGATATAGCCGCTTAAATACTTCTCGGCATTTTCTCTGTAATCTCTTTCAACAAAATTACTCCAGCTATTTTGTTCTCTAAACGGCATGCCGTTAAGAAGGGTCATAAGCTCACCGTATACGCTTTCTAACAGCGGAGCAATGTATTCCGCAACGTAAGCGCGGAAGTCTTCGCGCTGCTGCTTCGTATAGTTTCTACCGTAAACGTTCAACGCCGCGTAGTCGTAATAGTTATCATACCCATAGAGCTCTGCAATCTGTTGATATTTATCTACAACCTGCACGTACAGCTCGTTTGCCTCGTTAGAGTTTTGGCTTGCAAGCTGCTCATACTGCATTTCAAGCTCGCTAATCTCGCTTTGAATCTGCGTTTCCGCCTCGTTGTCTACTTCAAGCTGCGCAAAGTCCTCTGCCGTCCAGCCCTCGAAGAAGGTATCCTTATAAGGGGAATCCGAATCCTTCATGGTACGCAAGGTATCCATGTACCCGTTGTACGCATCGTAATACGCGTCTTCCGACGCCGTGTAATTCTCCGTGAAGGTTTCATCCTTCATATCCGAATAGTAAAGCACCGTAGCGACTTGGTACTGCGACATAATATATTCAAAGCCGTCCATCATATCCTCGTAGGCAACTTCGATATTGGCAACGTCCGTACCCTCAAGTGCCAAGGTTTCAAACGTTTCTACCATTTCCGCATATTGCGTGAGATATTCTTCCGTGAGGGTATATTCAAAGGATACCTGCGGTTTAGCTTCCGTCGCGTATACTTTCACGTCCTCTTGACCTGCCCAGTACGAAGTCATATCTTCAATGTCCTTCGTGCAGCCTCTATTCTTATAGAAGGCATACGGCTTTTCGTTGCTATCCATACCCATCATGATTTGAACGGAAGAGGAAAGCTCGTATACTTCCTCTCTCTCTTTCACCGTCTTAGGGTGGTAGATAACCGTCAATTCCTTTTTATCCGTTGCGTTTTCAATCGCCTCGTAAGCGGAACGGTTGGGCGTGGTGCCGTCATTAAACGTAAAGTCGATATCGCCCTTGCCCTTTTGCGTCCCTTTCTTGTCCACAATCGTATAGTCAACGCCTACGATTTGCATATCGTCCGCCTCAAATACGTAGGTATATTTATATGTATACGGGGATTGCTTATCGTCGGCTACGGAAATCTTTTTCACGGTTTGAAGGGTAATCGTATCCCCTGCTACAACCGCTTCGCCGTCCAACGTTTGCCCCTTAAACATGGTTTCCCCAAGCCCAAGCATAACGCTTGTGAAATCGTTATCGGGAGAAATCTCCAAAGCCATACTGCCGTCTGCGTACGTGACGTAGCACATACCGCCTATGTACGCGGCGTAATAGGCAGCTTCGCCCTCACCCGTTGTTTGGGTATGGTCTAAAACGAGCTTATCATTTTCTTTCGTATAACGATAAGCGTCTTTACGCGTAAACGTATCTTCACCGTCGAATACTTTATGTTCAAGCACGAACGAAGTATTTTCCGCAAGCAACGCCATAAAGTCGTTCTTTTGCTTCGCTTGAGCGATAACCTCTAGCGTTTCTACGCTCGCAGGAGTTTTTTCGCTGCTCTCCGAGTCCTTATCGCCAAAAAGATTTCCCAGTACGTCGGGAAGCCCTTCGCAGGCGCTTAAGCCAAGTACGCAGCTTAAAGATGCCAAAAATGCCAAAAGTTTTTTCATGATATATCTCCTTATATCTTGTTATCTTTATTATCTTTATTCCAATCTTTATCCAAAGCAAGCCCAAGGACCTGCTTCACGCTTTGGGGCGAATAGGGCGCGGTGTCTTCGCTAAAATAGCGAACGCTATCCACAAAACCCACCTGCTCTCTATTATGCCTGCCCATACGTATCCATACGTAATCGCCTGCCTTCGCCTTGCCCGACGGATCGTAATACCAGTAGTTGCAGCCCTTGTATTCGTAGGGGCTTACCCCAGCGAATAGATATTTACCTTTGCCGCGCGCGTATTTTTCAAAGATTTGATAAAATTCTTCCCTAATCGCACTCGCGAATTTCTCTATATCTTGCCTGTGGAAGATAAAGGTCTGCGCGCCACCCAAGAAACCGCCTTCCTTGGACTTTAATACGAGGTGAATGAGCATAAGACAATCCTGCTTTCTTCTCTCTTCACGGGAAACCTCTCGCCCGTCCTCGGTGTGTGCGCATAAATCCACACGGATACCCGTCCTTTCAAAGTTTAACGAGTATTCCCTGCCGTACGCCCCTGCAAGCAAGCGGAACATACAGAAAATCCATTCTTCCATATCCTCCCGTAAAAGCTTTTCCACGGTATACCCATACTGCACGTACTCGTTTTGAATTTCTATACGGGCACGGGCGTAATGACCGCTTGAAAATGCTTTGAGAGGCAATAAGGAAAACGAAAATTTCGTTCCCTGTACGTCCACCGTAGCCATATCTTTTCTTCCTTTTTCTTTTGTTTTTATGATTTTGGTACTCCCGACGAGAATCGAACTCATAATTGTCCCTTAGGAGATAGGGTCATTTGCGACTTATCCACAAAGACGCCCAAAAACTCCTTCAAATCGCTCAATTCATCGCGGGTTTATCTTTCATAAGCTTGGTTTAACTTAAAAAACCTTATTTCAATATGCTATTTCTATTTAAAAATTGTACTCTTTTTATACTAGACTTCATATTTGAAAGGTATTCTTGAAATAAATTATATCATGTTTAAATAAGTTATGCAAGCCTTTTACACAAAAATCCTAAAAGATCTAAGGCTTGCCACACTGAATAATATCCGTTTATCCCAAAATACTACAGCAGAAGGGGACAGTTGTCCCCTTCTGCATTATTCTACATTGTTAATACCATATCTAAAGCGTCTAACGCCCTGTCCTGCGTATCGGGAATAAAATGACTGTACACCTTTAACGTAATTGTAGAATCACTATGCCCCATGTATTTACTTA
>JAFVTA010000033.1 GCA_017503525.1 Clostridia bacterium | reverse complement strand
TTGTAGCCCCGCAGTCGACGCATGCGTAGGAGCGATAGCCCGACTCGGTGCAGGTTGACTCGGTTGCGGAAACAAATTCGTAATCGTGGTCTATAATATCGGTGTAATCCGCCGTGTAGGTATCTGCGCACGCCGAACAAGTGTACACGGTGTATCCCATCGCCGTACAGGTCGGCTCGATAACAACGCTCTCGTACGGGTGAGGAATCATCGACGTGTAATCGTCATAATGCTTAATAAAACATACCGAGCACTTATAGATTGTGTAGCCTCTAGCGGTGCAAGTCGGTTCCTCTATGCAATAAACCTCGTAGGAATGGGGCGGTCTATCCGTATAAGTGTCTTGATAACTGTCGCCGCATGCCGTACAGGTATGGACCGTATAACCACGCGCCGAGCAAGTAGGTGAAACGACCTTGGTTTCATAGGAATGCCCAGTCTTGGCTACATAATTTGATTTATAGCTATGGTTGCAACCCGAGCAGGTATAGGTGGTATACCCCTCTTCCGTACAGGTGGGCGCAGTGATGGACGGTATGTATTCATGCGAAATGCTGCCGACGTAGCTGCCTTTAACGCTATGTCCGCAAACTGTGCAGGTATGCGTAGTATATCCCATATCCGTGCAGGTAGGCGGAGTGACAACGCCGTCGTCCCAAATGTGTTCATAGGTTCTACGGATTGTAAATACCTTCGTCGCCGAACAAACGGTACAGGTATGCAGCGCGCTTCCGTCCTCAACGCAGGTCGCAGGAGTAATCACTACACCCTCGTCCCACTTATGATTTTCGGCGTCCGCGCGCTTGTCCTCGCAACCGCAGGTCGACGCGTGATAATGCTGCCACTCGTCTATCGTCCACTCGTTCGAATAGGTATGCTCAAGCTGGGGGATTTCTTCCGTCTTGGTATGAAAGCAAACGGTGCAGGTATAGGTGACGCTCCCCCTTTGCGTGCAGGTAGCCTCAATCACCACCCCTTCGTCCCAGCTGTGCGCTTCCTTGTCCTTTACGTCTTGACTGCACAAATAACACAAATGATAGTGATATTCTTCGTCATCAATCCAGCCGTCGTAATAGGTATGCTCAAGCTGCGGAATACTCTCAAGCTTCGTTTCCAAGCAATAAAGACAATGATAAATATATTCGCCTTCTTCAAAGCAGGTTGCTCCCCGTTGTACGCTTCCGACGTCCCACATATGTGTTGTGCAGCCCCTTTCCGTATCCTGTCCGCCGCCCGACAGCGCGCAGGACGAAAATATAAATAGCGCGCAAACGGAAAGTATGAAAAGAAAAGCATTTCGTATGTTCTTCATAACAACCTCCTATGCAATTAGGCTCCATTTCGCCCTTATGATGATTATCTAATTCAAGTATAACATAAAAGAATACAAAACGCAAGATGAAAACGAGATTTTTATTTTAAAATGGAGCGCGCTCTTTTTTTGGCAGGGTTTCCGCTTTTGGCGAAAAAAATAACGGACAGCCTACTGGCTATCCGTTGTTTTTACTTACAGCGCCAATACGAAAAACGCACAAACCACAATAAAGTTGTGATACACATCTTGACTTTGAGGTCGTTTTAAGCTATACTATAATCAAATACGTAAACTTTATCCAAGGAATCATGGTCATGAGAAAAACTTTCTTGAAAATAATTATATGGTTTATATGCGTGTGTACCTTCATAAGCAGTCCTTTCGGCACCGTGTCCGCCATACGAGCCGAAGAAAGCCGCGAAACACAGTATTCCAGCATTGCCGCACGAGGCGTATGGCATAGACCGAATGCAAGCGGAAGAGAAAACACTTTGCAAGGACTTTGCTCCGTATTAGACGAAATGAAAGAATGCGGTATCAATATGGTATTTTTAGAAACCTTTTACCATGGCATGACCGTCTTTAAAACAAATCTCGCCCCTTATTATACGGGCTTTGATCAATACGATTTCGGCAGCTACCCCGATTATTTGACGGCGTTTACAGCCGAGGCAAAAAAAAGAGATATCGAGGTTCACGCATGGGTAGAATCCTTTTATATCGGAATCAACGAAAGCGCATCCTTGGTCAAATTTTTCCCCAGCTGGCTGCTCGTAAACGAACACGGTCAAATTAGACACACTACCGAAGGCGCCGACCTTGGCGGATATATTTTCTTCGACCCTGCAAACCCCAGCGCAAGAGGCTACCTCTTACGCCTTTACAAGGAAATACTTACAAAAGCACCCGATATCAAGGGATTAAACCTCGATTATATACGCTATCCCGTTTCCGATTTTTCCGCAGGTACGGACAGCGGCTATACCGACGTCGCCATGTCTGCGTTCGCCGAGAAATACAATCTTACCGTCAATGAAGAGAATAAAATCCAGAATTTTAAAGCGCAAATCAAAGCAAATTCCCTCGTTAGCGAATGGACGGCTTACCGCGCAGAACAAGTCACTTCGTTCATAAAAGAGGTTTCCGAAACCGTCAACGAGAAGTATCAAGATTGTATCATTTCCGTTGCCATTCACCCTGACATCACCAAAGCCTACAACCAAAAAAAGCAGGATTTTATCTCTTGGGTAAAGAATGGCTATATTGACGTAGTCACGCCCATGGTATACCACTACGCCGCCGACCAAATCTCTTCTGCGCTTTCCGATATGCTTGCAAAGTTTGAAGGGGTATATTGCTACACCGGATTATATACGACCTATCACAACCAAAGCACAAGCGAGCTTGAAAAACATATCGGCGCCAGCGAACGCTGCGGCGCGGACGGCTTTGTACTCTTCGATTCTGCAAAGACCTTTTTTACCCCTGCACATAACTACTCCGAGTTTTTATCTAATAAATACGGAACCGTCAAGCCATCCGCCCTCCCCCACTGGGCTACGGATAGGCTAATCCATGCCTCAACGAGCATTATCGCCGATAAGCTCACCGCCAACAGCGAATCCCCAGCCGCCGTCAACGCCTTTATGAGCGAAATGCAAGAGATTTCCTTAATCGGGGAACAAAGCATAGAGTCCCTCGATAAAACCCTTTACGAGCTTGCTCAATTCAAGGAACATACCGCCGCCTCGGCGCAAACGACGCTGGATTTGCTTATCGATCTACTGGAAGTGCGGAAATCAAGGCTCTCGTTTAAGGGCTGCCCCGAGCGTTTAGAACCGCCGAGTGATAGCGAGGACGAAGAAAGTTCTAGCGACAGCAGTTTAGAGAAAGACGAAGAAAGTTCCAGCGACAGCAGTTTGGAGCCAGACGAAGAAAGTTCCAGCGACAGCAGTTTGGAGCCAGACGAAGAAAGTTCCAGCGCGGACGGCAACGATACGCACAATCCACCGCTTGAAGAACCAACGGAGCCCACAAGTTTCCTCAATCTTGTTATGCGATTTTTCCAAAATATAATCAACTGGTTCAAAAAACTGTTTGCATAGAAGAAGGCTTTTTCTATAAAAAAAACGGATAGTCGATTGACTATCCGTTTTTGCTATAAAATCTCTAAAATCGCCCCATTTTTATAGGGTAGAACTACAAAATGACTAAAGCTAATATGATAATTCAATATCACAACGGTTTATCGTTTAGACAAATTTCACTTACTTTTTGGTTGAGACGACGGGACTTGCGCCTTTAGCGGCGCGCCCCGCCCCGACGTTATCAACGTCGGTCTTTGCCGTCAAGTTTTTCATTGCCCAAATTTCGTAAGGCAAAGCGTTTTGCTCCCGCAAAACGGCTCCCACCCTCAAGTCCCGTCGCATACGCCGAAATAATAAAAAAATACAGCACATCAACGATGTACTGTATTTTTTGGTTGAGGCGACGGGACTTGAACCCACGACCTTTTGGTCCCTAACCAAACGCGCTACCAAGCTGCGCTACGCCTCAATGTACTTATGCCGTTTTGCGATTTCCCTCGCTCGACAGCATAAATCATTATACACATATCATTTTCATTAGTCAAGCGTTTTTCGCCCTTTTTTGCAACTTTTTTAATTTTTATTTATAAAAGCAATGCAAATAATTTCACGACAAACACACAGCTGGGATACAGCATAAAGAACGCGCATACCGCGCCCGCCAAACCGATACCTGCCCATGCAATAACCGGCGCAAGACTATCTATAATTTTCGTCTTTTTAAGCACCAACGCCACGGCGCAAAGTCCTGTAAGTCCTACAAGCGTCCCCACCGCCATATACTTGATATACGGCGAAGAATAGGTGAATATAACCTCGTTTTCTCCCTCTTCCAAATCCACCGCAAGGAATTTCATATCGTTGTCGATAAGCTCGGCTTTCTTGCCGTTTACCGTCACTTTATAGCCCTTAGAGGCTACGAAATTCATAAACAGGCTCTCCCCTGCTTTTGCCGTAATCTTAACTCGGATTTGACCTGCGCCGACTTCCACCTCTTCCGCCGATTTACTCCAAAGATACTCGGAAAGCTCCGTTGCAAGCTCGTCCGTCACCTTGCTCGTGCCCCCCATTTCTTGCAGGGTTTTTCCTCTTAAAAAGGCGTAGAACCCCTCTTGGTTCTCTCTGCGGTTTCCGCTGATATTCTCCGCAGGGAAACGGAACTCCCCGTAATTCACCCGATACGCCGAAGGGAATACGATCGTATTTTCATAAACGTAGTAGGTATCCGAACCCTGACCGCAGGAAAGGTGGGTTTCCCCGTCGTCCGCCATAACCTTTTTCAAATACCCCTTTTTCTCCGCGTCCTCACGTTGAGATTTGGGTACGAAGAAGTACTTATACCCCATAAACGAATCCCCGAACGCCTCCGCGCGGTAGGTTTTGCCAAGGTTATGGGTACTCTTAAAGCTATTTTTACCGTTGCCCAGGTACCCGAACAACTGGAAACAAGCGAAGTTATCCTCGTCGATTACAGACGAGAACACGCTAAACGAATTGCTGTTCCCCGTGAACGGAATACACGCCGTCCAAGCGTCCGAACGGGTTTCGCTGCCGTTGTCGTCTTCCGTCACTTTGCCGTAGTCCTTTACGCGGAAATAGCTGTTATCGCGTTCGTTCAATTCCGCGGACAGCGTTGCATAACTGCCGAATTTGATATGCTGTGTAGAGCGATTGCCCACGACCAGGTGCGTGTTCAAGAATACCACCTGCAAGCCCACCACGATTGCAAGCGCAATCGCAAGCGTGCGCGGACTCGCCTTTTTCATGGACACGATAAACAAGCCTACAACCGCTACAACCGCCACGGCAATAAAGGGCAAAAGCAAGCCTTCCGCACCCCCTAACGAGTGGGCAAATCTACTCGAAAAGCCGTTTAACTGTTTTAACAGCTCGCCGTCCTTGATAAACCAACCAAGCACCTTTTTATAGCCGTCCCCAGCGGCGTAGATAAGCAGTAAGCCTGCAAATACCGCGGTGACCGCAATCAAAATTCCCGTGCCTACCCAAACGGTGTAATTATGCTTTTTCTCTTCCTTTTCCTTAATCAAAACCTCACCGTCGAAGGTGCGGTTTTTCTCGTAGCACCAACCGTCTATGGCAAGGCACGCGCCCGATAAGAAGTACAGCGCGTTCAAGAACCCAAACCGCAAAGCATAGGACATGTACGAGCCCATGTTCATAAGCAGCATCGCTTCGTCCACGACGAGGGGCAGTAAAGTCATAATTCCTGCGACGAGCATGAATTTTGCAAACGCATCCTTCAAGCCCCTGCGCACGAACCAAAAAAGAGTCAACACCACGAAGATACTGTCGCAAATGATATACGACCATTTTCTATACAGCGAACGGGTATAGTCCTCTACGAACTGCGACGAATCGAAGTTTTCGGGAATACCTGCATCCGTCTCCTTATCAAAGCCGTACCAAAGATTTTCAAAAATACTCCCCCCTCTCGCGCTGTTCAAAAACGCCGAAAGCGCAGGGAGCAACACGGGCAGAGCCAACAAAATCGCCACTACAAAGGACAGGCACAGGTATGCGATGAACTTCGTTCTGCGTTCCTTTCCCACACACAATAAAGCGTAAACGATTAGAGCAGGGAACACCGTAAACAAAGAGAAACACGCGATCGAAAAGCAGGTGTAGATACAGCAGGCAACCAGCGCGGAGAAGGCGAAGAACTTGCCCGTATCGACAAACCGCTTAAACGCCCAAGCGCAAAAGGGCAGATAAATTAAGAAGTCCACCCAGTTGATATAGGTACTGGCAACGAAGGTGTATCCGCAATACGCGTAAACGACCCCCACCGCGATACAAAGGTAATCGGGAATGGCTTTGAAATTCTTTTTCGCAAACCAAGCGCCCGTAAAGGCAAGCGCCATAAGCTTTGCCGTCATAACGATACTGCTGGCATGCGCCACCCTGCCGTCCCCGAAAATCAAGAACAAAAAGCTAAACGGACTGATAAAAAAATACAAAAAAGTCCCCGTCACGTCCGCGCCGCCGACAATCGCGTAGGAATAAGTCAAGGTAGACTTTCCTTGCATGACGTCGAACAGGTGCTCGATAAAGGGACAGATTTGCGCGGACAAGTCGTAGCTTGCCCCCGTGTATTTCTCGCCAAACGGATATACGCCGTTGGTATACAGCGCGGACATATACAGCACCAAGACGAAAATGGGCGCGAAAATCAAGGCGTAATTCTTATCGAAGAACGCCTCGAACTTTTCCATAAATCCCTTTTTCGCTTGTTGCTCGTTTTGCATAAATTATTTGCCCTGAATATACTCGTCGATTGCCTTGGCTGCCACTTTCCCTGCACCCATGGCTTTAATGACGGTTGCCGCGCCCGTAGCCGCGTCGCCGCCGCAATATACCCCCTCGATAGAGGTTTTTCCCACTTCGTCTACCGCAATTTCACCGCGGCGAAGGGTGGTAAGCCCGGGGGTAGTCGCCTTCAACAAGGGGTTGGGCGAAGTACCCAGCGACATGATAACGCAGTCGACGGGGATTACGAACTCGCTCCCTTCGACCACTTTAGGCGAACGGCGGCCGCTTTCGTCGGGTTCGCCAAGCTCCATACGCACGCATTCGATACCTGCTACCCAGCCGTACGAAGGCGAACGGGGATCGGTGGTTTCGGTTGCCAAAATTTGGGTGGGGTTGGTAAGTAAATCGAAGATAATCCCCTCTTCCTTTGCGTGCTCGATTTCCTCACGGCGCGCAGGAAGCTCCTCTTCCCCTCTGCGGTAAATGATATGCACTTCCGCGCCCAAACGCTTTGCCGTACGCGCCGCGTCCATAGCAACGTTGCCGCCGCCTACGACCGCTACGCACTTCCCTCTTTGAATGGGGG
>JAFVTA010000032.1 GCA_017503525.1 Clostridia bacterium | reverse complement strand
GCGCACCGTAAGAATATTATACGCCTTTTGGCAGGCGAAGAACACCGTACTTCTATCAAAAGCAAGATTAAAGAGAAGAAAGAGAGGACAGTATGAAGATTATCATCGTTGGTTGCGGCAGGGTTGGCAGAAACCTTGCGGAAAAACTCAATTTGGACGGAAACGATATCACCGTTATCGATATTTCGCGCACAAAAGTTGAAAATATGGTCAACCGCTACGATATCATGGGCGTGGTTGGGAACGGTGCAACCCATACCATCCAACGCGAGGCGGGGATTGCGGCGGCAGACTTATTGATTGCCGTCACGGACTCCGACGAGCTGAATTTGCTTTGCTGTGTCGTTGCGAGAAAAGAGGGCAACTGCCAAACGATTGCCCGTTTGAAAAATCCTGAATACAGCAAGGATGCGCCCTATCTTAAAGAGGAGCTGGGGCTGGCTATGGTCATTAACCCCGAATACGCCGCTGCGGAAGAGATCGCGCGCGTACTCCGTTTCCCTTCGGCAATCCAAATTGAACAATTTGCCAAGGGCAGGGTTGAGCTGATTAAATTTAGAATTAATAAGGATGGTGCTCTTGCGGGCTTGACTGTCCGTGAAATGATGGAAAAATACCATAGCGATATCCTCGTTTGTACGATTGAACGAGGGGAAGAGGCGTATATCCCTTACGGCGATTCCAGATTCGAGGAAAAGGATATCGTATCCATGATCGCGACCCCCAAAGAGGCGAATGAGTTTTTCAAAAAAATCCGTTATAAGGGGCACTCCATTAAGAGTGCGCTAATCGTGGGGGGCGGTGTGTTGACACACTACCTTTGCGAAATTTTAGAACAGTCGGGCGTGGATTTAAAAATCATCGAAAAGGATTATAAGATTTGCGAGGAGCTCTGCACCCGTTGGCAAAAAGCGGACGTCATTAACGGCAATCCTGCGGATAAGGAATTGCTCATGGAAGAGGGATTGGAAACGGCGGGCGCATTCGTCACTCTCTCCGAAGTGGACGAGGAGAATATTTTGCTCTCCCTTTACGCAAAGGATGCTTGTCAGGGCAAATTGATTACCAAAATCAACCGTTCGGATTACGACGGCGTGGTAAGCCGTTTGGATTTAGATACCGTAATCTGCCCCGTGAACATTACTTCGGACGAGATTTTGCGGTTTGTCCGCGCGACCAAAAACGCTATGGGCAGTAATGTCGAACGGCTGTATAATCTTATCCCCGACGAGGTCGAGGCGTGCGAATTTATCGTTAAGGAGAACTCCCCGATTGCAGGCAAGCCTCTTTGCGAGCTGAAATTGAAGAAAGGCGTTTTGGTGGCTTCTATTTCCAGAGAGGGCGAGATTATCATTCCCAGAGGTCAGGATATTATCAAGGCAGGAGATAGAGTGGTTATCGTTTCCAAGCTGTTGGGCTTGCAGGACATTACAGAGGTTTTACGGTAAGTTATGAATTATTCTATTGTTAAAAGAGTACTCGGTTGGCTGTTGGTATTTGAAGGGATATTTCTTCTCGTACCTACTTTAACCGCAGTCGTATATGCGGAATGGGTGACACTGCAATCCATTTTGGCAACCTTGCTCTTGTGCGTGGCTCTGGGCGGAATTTGTATGCTGGGGAAACCCAAGAGCAACGCCATTTACGCCAAAGAGGGCATGGTCATCGTCGCTTTGAGCTGGATTGTTTTGAGTGCGTTCGGCGCATTGCCTTTCTGACTGTCGGGCGCAATCCCTTCCTACATTGATGCGCTTTTTGAGGCGACTTCGGGCTTTACCACTACGGGAGCAACGATATTTGCAAGCGGCGAGGCGATAGAGGCGCTGCCCAAATCCCTGCTCATGTGGCGCAGTTTTACCCATTGGGTAGGCGGTATGGGCGTTTTGGTGTTTATCATGGCGTTCTTGCCCTTGAGCGGCGGTCGCAATATGTACATTATGAAAGCGGAAAGCCCCGGCCCCGTTGTGGGCAAACTTGTGCCTAAGGTTCGCCAAACGGCGAAAATTTTATATGGTATTTACCTTGCGTTGACCGTGCTTATGATGCTTTTCCTGCTTTGCGGCGGTATGCCTTTGTTCGATACCCTCAATACTGCGTTCGCAACGGCAGGTACGGGCGGTTTTGCGATTAAGGCGGACGGGTTTGCCGGGTATTCGCATTATTTGCAATGGGTTGTCACCCTGTTCATGCTCTTGTTCTCTTTGAACTTTAACGCGTATTTCCTTATCCTTTGCGGTAAGATTAAAGCTGCGTTTAACTTGGAAATTAAGGTGTTCTTGGGGATTGTGATTGCGGCAGTCACCTTGATTACGCTTAATATTTGCTTGACGGCAAGTACGCTCTACGATTACGCCGTAGGGGACGCTATTCGCTACTCCGCATTCTCCGTTGCATCCGTTGTATCGACGACGGGTTTTGCGACGGCAAACTTCGATTTATGGCCTGCTTTCTCTAAATTCATTTTGGTGCTGTGTATGTTTATCGGCGCGTGCGCAGGCAGTACGGGCGGCGGCTTTAAGGTGTCGCGCGTGGTCGTGCTCTATAAAGGCGCTACGCATGAAATGAAGAGGGCGCTCCACCCTAAACAGGTCAAGAAAATTACCATGGACGGGCGTATCGTCGAACACGAGGTCGTGCGAAACACTAACGCGTACTTGGTGATTTATCTACTTATCTTTATGGCATCTTTGTTCCTCGTTTCTTTGAGCTGTGAGGACTTGGTGACCAACTTCACCGCCGTGCTTGCAACGATTAACAATATCGGGCCTGGACTTGGCAAAGTAGGCCCTGCGGGGAATTTTGCGTTCTATTCTAATTTTTCCAAGCTGGTATTCGTGTTCGATATGCTGGCAGGCAGGTTAGAGCTTTTCCCCATGTTGATCTTGCTCCGCCCTGCTACTTGGAAAAAGTGAGGCAAGCTTATGCATAAAAAAGTAGTAGCTATCTTTTTTGCAATATTAGCCGCAGGGTTATACGCAATCAATATTCCGTTATCAAAGTTGTTGCTTGGGTATATCCAGCCGACCATGATGGCGTCCTATTTGTATTTGGGCGCAGGGCTGGGGATCGGCATCGTTTTTCTGCTCACCAAAAAGAAAGCGGACAATGCGTACGAAAAGATAACAAAAAAGGATTTACCCAACGTCTTGGGTATGATTGTTTTGGACGTAGTCGCACCGATTTTACTTATGTTTGGACTGCTCGACAGCGCATCTTCCAACGCGTCGTTGCTTAATAATTTTGAAATCGTATGTACGTCCTTGATTGCCTTGTTCGTGTTCAAGGAAACGGTCTCCAAACGAATGTGGTTTGCAATCGCGCTCATTACCTTATCCAGCTTTGTTTTGTCCTTTGAGGATATCACCGCGTTCAAGTTTTCGTGGGGAGCAATACTCGTCCTGCTTGCAACGCTGTGCTGGGGCTTGGAAAACAACTGCACCAAAAATCTGTCGGACAAAAACACCTATCACGTCGTTTTCTTGAAAGGCATTTTTTCTGGGTTAGGCTCTTTAATCGTTGCAATATGCTTAAGAGAAAACTTTGCAAGTATCGGGTATTTCGCTTTGGCATTAGCGTTAGGCTTTGTGGCATACGGATTAAGCATATTCTTTTATATCAAAGCGCAAGGCATGATAGGAGCGTCTAAAACGAGTGCCTATTATGCCATCGCACCTTTTATAGGCACCTTTCTCTCGTTCATGATTTTTGACGAAAAACCTACATGGGCGTATTTCCTCGGGCTTTGTATTATGATTATAGGTACGGCAATCGTAGTTGTCGATACGCTGGCGCAAAAGCACAAACACGCGCATACGCATACCATTACCCATACCCATGACGGTTCCACGCATTCGCACACAATCGAGCACGAGCATG
Organism: Clostridia bacterium; assembly: GCA_017503525.1. Taxonomy (GTDB): domain Bacteria; phylum Bacillota; class Clostridia; order Christensenellales; family Borkfalkiaceae; genus Scatosoma. Next base: position 4,344 of record JAFVTA010000032.1, on the reverse strand, counting down.
AACATAATCATTATGTTTCGGCAGAAAAACATCGGCATGTTCATAAGCTTGAAAAATGTAGTGCAACGGATAAATAGGAATTTTTTGCACACATCCTTATTGCAGAAAAGGGGTTAATAATGAAATTATTATTTATAATAGGAAATGCCGCTGTCGGTAAAATGACTGTTGGGCAGGAACTTATGAAACTCACAGGATTGAGATTGTTTCACAATCACATGACCATCGAACCCATAATAGAAATCTTTGGTCAGTATAATGGAAAAGCAATTAACAGGCTTCGTCAGGTGGTTTTTGAGGAATTTGCGAAGTCAGATTGCTACGGAATGATTTTTACATATATGTGGGCTTTCGACCAACAAGCGGATTGGGATTACATTGAATATGTGAAAAGCATTTTTGAACCCTACAATACAGAGTTTTACTATGTGGAACTTGTTGCTTCCCGTGAAATTAGATTAAAACGAAATATTACCGAAAACCGCTTACAAAACAAAGCATCAAAAAGGGACATTGAAGTGTCAAACCAAAGACTTATCAACGCTGATGCCAAATATCGACTTGAAAGTTTTGATGGTGAAATTCCGTTTGATAACTATATAAAAATTGATAATTCAAAACTTCCGCCCGATGTGGTTGCCAAAATGATTCAAGAAAAGTTTAATTTATAAAGGAGAATACACTTTTCCCTTGTGTTTGATAAATTCCAATTTGTAGAGCAAGTATAATTGTAAAAAAGAGAGAACAAAGCGGTTATCCACAAAGTTCTCTTTTTTTATATACCGCTTCGGTCGTGATTAGTTAACCACACGCAGCAAAAATTATAATCATCACACAAAAAAAGAATTACAATCATAACGTAAAAAAAATTACAATTATAACATATGAACATATGAACAATTGTTCATATGTTCATATGTTATTTAAAATAGAGTGGCAGGGGGGAAGAGTGAAAGGGGAAAAGGGGGAATAAAAAGGGCTCTCCGTTATGGAGAGCCCCAAAAGAAAGTTTTTGAAATTATTTCGTACCGAACAGTCTATCGCCTGCATCGCCCAAGCCAGGCAGGATATACCCGTTTTCGTTAAGCTGTCTATCCAGCGTGGAAACGTACACCTTTACGTCGGGGTGGGTGGTAGCGACCTTGCTCACGCCCTCGGGCGCGCCGATAATCGCCATGAATTTAATGTTCTTGCAACCGCGTTTTTTGAGAAGGTCGATTGCGTCGCAAGCGCTTCCGCCCGTCGCCAGCATGGGGTCAACGAGGAGTACGAGCTTATCCTCAATCCCGTCGGGGAGCTTGCAGTAGTATTCCTTGGGCTCCAAGGTTTCCTCGTCGCGGTACATACCGATATGTCCCACGCGTGCAGAGGGGAAGAGGACGTGTACGCCGTTCACCATGCCAAGCCCTGCGCGCAAGATAGGCACGATAGCGATTGCGTTGTCCAAAACGACCGATTGTTCGCAAACTTCCAAAGGAGTTTTCACCGTCTTTTTGACGGTGGGTACGCCCTCTTTTAACGCCTCGTAGGTCATGAGGGTGGTGATTTCCTCAATGAGCTCGCGGAACTCTTTCATAGACGTCTTCTCGTCGCGTAAAATGGCGATTTTATGGTTGATAAGGGGATGATTAAAAATGACTACGTTGTCGAAATTTTGCATAATAAATACCTCGTTTTTCCTATTGTATCACACTTTGCTTTAAAAAGCAAGAGAAAGCGCGAAAAAAACAAAAACGCCCTGATGGGCGTTTTTGCAATCGTAGTTTAAAGGCGCTTTCTGTCGCGTTCCTTTATTTCGGTTGTGCTAACGGAAAGCTGTCTGCCTGTTTTGTCGCAGAAAGGGGTTTCGTCTAAATTAAAGAAGTTATAGGTGGTAGTCACTTGTTGATAAGTGACCATAGCGTAGTGAGAAAACCGTTTGTTTCTTTGTTCCGTGCGTACTTTCGTGCCGTCTTTGTAAATGTCGTATTCGTCGTAGCTGTACACTTCTTCCTTTTTTTGGTACGGTTCGCCTTCCGTCAAGAAGATATGCCCCACGGTTTGCGGCGTGTCATTGTAATAATCGGGCATTTTGGCAAAGCTCTTTCCGCCGAACGCTCTGTCGCGGTTATCGTGCTGTCTTTGCAATTGTTCACGGCTAAAATCGGTGGAGAAGGTCATGCGCACCTGTCCGTTGTTCGTTTGCTCGAATTTTTCAAAATTCAAATACCCGTCGTTGACAACGTCTTGGATAATCTTCGAACAATCACTGCCGATAAAATAGAACTTATCCACGGTCGGCTTGGCAGGGTAGGTGATATGTACCAAATTACCCTCGTATTCGTATTTTGCCTTTTTGCCGCCTGCGTGCTGGCGTACTTTCATACGGAAGCTGCCAACAAGCATAATAATGCCAAGGAAAATCAACCAGCTCATCAACGGCGACGCCGCGTACAGCATACCGCCCATGATAATGCAAACGATGCCTAAAAAGCATAAAGTTCTTTTCGTTTTTCTTTTCGAGCCGTCGTCTACGCGTTTATCCTCGTCTTTTCCATTTTGCAACCATTTCATAAAGCATACCTCCTGATTTCTTTATTAAGTCTATCATAACATAAATATATGAAAAAGTCAATAGGGTAGTAAAAACTTATCGTCAAAGGCTTGCAATTGCTTTTACAAGGGAGTATAATAAAAGCAGTATATTTCAGGAGAAGACCTATGTTTAAGAGAACCAAAGGTTTATTAAATGAATACGAGCGTTTTTTTAAAGTGCCTGCGTTTGATTTGAGCGTATATTATCAAGGCAAGGAAGTATACCGAGATATTCGCGGCGTGTCCGATGAGAAGGGTACTCCCTTAAACGGTAAGGAGTTGTACAATATGTATTCGGCGTCCAAGCCGATTACCTGTGCGGCGGCTTTATTGCTTGTGCAAGAAGGGAAAATTGCCTTAAACGACGACGTTGCCTCGTACCTGCCTGCCTTCAAGGACGTAAAAGTGGCAAAAGCAGGGGGCTTGGAACAAGCGCAAAAGCCCATGAAAATCGAGCACTTATTCACCATGACGGGCGGTATGAGCTTGACGGTTGGCGGAGTGGAATTAGAGGAAGGCAGACGGGAAACCGAGGGGAAATGCTCTACGGTGGAAATGATGGACTACCTTGTGAAAATCCCTCTTGCGTTCGAGCCGGGCGAAAGCTGGCGGTATTCTCTTTGCCACGACGTACTTGCAGCAGTTGTGGAAGTGGTCTCGGGCAAGCGTTTCGGTTTATTCGTCAAGGAAAGAATATTCGATCCGTTGGGAATGAAAAACAGCACCTTCTTACTGCCCGATAGAGAACTGGATAAGGTATGCGCCCAGTATCGCTATTTTGAGGATAGAGGATACGTGAACGTAGGCAAAGAGATACAAGATTTTAAATTCGGCAGCGAATACGAAAGCGGCGGCGCAGGGCTTGTAAGCACGGTAGAGGATTATATTCGGTTTTTGGAAGGCTTGCGGTTAGGCAAAATCTTGAATACCGAAATGCGTATGCTCATGCAAAAGGATATGCTCACCGAAGCGCAACGTCAAGCTTGCTGGGTTGCAGGCGGATACGGGTACGGTTTGGGCGTGCGCGTGCCGAAAGAAGGCACGGATCTCCGCACCGATTACGGTTGGGGGGGCGCGGCTGGGGCGTACGTCGCTTTGGACGAGAAAAACGAGATTAGCATTTCGTACGCGCAACATGTATTGACCTCGAAGAATTCGGGGTTGAATGCTGGATTGATAGAGGCAGTTAAGCTGGATTTAGGGCTTGACGGCGACGAATCGGCAGTTTGGCGCGGCGACGGCAGTCACTTGGCATAAAATAAACGCCCCTGTACAAGGGGCGTTTTGTTTTTGGTGGAGGTGGTGAGAGTTGCGCCTTTAGCGGCGCGCCCCGCTCGGCAATTATCAATTACCGACTTTGCCGTCAAGCTATCCATTGTTCAAGACTCGTAAGGCAAAGCGTTTTGCTCTCGCAAAACGGCTCCCACCCTCAACTCTCCCCACGGCGCGCTTAATCGACAAACGAAAAAACACGCCCTACAAGGCGTGTTTTTGGTTTGTGGTGGAGGTGGTGAGAGTTGAACTCACGTCTTACTCGGCTGCCAAAAAACTTTCTACATACTTATTTTATCTATTATTTCTTAATTGTACAACGCGGATAAACACGCTTTGGACAACGCAGAAGGCTAAATACTCTTATCAAAACACCTTCCGATTTTTATAAGAGTGTTCCGCCTTAATGACGCCGCGACCCCAACCGACGGATAAATCGGGCGCGACGATTCGTTAATAAACGAAGTTACGCTGCAAGAGCGTAGTTTGCATTTCTAT
>JAFVTA010000031.1 GCA_017503525.1 Clostridia bacterium | reverse complement strand
GCACCGAAAGGTGTGGGTGTGATAATTATGCAGCATACTTTTCTTCCTTATAATACCTTGGAAAGGAACTCTTTCAAACGCGCGTCTTTCGGGTTTTCAAAGAAAGCCTTGGGTTCGTTTTCTTCCTTGATAACGCCGTCGTCCATGAAGATAACGCGGTTCGCTACTTCTTTCGCAAAACCCATTTCGTGGGTAACGACCACCATCGTCATACCCTCTTTCGCAAGCTCGGTAATAACGTTCAACACTTCGCCGACCATTTCAGGGTCCAGCGCGGAAGTAGGCTCGTCGAAGAGTAAAACTTCCGGCTCCATAGCCAAGGCGCGCACGATGGCGATACGCTGTTTCTGCCCGCCCGACAAAGTAGCGGGATAAGCGTTTGCCTTTTCTTCCAAACCGATTTTTTTCAAAAGCTCCATAGCCAAGGCGTTCGCCTTTTTCTTGGAGAGTTTTTTCAGCTTTCTCGGCGCAAGCGTGATGTTTTCCAGCACCGTCAAATGCGGGAAGAGGTTGAACTGTTGGAAGACCATACCGATTTTTTGACGGTGGCGGTTGATGGCTTTCAGCGAATTTTTCTGGATTCGTTTTTCTTCCGCTTTTATCTTTTCATACGCTTTTTGCGCTTTCTCCAAATCTGCCTGCGCAATCGTCAGGGCGTCCAAGCGTTCCTGCTCCGTCAAGGGCAGTTTTTCTTCCATCGGCGATTGCAAAGTTTTGGAAAGCTTCTCTTCGTCCGCTTCGGGCAAGGATTTTTTAATTTCTTTCGCCACTTTTTTTGCCGCTTTTTCTGCGTTCTTCGGGTTTTTCAGCTCCTTTACAGTCGATTTTGCCGCAAGAAACGCCTCTTTTTCCTCTTTGCAAATCTTCTTAAACAGATACGCGCCCTCGTAAGTAATTTGACCGTAAGAGGGGGTTTCCAAGAGGTTCAAGCAGCGCAAAAAGGTCGATTTTCCGCAACCGGACGGACCGATAACGGCAACGACGTCCCCTTTGCGGATATCAATCGTAACGCCTTTTAAAACTTTTTGTCCTTCAAATTCTTTACAAAGCTGTTGTACTTCCAACAAAGCCGGGTTCGTATTCGTCTTATTTTCTTTCATTTTTCGCCAACCTCTTTTCCATCATTTTCACAAGCTTGCTAATCAACAATACGATGACGAGGTACACCGCCGCCAACGCAATGTAAGGGATAAAATATTCGTAGGTAGCCGCGGCAATATTCTGGAAGGACTTCGTCAAATCCATAACCGCGATAAAGCTGACGACCGAGGTTTCCTAGACCAAAGCGATAAACTCGTTGCCCAAGGTCGGCAGGATATTTTTAATCGCCTGCGGCAAAATAATCCTGGTCATCGTGCGGGTAAACCCAAACCCAAGCGAGCGTCCCGCTTCCATCTGCCCCCTGTCGACGGCGTTGATACCGCCGCGCAGGATTTCCGAAATATACGCGCCGCTGTTCATACCGAAGATAATCATCGCTTCCACGACGGAGGAGATATCCAGCCCCATAGCAGGGAAGAGCGCAAAGTGCATCAACAGTAGCTGTACGACCATAGGCGTCCCTCG
>JAFVTA010000030.1 GCA_017503525.1 Clostridia bacterium | reverse complement strand
AGCAGCACGAAAAAGCGTTTCTGGCTCACGGGTTCGGGAAAAGTAAACCGTTCGCACGGCGGCAAGAACCACAAAGCGGAAACCAAGAACAGAAAGAGAAAAAGACGTTTGCGTCAGGGCGCTCTCGTTGCTTCCACGCAGGAAAGCACGGTTAAGAGTATGATGCCTTACAAGAAGTAAGAGAGGAGGATAAAGAATTATGCGTATTAAGAGAGCAGTCAACGCAGTTAAAAAGCGTAGAAAAATTTTCAAACTTTCCAAAGGCTACTACGGCAGCAAGAGCCGTTCTTACAGAATCGCTCGTGAAGCGGTAATGAAGTCGTTGAACTATGCGTACGTCGGCAGAAGATTGAAGAAGAGAGATTTCCGCCGTCTTTGGATTACCAGAATCAACGCAGCTGCAAGAATGAACGGCTTGTCCTACAGCAAGCTTATGCACGGTCTTAACGTAGCAGGCATCAACCTGAACAGAAAGGTGCTTGCAGACCTTGCGGTAAACGATGCGGCAGCATTTGCGCAACTTGCTGAAAAAGCAAAAGCAGCGCTCTAATTAAAGAGAAAAAAAGCCTTTTTACCCCTTTGGTAGCAAAAAGGCTTTTTCCCATTTTTAAGAAGATGATTTTAACCTCTAAAAACAATCCGCTTATCAAACAAACCGCGGCGTTAAAGGAGAAAAAAGCCCGTAAAGAACAGGGCGTTTTCCTCGTTGAAGGCAGGAAAATGAGTATGGAATGTCTTGCAAGCGGCTTTGAGATTGAGCACACCTTCCTCGCGGAGGACTATGCAGGGGACGTTTCGGCATTTGTGAATCCCGTTTGGGTATCAAACGACGTATTCGCCCGTCTTTCGGACGAAAAAACCCCTCAAGGCGTTTTATGCCGTGTAAAAATTCCTCAACGCACGCTTTGCGTGCCTAAGGCGAGCTGTTTGTTTTTGGACGGCGTTTCCGACCCCGGCAACCTCGGTGCGATTATCCGTACCGCCAACGCCGCAGGGTATAACGAGATTTATCTTACGGAAGAATGCGCCGACCCGTACTCCCCCAAAAGCGTTCGTGCCAGCATGAGTGGAATCTTTTTTACAAAGATTTACCGTGCACCTCGCGTGGAGATTTTGTCCGTATTAGAGGGTACGCCTATCGTAGTTGCGGACATGGGTGGGGAGAACGCGTTTTCTTTCCGCGCGCCTCAAAAACTTGCGCTTGTCATCGGCAACGAAGGCAACGGCGTATCGGACGAAGTACGCGCAAAAGCGGCGCATACCGTCAAAATTCCCATGCAGGCAACGCAGGAAAGCTTAAATGCAGCAGTTTCCGCAGGGATACTTATGTATCTTCTTAAAAAAGAAGAATTAATGTAAAGGAGAAAAATTATGTCAGGACATAGCAAATGGCACAACATACAGGCAAAAAAGGGTAAAGCGGATGCGGCGAAGGGCAGAATTTTCACCAAACTCGGCAGAGAAATCGCGGTAGCGGCGAAGAACAACCCCAACCCCGAAACCAACAGCAAGCTTGCGGATATCATCGCAAAAGCAAAGGCCGCAAACATGCCCAACGACAATATTCAGCGCAGCATTAAAAAGGCTGCAGGCGAAATGAGCGGCGCGGATTATAAAGAACTCACTTACGAGGGCTACGGCGTAGCAGGCTCGGCGGTTATTATTGTCACCCTTACGGACAATATCAACCGTACGGCAGGCGACGTGCGCGCTATTTTGGGTAAACACGGCGGTCAGCTCGGTCAAACGGGTTGCGTTTCCTACAACTTCGACAACAAGGGTTATATCGTTGTAGAAAGAACGGT
>JAFVTA010000029.1 GCA_017503525.1 Clostridia bacterium | reverse complement strand
TTTAATAAAAAATATCCGTCCGCCTTGAAAGCGAACGGATATCGAATTAATTGTTGTCAAGCATGATACGGATAATTTCTTTATCCGTTTCCCGCATGCCGTAATGGGCAAGGCGAGAAACGCTTTTTATCGTGTTTTCCACTCCTTTTTTAACGATACCTTCACCAGCAAAAAATTCATTGCCGTTGTAGTACATATTCAGCCCCAGCAAGCCGCTTTCGACGGCTGTGGCAATTTTGGCGGCGAAACTGGCTTTCGCACCGTCACAAATAATTCCCGAATCGATGGCAAGCGCATTGACGAGGGCATGAGATATCTCCTTTTTACCGCCCCCGAGAAGGTACGCAACGCCGCACGCCGCGCCTGCGCCTGCGGACACTACGCCGCAGTAGGCGGACAGTGCGCCGATCCCCTCTTTTAAGTGCACGGTGACGAGGTTGGACACGCACAAAGCACGGTACAATTGCTCGTTAGATGCGTGCATGCCCCTTGCGTATACGATAACGGGCACGGATGCCGTAATACCTTGATTACCGCTTCCAGAGTTGATAACAACAGGCAATTCACACCCATTCATACGGGCATCACTTGCCGCCGCAGCATACGCCTTTGCTGTAATTTTAATATCGGGCTGATAGGAACGCAAAAGCACTTTGCCGATATTTGCGCCGTATTCATTTTTCAATCCCTCTTCGGCTATTGCCATGTTATAGGCTATTTGCCTATCCAGCGTTTCTTGAACCTCTTTCGTATCGACGGTATTTGCAAACTCGACGATTTTTTCAATGGTGAGCGCACTTTTATCCGCGCGTTCGATATCCTTGGGCAAATCCTCAAACAGTGTTTCCCCGTCTTTTTTCACGCAAACGATATTCGTGTGCGCATCTGCGATGCGGATATACGCCTCGTGCAATTTAGAGCGCAGGGTGATACCGATATCGAACACCCTTGCGTGTTCGGGTGTGCATATTTCCACTTTGAAAGTATCCAAAGCCCACTTCATTTCTTCAATTTGTTCGGGGGTGACTCTGGATAAAACCTCCAACCCTGCTTTTGCATTGCCTGCCACCAGCCCAGCGATGAACGCCGATTTGATACCGCGCATCCCCCCTGTGTGAGGCACAGTTACGCTTTTGGCGTTCTTAACAATATTACCGCTGACTTCCACCCTTGCGAAGATGGGCGTATCCTCTAAAAGTTCCCTTGCCTTCGCCGCCGCATAAGCAAGAGAGATAGGCTCGGTACAACCCATAGCAGGAACAAGCTCTTCCTTTAATATTCGTACAAATAACTGTGTTTCTTCTTTCGTTAGCATATCAAACAACAGCCGTTGCCGCCTCCCTTTCCACGGGCGTTTTTTCCGCACGTTTATCAATGGTATAGGTGGGCACAAGGCATTTTACCCACTCCTTCATCTGATCGGTTTCCTCGTAAGCCGCTTTGTACAGCTCGTCAAGGGTTGCAAAAAGATTTTCCTCGTCAATATCAAGGGGCTTTGCGATACTAATCAAGCCGTTTGCCGTCTTTTGCAAGCCTTCTTCCGCCATAAGGCGTTCTTCAAACAGCTTTTCGCCAGGGCGCAAGCCTGTACATTCAATTTTGATGTCGACATCGGGTTCTAATCCCGATAATTTGATAAGATTATACGCCAAATCGTAAATACGGACGGGTTCACCCATATCCAAAACGAAAATTTGCCCGTTCTTTGCGTACGCGCCTGCCTGCAAGACAAGGGAAACTGCTTCGGGAATGGTCATGAAATAACGGATAATGTCCTTATGTGTAACGGTGACGGGGCCGCCCTTTTCAATTTGCTTTTTGAACAAAGGAATAACCGAACCGTTAGAGCCCAGCACATTACCAAAACGCACTGCTACAAACTTGGTTTTGCTGTGCTTGCCCAAGGTTTGGATAATCATTTCGCAAATGCGCTTGGTTGCGCCCATAATATTTGTGGGATTAACCGCCTTATCCGTGGAAATCTGCACGAAGGTTTCTGCACCAAATTCATCCGCCGCCCTTGCCACCTTCAGCGTGCCAAATACGTTGTTTTTCACCGCCTCGTTAGGGCTGGTTTCCATAAGCGGAACGTGCTTATGCGCCGCCGCATTGAATACGATTTGAGGTGCGTAGGTTTTGAAAACGTCGCGCATTTTTCCACTGTCGCGAACGCTGGCAATTAAGGTAAGCAAATTAAGGTTGGGATATTTCGTTTTCAGCTCTTGTTCGATATCGTAAGCCGTATTTTCGTAAATATCCAAAATAATCAATTGCTTTGGATTATGCGATGCGATTTGACGGGAAAGCTCACTGCCGATAGAACCGCCACCGCCCGTAACAAGCACAACTTTATTTTCTATGTAGCCGATAATTTCTTCTATGTTTACCTGCTTTTGCTCTCTTCCAAGTAAATCCGCCACGTCCACGGGGCGAAGCCTTGCAACCGACAATTCGCCATGCGCCAAATCGTTAAGCTCGGGCAAAAGCTTGATTTTACAGCCGCAATCCTTGCAACAATCAATGGCTTTACGCTGTGCGGCACGTTCGGTAGAAGGAATGGTGATAAAAATTTCTTCGATGTTATAGCGTTTTACAAACAGCTGTGCATCCTCTACCGTACCTACAACGCGCATATCGCCAATACGCTTATCGACGTACTGTTCGTCCGTGTCCAGGATACAAATAGGCTTATATTGCACCGTTTTACCCTTTTCGGCATCGTCCGTCATATTTCTAATCAAAGCAAATGCATCGTTGTTAAAGCCAACAATCATAACTCGTTTTTTATCCGAAAGCTGTAATAAAAGGTGTCTTCTTAACGCACCGTAGCCACGTTTGGAAAAACGGAATACACCGATACCGCAGGTTAACAACAGGGCATACACCGCCATAAGGCTGTAATCCAAACGCAAATCGAAAAACAGAGTTGGATTGACGAGCTTTGCTATGAAGGTCAAGAAAAAGTTGATAATCCCCACGAGGAAACCGCAGGCGCAAACGCGGAGCGCCTCGGGCATACCGACGGAAGAGAAATTCATTTTATACAGCCCGAACGCGGCAAGCAAGCCTACCGTTAGCAAAATATTGCAAAGCGCCCAAGCGACGACCTCGCCGCCGATATCAAAAGCAATATTATCCCCTAATCCCGTAATCCAGTAGCCGATAAACGCCGCGATGAGCACGATAAGCCCGTCGATCATTGCGCAAAGCAGGAATTTGGGTTGGTGTTTCATCTTTTGTTCTGTTTCCGTCATGATACCACTCCGTAAAAGTCACTCTTTCGTGATTATATCATATAATCACGCATTTGTCAAGACGTTCGGCGAAAGCTTTTGCAACTTGTATGCCCGTCACCCGTTCAAAGCCCTCGAAAAAGGCGTTGGAATTAACCTCGCAAAGCACGGGGCCTTCGTCCGTTTCCAACAAATCCACACCGCAGTATTCCAGCCCAAGCGCGGCTGCCGCTTGCTCGGCTACCCTTGCGTATTCGGGTAAAAGCTCCGCCCTTCTGCCCTCGCTGCCAAGCTCGATATTTGAACGGAACTCGTCGCCCTGCGCCACGCGCTCCATACCGCCAAGCGCCTTTCCGCCGACGACGATTACGCGCACGTCCCTGCCCTTGGAGCTTTGCATATACCTTTGATAAAAGTGCGGCGTATACAGCCATTCTCTTTCCGTTTTTTCAAGTTCGTCTATACCGTGTACGAGCCGAACGCCCGCCCCAAACGAGCCGTAGCTCTTTTTCGCAACGAGCGGAAAGCCCAACTGATCCGCAACCGCTTGCAAAAATGCCGTATTCGGCGTTGCACCCTGCGTATAGCAAAGGGGCGCAGGAATACTCTCCGCAAGGGGAAGTCCGCAATCCTTCAATGCGATATAGGTCGTCATCTTATCATCGCAAAGCTCAACGGCGCGCGCGGAGTTGAACAGGCGCAAGCCTGCGCCCTCCAACAAATACCCAAGGTATTTATCCTTATCCAAATACACGCAAAAATTGTATTTTTCTTTCAAAGACAGACTTATGCCGCCGTCTTTTTGGACCAGCGCGTACACTTCGCCGTTTTTTAAAATATCCGCTTGTATACCGCGTTCTTCCAGCGCGGATTTCAAGCTTTCGGCTTGGCGGAGAAACTTCTCCCCTGCCGGATAGCCGTTTATGATAATGAGTGCTCGAACCATACCTGCCCCCTTGTGATAAGTAAAAAAGGGGCGAAAACGCCCCTTGTTATTTGTTTAAGCTTACGCCTCTACGCGGATTACCGATTCAACCGTGCCAAGCTCGGACGCATTGATTTTCGCCACGACGTTTTTCACGCTGTTTTCCTTGGTTTTATGCGTGATAACGATAAGAGGCACGCGATTGTTTTCCGCACCCTCTTCTTTGGGCTTTTGCGT
>JAFVTA010000028.1 GCA_017503525.1 Clostridia bacterium | reverse complement strand
GACGACGATGACGACGATTTCGATTCCTTCGACGACGATGATGCGCCTTCCCCTAAATCAGGCAAAAAGAAAAAACGCGACGACGACGATTTCTAATCTATAAGAAAAGAGCAAACACAATAGTGTTTGCTCTTCTTTGTTATAAATCGTCTGCGTCCTGCACGGGCGTTTCCTTTTTGTCTTTCGGCCTGCCCGTATAGCTCCCGTTAATATCCGTAAGCGATGGGTCAAAAGTAAGTTCCAAAGCCTTTTGGGTGGGGGCAGGTACGCGTTGACGCTTAGTTTTGGTGGACATTAGTCGTTGTTGCCGCCGTGCTCGTAGCTATGGCGCTGACCGCAGTCCTTATCACCGCAATTCTTGTTGCCGCAGTTTTTGTTTTTTTGGTTGCCTTGGTTTTTACAGTTTTTGTTTTTCATACTATTCTCCTTTTTAAAGGCTTGCGTAATACTTGGCGCTTAAAGCTTATTGCCGTACCCCTTCAAAGGGTAAATGCAAATCCACGTAGCCTTGTTCCGCCTTGCAAAGGGGACAAATCTTCCACGCCTCGGTTGCAACGTGCATATAACCGCATTCGCTGCAAATCCAAAGAATGGGGCTTTCGCTCTTATACAAAGTACCGTTTCTTACGCCGTCGTGCAGATATTGAAATATGATTTTGTGCTGCGCTTCCACTTCTGCAATCATTTTATACAAAGCGGCGATATCCTCAAAGCCCTCTTTTTGTGCGGTAAGCGCAAAGGAAGGGTAGATATCTTCCGTTTCGTTTCTTTCGTCCATGGCAGCAAACTTCAATCCCTCTTCTAGCGTACCCATATGAAAGGGGTAGCCTGCATCGAAGTCAATATTATCTCTATTACCCGTTTTTTCAATAATCTTGTTGAAAAATTGCGTAGCGTGCACCGTTTCGTTTTTCGCAATCGTCCGCACTGCGTCCGCAAGTGTCTTGTATTTTTCTTTCATAGCAAGCTTTGCAATCATTTGATAGCGCATGCCGGCTTGACATTCGCCTGCAAAGCTTCGCGCAAGGTTTTTGTAAGTTTCCGTGTTTTCAAATTGCATAGTATTCTCCCTTAAAGCCGCGTCTTGTATTACGCTCGCCTTCCTTGTCAGTATGCCCGTAAATTGCAAGGGTATTCCTTTTTGGGGTTGGTAAATTTTGTGGAAAATCGCTTGCTCAAAACGAAAAAATACGCTATAATATAATGGAAATAGGGAGGCAAGTTTATGTTTCATATCGTTTAGTAGAGCCTGAAATTCCGCAAAACGCGGGCAATATCGCCCGTACCTGCGCCGCGACGGGCACCCATTTGCATATGATACGCCCCTTGGGGTTTGAGGTGACGGACAAGTATTTAAAACGCGCGGGTTTGGATTACTGGAACCTCGTTTCCATATCCTATTACGACAGTTTTGACGAGCTTTTGCAAAAATACGAGGGACATCGCTTTTTCTTCTTCACAACCAAAGGTCGGCACCGCTACAGCGACGTTGCGTTCAAGGACGGCGATTTTTTGGTGTTCGGCAAGGAAACCAAGGGCTTGCCCGAAGAACTTTTAATGGAGCACGAGGAAACCTGCCTGCGTATTCCTATGTTTAGTGAGGCACGCTCGCTTAATTTAAGCAACTCGGTTGCGGTGGCGCTGTACGAGGCGCTCCGCCAAACGGACTACGAGGGGTTGTTGGAAGAGGGAGAACTCCATCACCATAAATGGGACGATATTCATAAATAAAGTATAAAGTCATTGCATTTTGTCAATAACTTCCGTGTGTTTATCACGGAGGTTATTTTTTTATGAAAAAGGTTTGCATAATTTTTCTATTGTCAATCATAATAAGTTTAACGGCTTGCTCCTTTTGCGGTGTTTTCGTGAGCGAGGGGGGCAGGTACGCGTTGAACAATCAAACGCAGAACGAATACCTGCGTATTCATATCCGCGCGGACTCCAACCAAAACGCCGATCAGGGTGTAAAATACCTCGTTCGGGACGAAGTGGTGGCGTTTTTAACTCCCCTTGTGGCGGACTATCCCACCAAAGCGCAGGCAATACAGGGGATAAGGGAAAATCTGAACTGTATAGAAGGAGTGGCGAAATCCGTTTTGGTAAGAGAGGGGTTTGCCTACGGCGCAAGCGCGGAACTGAAAACGGAATATTTCCCTACACGGGTATACGGTGAATACACTTTGCCGGCAGGAGAATACACGGCGCTGATCTTGCGCTTGGGACGGGGCGAGGGGGATAACTGGTGGTGTGTGGTCTATCCGCCTCTTTGTTTTGCGAATACGGATGCGGATATCGTGTATAAGAGTAAAATTTTGGAGATTATACGCCGGTTCAAAGCTACATAGGAGGAAACGGGATGAAAAAAATTCAAAAAATCGCCTTAGCAACGACGGCGTGTGCCCTGGGCTTAATCGCCGGTATCGGCGTTGTGAGCGGAAGGGAAGCGAACGCGTCCATGCTCTCGGCGCAGGAAGAAATAGTAAGTATCAACACGGCGGTGCTCCGCCAAGGCTCGAAAGGTGGCGAAGTGCGCGAAGTACAGCGCAGGTTAAAGCTCTGGGGGTATTATAAGGGGAGCGTAGACGGCGTTTTCGGCGCAGGTACGCGTTCAGCGGTCATTGCTTTCCAAAAGAAAAACGGGCTTACCGCAGACGGCGTGGTGGGGAAATCCACCTATAAGGCGCTGGGTATGACCAGCTCCTACGAAGCGCTTTTGGGTCAATCGGGAGGGGGCAGTACCGCGGTGAACGGGTTTAATAGCTCCGAAGTCTACCTTTTGGCGAAGACCATTTACGCCGAAGGCAGGGGGGAGCCGTACACCGGTCAGGTTGCAATCGGCGCGGTGGTGCTCAACCGAGTACGCCACCCGTCCTTCCCGAACAGCATTTCGGGTGTAGTCTATCAAAAGCACGCGTTTACGGCAGTGAGCGACGGTCAAATCAACCTCACGCCCAACGAAACGGCGATGCGCGCGGCGAGGGACGCCATTAACGGCTGGGACCCTTCGGGCGGTGCGATTTACTACTACAACCCTGCCGTGGCGACCAGTTCTTGGATCTTCGACCGCCAAACGGTGACGGTCATCGGCAAGCACGTGTTTGCGATATAAGGAGAATAGGATATGAAGAAAGAAACGAAAATTGCAGTAAACAAGTCTTCGGGCGCGGAGAAAGTAGAAACGGTGGAAAAGCAAGTTAAAAAAGTCAAAACGCCCACCGCGAAAGGGGATGCGGCGTTGGGGGACTCCGTAAAAGCGGAAAAAGTCAACGCGCAGTCGAGCGGCAGCCCTGCGGAAAAGGAAAGCGCGGCGGCGAAAGCGCGCGTAGAGGCGGCGTTAAAGCGTAAGGAAATGCAGGCAAAACGCAAGGAAGAACGGGCGAAAAAGCAAGCGGAAAAGGCGGCATTACGCAAAAAACGCATGGCGGACAAGAAAGCCCGCACGGAAAAGCGGTTAGCCGAAAGAAAAGCTCTTGCCGAAAAACGCGCGGCGGAGAGAGAAGAGCGTATCAGGGAACGGGCGCACGCTAAAGCCAACAAACGCCAAGAACAATCCAAAAAACGCGCGCAAAAATCCAACCGCAAAAAGGAAGGAAACCGCAAGAGCCGTGAAAAGGGCTACGGCGGCTGGATTGCCGCGGTCGTCACCTTGGGTGTGACCACCCTTGCGCTTGCGACGACGGTCGCCGTCGGCGGTGTTGAAATGGCGAACACGCGCGGCGCGCTTATGGGTGCGCACAAGGGCACCATGTACGAGTTGACGGGGATTACGGATAACATGAACGACGATTTAGACCGCGTCCGCGTGTCCAACTCTCCCATTCAGCAAAGCCGTATTTTAACCGATTTGTTGGTGCAAGCCCGTCTTGCCGAGGCGGATTTGGGGAAATTGCCTATCGACGGTCAGCAGGATAAGAATATGACCGAGTTTTTTAACCGTACGGCGTGGGAGTGCGAGCGTATGCTCGTCAAGCTTAGAAACGGCGGTAAGCTCTCGGAAGAGGATATCGCCAAGATTGAAGAATTATACCGCGTTAATCAGGGCGTTCGCGAGGAGCTTAGCAAGTTGACGAACGATATGACGGATAAGGACTTGATGGGTTATATCAAAGAGGGCGAAGGCATGGTATCCGAGGCGCTCCAACGCTTGGAGAACGCTACCTTGCAGGAAAACCGTCCAAATATGGAAAAACCTAAAACGGACGGGGCAGGTATGAGCCAAATGCCCAAAACGGAAGAAGTTAAAATCGAACCTGCACACGCGCAGGAGCTTTGTAAAGGGTATTTTCAAAAATACGGGATCAGCGAGTATCAATGCGTAGGGGAAACGGTTGCCCGTGATTACAGCGCCTATAACATGCAAGGCTACGATGAAAAAGGCACGATGCTCTTTGCCGAAGTCAGCCAAGCGGACGGGAAATTGCTCCGCTTTGATTACTACGAGGAATGCACCGCGGAAAACTTCGATATCGATAACGCCGAGCGTATTGCCGAAGAGTTTTTGCAAAGCCTTGGCTACGAGGAGTTAACGGTGGCTCGTTTTAGGGAAAACGGCACCATGACGGATTTCACTTTCGTGTACGAAAAGGACGGCGTGGCGTATTATCCCGACGAGGTGCGCGTTAAAGTCTGCCGTACGCGTGGGGTTGTCACGGGTATGGATGCAACGAAGTATATCAAAAACCATAGGGACAGGGATGAGGTGAACACAAAAATCACCCTTGCCGAGGCGTACGATAAGCTTTGCGATAAGCTGTCGGTAGAAAGCTCTCGCCTTGCCGTCGTGAACACTGCAAGGGGGGAACGCCCTGCGTATGAATTCCTTTGCTCGTACGAGGATATGCAGTATTTTGTCTTCCTGGATGCCGATTCGGGGGAAGAAATTGCGATTATCAACGCGAAAAAAGTATAAAAATGTAAGCTCCGTGTAAAAAAACGGAGCTTTTTTTATGAAAACCCCTTGACGAACGGCAAAAGGTGTGTTATACTATAATCAGTATTCAATCTCAATAAAGGAGAATAAGTTTTGCAAGAACGACAAACCAAACAAAAGCAGATTATATACGAGGCGTTAAAAACGCTGGATCACCCTACGGCAACGGAAGTATACGGATACGTACACGAAAATGCGCCTAGTGTTTCGCGTGCGACGGTGTTTAGGGTGTTGGCAGGGTTTGCTTCGGGCGGACGGGCGCTGGAATTGCGTTCGGCAGGGAGCGAAGTGCGGTACGATTATAACGTACAGCCTCATTATCACGCGCGTTGCACGGATTGCGGCCGTGTAGCGGACGTCATGGCGGAAGGTTTACCGCTTGGCGGATTGAAGGTAATGGCGGATCATGGGTTTGAGGTAAGCGGATACAGCGTAGAATTTTTCGGTACTTGCAAAAATTGCAAAAAGGCTTAATAAAAGGGTTGACATTTATTTAAAAAGCGGTTATAATAAAGAGCGTCAAGAGTCCTTGGCGCAAAAATGCAGGTGTCGCCTAGCGGTATGGCGGCAGCTTCCCAAGCTGTTCCCGGCGAGTTCGACTCTCGTCACCTGCTCCAAAAACAAAAAGCACCCTTTGTGGGTGCTTTTGTTTTTTGGAGCGGTTTGTTCGTCGCGACTCTCGTTTCTCGCGCAAAGTGCGGATTGCTTTGCGCTCGGTCACCGCGCGGACGGGGTATATGTCCGCGCTCATCTCGCCCCTAAAAAGCGTTGTTAACGCTTTCTTTACGGGTAGCTCGTCCTGCTCCAAAAATCGACAAGCTTCGACAAGGAGTTTGTCGATTTTACTTATTACTTATTCACTCTTCACTTTTCACTAAAAAATGGCTTATCGATTTTTGAAGGTAAAAGGTAATAGTGAATAGTGAAAAAGTGCGGAAGAATTTATAAGGGGAAAGGTATGCAAGAAAGTCCGTTAATATTAAAATCGAAAGAATTTGCATTGCAAATTATTCGTGTTTGTAATGCGATTAAAAACACGAAAAGAGAAAGTGTTTTGACAAGCCAGCTTATCCGTTCAGGTACAAGTGTTGGCGCAAATATTCGTGAAGCATTTTACGCACATGGTAAGGCGGATTTTATTGCGAAATTGCAAATTGCGTTAAAAGAATGTTCGGAAAGCGAATACTGGTTAGAGCTTTTGTTTGAAAGTGGATATTACGATGAAAAAGATGTTTTTGATTTATGTATAGAAGTCAAACGGCTGTTGATTTCTTCTTTGAATACCGCAAAGAACAATAAATAAGGGGAGTTCGGGTACACATAATTAAATCGTAAAAGTTCATATGTTATCACCTGCTCCAAAAATCGACAAGTTGCGAATAGCGGCTTGTCGATTTTACTTATTACTTCTTCACTCTTCACTTATCGAAAAAAGGCAAGATTTTGCAAAAATGTCATAAAAACCCATGACAAAACAGGAAAAACCCTTGAAAAAAGAATTAAATTTCCTAAAAAAATCATTTTTTTGACAAAAAATTGTTGACACGCCTTAGAAAGGGTGGTATAATACAAACATATTTATTGTGTTATTTCACCTCACGCGTACATATAATAAATATGCGCGTAAAACAACTACGATACAAAGCAGGGGGCAACCCCCTGAAAAGTATAAATACTTTTAGGAGGACGACTATGTCTAAAAACGAAAATGTTGTAGAAGAAGCAGGCAAGGAAAATTTCTTCAAAAAAGCATGGAACAGCACGAAGAACTTTTTCAAAAACGTTTGGGGCAAAATCAAAGCGATTCCCTGGAACCAACCCGTAAAACCCGTTGTGGCTTGGAGCGTTATCGGCGGCGTACTTGCTGTATCCGTAGCTTTGATGCTTATCTTCTGGCTTTAATTGGTGAATTTTTATAATAAAAGGAGAAATAGAAAAAATGAAAACGTACAACAAAAAGCGCGGTTTCACGATTATCAAACTTGTAGTCGTAGTCGCAGTTATCGCAATTTTATCCGCAGTTTTGATCCCCACCTTCGCGGGCATCATTAAGAAAGCAAAACAGTCCTCTGACGAACAAGCAGTTCGTGGTATGAACACCGCATTGATTCAGACGGCAGACATGGAAGATATCGATATCTTCGACGTATCCGCTGTACTTAGCGAAAATGGTTTCAACACGGAAGCTGGTTTGGTTCCTTCCCTTAAGGGTTATGCTTACTACTGGTGCAAACCCGCTAACACGGTTGTTTACGTAAAGACGGAAGGCGGTGCTTTCGAACTTATTTATCCCAAGAAAGTTGAAGGCTTCAGCAGGGAAAATTGTCAGCCTCTTGGCGCTAAAATCCCTACCGCTATCAGTGCTCCTGTAGTTTCTGCAGACAACTCTAAGGTTAGCGAAGAAAAGACCACGGTTGCTATCCCTAGCACGGTCACCGATTTTGCTTCGTTGGTAGAATGGACGAATGCTACCAACTTCAATGACAATAAAATGTGGACTGAAGTTAATGGCGTGAAAAAAGAAGGCGTTGCATTCTCTGGTAACGTTAAATTGACGGAAAACATCACGTTGGGCGAAAAAGGCAATGCTGGTCGTTCGATGGCTTATAATATCGTTGCTGATACGACGATTGACTTGAACGGTTATACCATCACGCAAGCAAATGCTGGTACTGGTCAGTCTCTGGCATTGTTCGCAGTTCGCGCAGGCGCTACGTTGAATATTATCGACAGCTCTGCTCAAAAAGGCGGTGCAATCGCAGTTGGTATTTGTGCATTCCAAATTGATGCAAATGCAACGGTAAACCTTTATGCTGGTACGATTAAGGTTGCAGCGGACAGATCGACTGCCGACGTTAACTATGGCTCCTCGTTGGTATGGGCAAATGGCGGTACGTTCAATATGTTCGGTGGCGCAATTGATACCACTGGCGACAACGTAGACCCTTGGGCTCTTATTAACAATGAAACTGCAACGGTTAACTTGTTCTACGGTTCGATTAAGGGTGCCGTTGAGACGACTGGTACGGTAAACGTTTACGAAGTAACCATCGCATAAGTTTTAACTTTAACTTAGTAAATTGAATGATAAGCCGATGCCGACCTTCGGTATCGGCTTATTTCATAAAAAGGAGAAATGAAAATGAAAACGCATAATAAAAAACGTGGGTTTACGATTGTAGAACTTGTTATCGTTATCGCGGTAATTGCAATTTTGTCTGCCGTTTTGGTGCCTACCTTCTCGGGAATCGTCAAAAAGGCGAAAAAATCGGCTGCAGAACAAGAAGCAACCGCGGCTATTCATGCAGTTATAGGCACGACGGCAGAGGGTACTTTGGACGTTGAAGACGTAGAAGTAGACGCGTATGTTATCGTTAACGAGGACTATGCGTTCGCTTTGAAGGCTGGCAAGTTGGAAGCAGCAACTGTGCCTGCTGACACCACGTATGCAGACGTAGCAGAAGCAAAAGATGCTGGTAAAGTTGCTGGTGACGTTGTATATCTTGCGCATTCTGAAAATGCAATTGTATATGTATATCACGTGCTTACCGCTACTGAAGTAGCATAAAAAGCTAAAAAACGCAAACAATCCATAAACATGCAGGGCACTCTGCACTCGGCGGCGAGTGCAGGGTGCTTTATGTTTTTTTCCTGATGCTCTGCACAAAATAGTGGGGGAATACAATATGCGCAAAAGGCAAGCCATGAAAAATACGCCTATTCGGTGTCATAATCGCCGTGGGTTCACCGTTATCGAACTGACGGTGGTTTTGGCTGTTTCCGCCATTGTCTTTACCATGGTGGCATCCTTTTCCGGGCTTGTTTCCGCGCAAGTCAAGCGCAACCGTTTGCGGACTGACTTTTTGGCGGCGGTGTCCGATTGCAAGCTGACCTTGCAAACACAATGCGCCGCGCTGGACGGGCAGGGCGCAGAAATTTCCGTTAGCGATTTGGACGTACCAAAAAGCGATTTATACACCTACGAATTTACGCTGACGGAAGGTAATCAATATTTAAAATGCACCTTTACCCACGCAAGCGAGGGGTTAAGGGACGAGGTTTCCTTTTTGCTTTCCTCTCATTGCGGCGCAACCTTTAAAATAGAGGGGGCAACGGAATGAAAGTGTTAAAAAACAAACGCGGTTTCACTTTGGTGGAAACGGTGGTGGCTCTGGCGCTGATTTTAATTATTTCCGCCTCGTCGCTTACCTTGATATCGTCGGCAAACAACGCCACGCAACGGGCGTTATACAACGCGCAGGCGCAAAATTTCGTTTCCGACGTGGTCACAGTATACCGCAGGGCGGAAAGCAGGCAAGAATTTGACGATGCATTGACAGACGGTATCCTTGCGCCCTTGCCTAAGGGATATGAATATGATATTCATATTGAGGGTACAACGCTGACGGTTGAAGTAATAAACGATAACCAAAAGACGGTGGCAAAGGCAACTTATGTCCGTGGGGGGGAACTGTCATGAAGAATAATCCCTTAAAAAACAAGCGCGGCATGGTGCTGGCAACAGCCGTCATGTTCATGACCGTTTTGGCGTTTATGGGCATTTTACTCACGTCCATGTTATTGTATTCTACTACCATTGCGCGCACCAACAATAAACTGTTTCAAAATCGCTTAACGCTGGACCAAATCGGTGAGTATTTTGTGGCTGGTACGCTTACGGACGCACAGCTTGAGGAATACGGCTACGAGGACGTAAACGCGCAAGATAACATTTTGGCTTTGAAAAAAAAGGACGGCACGAACGTCGTTTTATATATTGAAAAAGACGGAACAACCGCCAAAATTTGGCGTTATTCCGACAAATAAGGAACAAAGGTTATGGCACAACAGGTAATCAACAATTCGGTGGTGGTGGCGGTAGATATGCGCCGTCAGGTATTGCATTATTATACGATGCTTGGCGACGATCGGGCGTCCATTTCTCACCGCGTCAAAAATTACAAGGCGAAGGGCTTGGAAGAGGATTTTTTTGCAAAAATGAAGGATGCGCTGGCGGCGTTTGTCGCGGAAGAGCCCTTTGAAGAAACGCAAAAAGCTGTCGTGGTCATGCCCGATGAAACGGTGGCGTTGGATTGCTTGCGCTTGCCAAATATGCGCAATCCCAAGCACTTGCAAAACGCCGTAAACGTCAAGCTTTCGGAAATTTACAAGAACCGTGCAGAGCTTAAGCTGTTGGCGGTTTTAGCGGATAAAAACCGTCAGTTTTGCACCTATAACGTGGCGGCGATGCAACGCAGTATTTTAGACAGCGTGACCGCTGTTTGCGCGGAACAGCATTTGATTGCGGAACCCGTCACCTACGCCTCGGCTTCTACCGCGGTGGCGGTGGGCGTACTTGCCCCTCAATACAAAACCGCAACCTACCTCTTCTTGGATATCAAGGACGTATATTCGCGCTTTATCTTCGTATCGGCAGGCAAAACGGTTGGATTTTTCACCCTGCCCTTTGGATTGGAATTTTTATCTGCTAAAAAGTGCAAACAAGAGGATATGCTCTTCGACCACCGTTATGCGGAGTTGGTCGTTATCAACGCCAAAGAGCGCGCAAAATCCAAAAAGCTGTCCATTTTAGCGGAAACCAGCGATCTTGCCAGCATGCAGATACGCAGTCTGCAAGAGGAAGAGGACAGCGAGGAAACCCTCAAGAAGGGGAAAGCGGACAAGGGTACGCAACAGGATATCAAAGTGCTGGCGAAGAAAACGCCTCGTAAATTGCCTCAATTTATGCTCCGTCCCACGCCGACCGATGCGGAAGGCGTAATGCAGGAGAATTTCCGCATTTTCGTTAAATGGGCGCTTTCTTTACTGCAAAACAACACACTTCTTACTGCGCCGAATACGCCCAAGTGCGTGTTGGTCAATTTACCCCAAGCGTATCAGCATATCTTTGACAAACTCGCAGAAGAGGAGAAGGAAACGGGCGTGCCCTTTATCCGTTTTGACGGGGCGGACGATGATCAGGATTTGGCAAATCATTTGGAGCTGTTTGGCGGTTTGTATGTCAAAAATTTCCCTGCCTCGGCTAAGTTTTAAGGTGAAAGTATGGACGAATATTACAAAATTGTAGCCTTTATTTTGGCTGGGCTTGTGGGGCTTTGCGTGGGGAGTTTTCTCAACGTAGTCATTTATAGAGTGCCGGCAGGTATGCGTTTAGACAAGCCGGACTCCCATTGTCCGCAGTGTAAATATAAACTGCGCTGGTACGATAACATTCCCGTCTTGTCCTATATCATACTCGGCGGTAAGTGCCGCAGCTGTAAACAAAAAATTCCTTTCCGTTATACGGCGGTGGAAATCTTGAACATGCTTGCGTGGCTTGTGTCCGTTTGGATGTTCTGGGAAGAGAGCATCGTGTTTGCTGTCGTGCATGCCTTGTCCTCGTCCGTGCTTATTTGCGTTGCGTTTATCGATTTGGAGCATATGCTCGTCTTCGATCGATTTGTCGTTATACTTGCGGCGCTTGGCGTGGTGGCGGTCTTTTTTGACCCCAACTACGGGTGGCTGTCCCACCTCATCGGCGGTGCAGTCGGGTTTGGGTTTTTCTACGGGATTCACGCGCTGTTCTACTACGGCTTGAAAAAGGATGCGCTCGGCGGCGGCGATATCAAACTGGCGGCGGCGGCAGGGGTATTGCTCGGCTGGCAGTGTTTGCTCCTTTCTATATTACTTGCATCGGTCAGCGCCAGCGTGATTTTGGTGATTTGGTCTAAAAAACGCATGCAAGCGGAAGAGGAGACGGAAGAAGGGCAAGAGGGGGAAGAAAATCCTTTGGAATTTCCCTTTGCTCCCTTCCTTTGCGCCGGGTTTTTCTTGGCGCTGTCCTTCGGCGCACCCATTATACGTGCGTATTTAGGGTTATTAGGTTTATAAATACTCGCAATAAGGAGAGGAAAAGTGCCTGTTTATAAGTACGTAGCGGTCAATTCGCAAAAACAACAAGTAAAGGGCAAGTTCATTGCCGCCAGCCAGAAAGAGCTGAATGCTGAGCTGGCAAAACGCAATCTGTACGTGGTTTCTGCGTCCGTTTGCAAGGAAGGCTCGTCATTGGGCGTGGGCGCAGGCAAAGTGCCGCTGAAGGAGCTGACGATGTTCTGTCGGCAGTTTGCGATCATGCTTACGTCGGGGATTCCCGTTCTGCTCACTTTGGGCAATTTGAAAAAGCAAAAATATTCCTACCAGTTTAAATCCGTTTTGCAATCCATTTATGACGACGTAAAGGGGGGCGACATGCTGTCCGCCGCCATTGAAAAGCACCGCAAAGCTTTCCCCAACTTCTTTAGAAGTATGGTGCATATCGGGGAAGCAAGCGGTAAATTGAGCGAGGTTTTTGTTTCGCTTGCCGATTATTACGAAGCGGATGCGGCGGTAAAACGCAAGGTGAAAGCAGCGATGGCGTATCCCTTGATGTTGCTTGGCTTGGCGGTAGGTATCGTTATTTTGATGCTGGCGTTTGTCGTGCCTACTTTCCAAGATACCATGGTCAAAATGGACGTGGAAGTGACGGGCTTTACCAAAACCGTTTACGATGCCTCCGAATGGCTTACGAAAAACTGGCGTTGGGCGCTTATCGGTACGCTCATAGGGGGATTTTTGATCTTCTTATTCGCGTGCAGCAACGCAGGTAAGTATACGTGGGATGTTTTTAAAATCCACGCGCCGATTATCAAAAAGGTTCAGGTGGATTTAACTACCGCGCGCTTTGCTAGGGCGTTTTCTTTGCTCCTTTCCAGCGGTATGAGCTTGACTTCCGCTTTGGATTCCGTCGGCATGATCTTGGGCAATCGGCATTTGGAAAAGCGTTTTAAAAACGTAGCCAAGGAAGTTCGGCAGGGCATACCTTTAGCAACGGCGTTGGAACATTTCCGCTTCTTCCCCGATTTACTTGTCCAAATGGTGGCGGTCGGCGAAAAAACCGCGGCGATTGACGAGGTGCTCATTCGTTCGTGTACTTATTTCGATCAATGCGTAGAGGCATCGCTTAGCGGACTTACGGCAAAGCTGCAGCCTATTATGCTTATGGTGATAGGCGGTATTATCGGTTCGCTCTTCTTGGCGGTATATTCGCCCATGCTCTCCATTATGAACGGGTTATGATAAGCTTTTAAAAGGATTTTTACAATGAATATCAATAAAGAGCTATTACAATTTTATACCTACAAAAAAATTATCAAAAAGAAACAGCAAGATAAGATTTTGCAGGATTGTGAACGCTTGAATGTGTCCGTGCGTGAGTATATGCTCGCCAAAGAATACGTCAACGCCGCGCAGGAACTTCCCGTGCTTGGGGAATTTTACTGCATGCCGCACGTCGAAATCGACATGCTGCAAATTGATAAATCGCTGTTTGATTTGTTCTCTTTTGAGTTCATGAAACGCAACAAAACCATCCCCGTTAGCATCAACGAGGAAGGTACCCTGTTGCTTGCGGTGGGCAGCCCCTTGGACTGTACCGCTATGTCAGCGATCGCAACGAAGTTTATTTGTCCTATTGACTATGTGTTGGTGCCGCCCGTGCAAATCGATCGCTACATCGATTCCATTGCCGCCGTCATTTCCACGACGGAAGCGTTGGACGATTTGAACGATGCCGGCGACGCGGATTTGTTCTCGAACAAGGACGGAAAGGGCGAAGTCGTTTTGGAAGGGGACGTGGTGAACAACCCGTCCGTGCGTTTGGTCGATTCCATTATTAAGGAAGCCATTCCCTACCGCGCCAGCGATATCCACATTGAGCCGTTTGAAAAGACGGTTAAGGTGCGCTATAGAATAGACGGCGACTTACAGGAGCGCGCGGAATTCCCTGTTGCGGCATATTCCGCAATTTGCGCGCGTATCAAGATTATGGCAGGCATGGACATTGCAGAACGTCGTATTCCGCAGGACGGACGTATCAATATGGTCATCGGCGGCAGCGAATACGACTTCCGTATCTCCTCACTGCCCACGATGTTCGGGGAAAAGTTCGTTATCCGTGTACTGGATAGAACGTCCTTCCGCTTTACGCGCGAGGATTTGGGCTTCACTGACAACGAAAACGCGCTTTTGGATAAGATGTTGGCGCGTCCGCACGGGATTATCCTATTGACGGGGCCTACGGGTTGCGGTAAATCGACTACGCTGTACGCCTTTTTGAAGGAAATCAACAAACCGCACGTCAATATCGTTACCGTAGAAGATCCCGTCGAATATATCATGACGGGTATCAACCAAACGCAGGTAAACACAAAGGCAAACATGACCTTTGCCGTGGCGCTCCGTTCCATTTTGCGTCAAGACCCTGACGTTATCATGGTCGGGGAAATGCGTGACGAAGAAACGGCGGAAATTGCCGTGCGTGCTGCAATCACGGGGCATTTGGTATTCAGTACCCTGCACACCAACGACGCGCCGGGCAGTATTATCCGTTTGGAAGATATGGGCGTGGACGACTACTTAATCGCCGATTCCCTGGTAGGCGCGATTGCCCAGCGTTTGGTAAAACGCTTGTGTCCCGCTTGTAAAAAGAAGTTAAGAACTACGCCTAAGGAAACCGAGCTTTTGGGGTTAGACGAGCCGATTAGCATTTACAAACCGCAGGGCTGTCAGTTCTGTAATCACACGGGCTACAAGGGCAGAATAGCCGTACACGAGTTGATGTATATCAACGAGAATATGCGAAACGCTATTGTGCAGGAAAAGAATTTGGAAAAGCTGCGCGACATCGCCAAAGAAAACGGAATGGTCACTCTTTGGAACTCTTGTAAGAACTTGGTTTTGAAAGGTATCACTAGTATTCAAGAGTTAATGACCTTAAGCATTGAATAAATAGGCAACGCCGAGCACGGATGAACGCGCCCACGGATATTCAACCGCGGGCGCGTTTCATTTCAAAAACGTATTGACTTTTTTTACGAAGTATGATATGATAAAACAAACCAAAAAGGAATTTCACTATGGCAAAGAAAAAGAATAAAAAACTCGGCAAGGTAAATCCTTTGCTCTATAAGTGTATTTATCCCGTTTTTAAACGCAAATACATTAAAAAATACAATATCACGTTCGATAAGGAAATCGTAAAGGATATCAAAGGCCCTGCTGTGGTAGTGGCTACGCATACTTGCGATATGGACCATATTCTTTCGGCGCTTACGCTGTATCCCATTCGTCCCACTTATATCGTAAGCGAGCATTTTATCCGTAATCGTTCTACGGCAAAACTCATCAAGCTTATGCACGTGATTACCAAAAAAATGTTCACCCCCGACGTGTCCACGATTAAGAATATCCTGCGTGCGAAAAAGGAGAACGCCGTGATTGTCATTTTCCCTGAGGGCAGACTTTCCTGCTACGGGCGTACTTTGCCCGTGACCGACGGTACGGCGGAGCTGATTAAAAAGCTGGGCGTGGACCTGTATGCTTGGAAAGCGGAAGGCGCGTACTGCGCTTTCCCCAAGTGGAGAGAAAAGGGCGAGGATCGAATCGGCAAAATCCACGCCTCGGTTAAGCGTTTATTAACCGCCGAAGAGGTTGCAAAAACAGACGTTGCGGAAATTAAGGCGATCACCGAAAACGCTATACGCCACGACGACGAGGTTGCTATGCAAGGGGTGGAATTTAAGTGCGAAACCATGGCAAACGGCGTGGATAAAATCCTTTTCAAATGCCCCAAGTGCTTGCAGGAAGGGGGGATTACCGCCGAAGGGAACCGTATTCGCTGTACCTGCGGTTTGGACGCGGAGTTGGATACCTTCTACCGCTTGCACGGTGCGCCGTTTAACAGCGTGAACGAGTGGTTTGCATGGCAGCAGGACTCGATTGACGTGGAAACGGAGTCTTTAAAGACCACGGCGCGGTTAGGCTGTTGCGGAGCGGACGGGTTCATGGACGAACACGCGGGCGAAGGCGAAGTGTACATGGACAAGGACGTTTTCAAGCTGGCGGGCGTTGTACACGGCGAGCCGATAGAGTTTTCCGTGAAATCGGAGAAAATCAGTGCTTTTCCCATTACTCCGGGTGAGCATTTTGACATATACCACAACGGAAACCTGATATACGTATATCCCACGCCCGACAGCCGCACGAGCGTAAAATGGGTATGCTATTTGGATAAGCTCATGGAAAATAAGAAAAAATAAAAGCACCTTAAATGAGTTTTCTTCTTCATATTAACAAAAAAAAGCGCCCTCTGGGCGCTTTAATCAGTTTCGGCGTTATTGAGAAAGTCCCACAACTGCATCTACGGGCAAGGCGAAGGCGATGCCTTGGCCTGCGGAGTCTAATCCAGCTTCTTTATAAACGGCGTGCAGGATATCCTCTTTCAGCTTTGAAGGGACGATAATCATAACGATTTCCTTTTCGGGTTGAATGGAAATACCGAAAAAGGTTTCCGCATCCTTATTTGCCGTGCCTCTTGCGTTAATGACCGTGCCGCCGCGCGCGCCAAGCTTTTTCGCCGCATCCATAACCATTTCACTATATCCGCTGTTTACGATACAAAAAATCGCTTCGTGGTTGTATTCCATAATCTTCTCCTTTAACCTTTCGAGTTCGACTCTCGTCAGGTTACATTCTATTATCGCTTAAAAAGCGGTAAATGCTAACGCCGATCACGCTGGTGAGGGGCACGGTAAAGGCAATTCCTTTACCGTTTTTAAGCACCTCAAACTTTTCTTCCAAGCCTTGCAGTACGACGGGGGCGAGCTCCTCGTTCACTACGCTAAACAGCACGCTCTTGTCCGAATCTTCCAAGCCCAGCAAATACAGCGTGTCTGATTTTGCCGTACCGCTCGCCGCCATTGAGGTTTGGAAGTTCACACCCATGGAAGTGAGATAATCTAAATAAAACTCCGTTTTGCGCCTAGGAACGACGGTGACGAGCAGTTTTAATTTCTTAAACCCCGTGGTGTCCGCGGTGGGATTATTTTCGGGTTGAGCCGTTTTATTTTTCCAAAATTTTTTAAATAAACGCATACCTGCCCCCTACATAAACCGAATAATTTGTTCGTCGTCCGCGCTTTGAATGCGTTTCATGGCGATACGCTCTTTCAAGTGTTTTGTGGCGACCGACTTAAAGCCGAGTGCTTGAATGGTGATAAGAGGGGTCATGGCGACCATAGCCACCAGCCCGAACGCATCGGCGAGCACTTTGGCTTCGCCTTGGAGTACGGCGCAAACGCCGATCACGAAAGGCAGGATAAAGGTTGAGGTCAAAGGACCGCTGGCAACGCCGCCTGAGTCGAACGCGATTGCCGTATACAGCTTGGGAACGAAAAAGGCAAGCCCAAGCGAGATAAAGTACCCCGGTATCATATAATACAAAATGCTAAAATCCAGCACGATACGGAGTAT
>JAFVTA010000027.1 GCA_017503525.1 Clostridia bacterium | reverse complement strand
TCGGGCGCGGTGTCCATTGCCGATTTTAATACGACATTAACCGCTTCATAGCCCCCTTTATCGCTCTGTTGCTGGTCAGTAAACGCAACAAACTTTACAGAATCGCTATTTTTATCCGCCATAGTAAAGATGCCGATTTTTTGCGAATAAGCCTTAGTGTTCTGCTTGTGGGCAACAATTCTATAATAGTATTGTTTTCCCGGGGTTAATCCCGTAATCACGGCCTTATACGGATTACACCATGCAAGGTAATTTTCCCCCTTGGTATGTTCAGTTGTCCCAGCAAATCTTCTTGCAGTCGTCCAATCGATTTCTTCTTCCTTTAATCCTTCCGTTTTTTCAACAACCTCTACTTCACTGGAAGCTACATCTTTTTGCGTTACCCACGTTACGCCGCGTTGAGTGTATGGATCACCGTAATAGGTGATGTTAATACCATGCGGATATCCTTCGGTATCCTCTGCCGCAACCGATGCCATTGCATGCACCGGAAGGCATAATATCGAAAGAACGGTAGCTAAAACTACACTCCCTAATTTTAATCTTTTAACTTTTGCCATCAATTTTCTCCTTGCAAAAATTTAAATTGGTTTAAAAATCACCCTTTAAGGCCGCCTACATTCATCTTTTCCAATAATAATTTTTGTGTAGAAAGATATAATATCGCGGTCACAGTACCCATCATAATGAATCCACACATTATTTGCGGTACAGTAGCACCGTTAATCGACGCTCTTTGTTGGAACATGTAAATCCCGTAGCCTAAAGTCGGCCAGGAAGGTGCCATGACCGTTGTCGTCATGTAATCGGACCAAGAACTAATAAACGATAAAATATATTGCGTCGCAAAAATGGGCAACATTAACGGAAAATAGATTTGGAACATTACTCTTGCGTGGCTTGCCCCATCAATAAAAGCAGCTTCTGCATAAGACCAAGGCAAGGTTTTAAATACGCCGTAAAAGAAGATAAACGTGAATCCAAACGGAGATCCGCTCAAGAGTACCTGCAAAATCAAGTTATCATAATAACCTACCCATTTTGCAAATTTTAAGGTAAGGCCTAACGAACCATAAACAGGCAATATCATGACGATAATACCAAGTGAGTATATAAAATTAGAGCCTTTAAATTTATACTTCGCAACTATGTAAGCCGTCAAGGCTGGTTGAATTAACCCAATAGCAGGCCCAAGCCCCGACAAAATCAAACTGTTCAAAAACATTCGAAATACACTTATTTCGATATATCCAACGCTCCAATCAACAATTCTTATTGGTAAAAGCTCGAACGCAATTTTATAGTTCTCAAATTGCCATCCGCCATATTTTTCCGAAGGAAAAGAGAAAGTACTTACCGTATAGTCCGCCGCACTTTTAAAGGAGGTTATAAGCATCCATAAAAACGGCAAAATCATTGAAGCCGTGAATAAAATCAAGAACACGGATACACAAGCAAAGACCAAATTATTTGCATTCAATTTTTTCTTTTTCAGAGCTTTATTGATAGTCTTCATAATTAATCCTCGCTCGGCCCAAATTTTTCCATTGCCCATTTTGTAAACAAAGTAATAGGTGCGGAAATAATAGTGAATATGATACCTATAGCTGATAAGAACGGATAAAGCGTTTCCGCCGTCCCTGTTTTACTACTCATGGTTTGCTGGAATACATAATACCCCGAGAAATAGGTTTCCGGAGGCGCATCATATCCATAAAACAAATATAACGGACCAGCATTCCCCATAATACCTGCAACACCTGATACCATAAACGTTGTAAGCGTAGGATAAATACTCGGCATAACAATAGAAAGGAGAATACGTAAATCGCTGGCTCCATCTATCGTCGCGCTTTCAATGACTTCATCATTGACTTGATTCATTGCGTTTGGATAATAAATCAATCCGCTACCAAAACCCGTCCAAAACGAATAAATGTAAATATTCGCAAGATTATATTTAGGGTCCCATAAAATTCTTATTTCTTCTTCTACGATACCAAGCTTAAGCAGCAATTCAGGAATAGGACCTTCAATGACTCGAATATACAATAAACTTACGACAAAGCCAGAAACAATACTAGGCATCATCGCGCTGAAACGAATAAGCCTATAGCCCAGTCTCTTCTTGAAAAGATAATAGCTTGTTAACATATGAATAGGAATGCCTAATACATTGAGCACAAGGAAAATAGAAATAGAGTTAATAATCCCCCTACCCAAAAGCGAATTATTCCCTTGGAAAATCATTTCAAAGGCTTTCTTGAAGTTTTGCAATCCCGCCCAATGTAAATTTAAATCAGCGTCATATTCTAAAAATGAATACGCAAAAGACGCGGAATTTAATCCTACATAAAAAACAAGAAACATTATCCCAGGATACAAAAGCGTTAAAAATATAAATCTATACTCAACCGCTTTTGTTTTACTTATCTTTCTCTCGTTCATTGTTTTACCCATTCATTAGTCTTTAGGCAAGCTATTAAGCATCGTTTGCCATTTAGCTTGAGTATAATTATTCTTCAATCCAGCAATAACATCCTGTGCGGTCATATTACCATTGATAAACGCGGACCAGGGATTAGAATAAGACTGCCCGTTGGAGGCCAAAATACTTCCCCAAAGAGATGCAGTAGGATTTGCCAGCGTATACATTTCAGAGGATTGTTGATACATAACCGGTCTTACAACCGCAACGTTGTCGGTATCGCTGTAAATATCGTAAACACTCTTACCGAATTTCGTTAAGCTGTTATATTGCTCGGGGGGAAGCTCAAAATTATAAGGAACCATACCACCCGTCATAGAAATATAAACTCCCAACGCTTCGTCAGAAACCAAGTATTTCATAAATTCCTTAACAGAAGTTTCTTTCTTCTGATTTGTTTGCGCCTTAGCGAATAATACATTGTTCTCCAATGCCGTGACAATAGAACCGCCAGCCGTACCATTGCCATCAGGGTCTTGTACCCCTCCGTCCATTTGAGGCAACAGCATCATTCTATAATCGTGCGTACCATAAGTACCAATACTGTTAAAGAGCGAACGGCTTTCATTTTCCCACCAAATACCATCAAAAAGCATTGCAGACTTTTTAATGGACGTGTCCACTGAGCCCATAATAAACGTAGCTTGCGCATCAGTATGCGAAGAAGTCTTCAAAGAATCAGGATGCAAGTAGTTCTTGCTAAAATAGTAATAAGCAAATTCGGAAATGGCTTTTTCACGTCCCTCAGCAACTTCATACGCTAAATAACCATTTTCACTGTTAAGCGCCGTCACTTCCTTCGTCGTGGGCGAAGTATAATTACCATTGAAGCTCGTAGCCGCTCTATAATTCGCTTTGCCGTCGTACATTGCCCAAATGGTGTTCAAAATATGTTCCGTATAGAAATTATAGGTATTCGAGTTGATAAAAGGCGATACATCACCAGCCGCAGCAATATTTGCGATCATTGTATCCCATTCTTCCATCGTGACGGGCATACCATCGTCGTATGTATCAGCCTCTCCATCATTACCAACCGAAAGTTTCCCTTGAGAATCTTTAATAAGCCAATTTCTTGAGGTGAATAATTCATAGTCCGCAACCGGGAGAATAAGCCCTTCATTCCAAGGCAACATGTAATACTTATCTTGATATTTTACAGCCGAATCAAACTCGTCCAAATCTCGAATTTTATCCTTAACAGTAATACCATTATCCGATTCGGAGTTATAAACATCGGTAATATCCATCAAGAGCCCTTGGCGGATATATCTAGCAAGCGTAGGCTGATATTGCCAAATATCAGCAACCGCGGTGCCAGCTTTAATAGATTCCGCAATAAACACAACATCATCTTTCGTGGGGTCTAAAACGATTACTTGTATACCGTCGGCCGGTTGTTTTTCATTGAATCTTTTTGCGAGTTCTAACGCCCAATCATGGCCGAAACCACCAGCATAACTTTGAAAGTAAACTTGCGTTTTATTTTTATCAATGACTACACCGCCGTTAGAAGGTGTGCAAGAGGCCATCGAAGGTAAAACCAAAAGCGCTGCTAATGCAGGGGCTAAAATTTTCGTTGTTTTTTTCATAATTTTTCTCCTTATTCTTTATTTGCTATTAATTTTTATTATTAAACCATTCGTAATAATCATCTACAGAAAGCACGTTAATGGTTGCTTGTTGGGCTTTCGTCACACCTGTGCTGTATATAGATTGAAGGGTGTATTTTAACTCATAAACACCAGCCGCTTCAAAGGTAAAAGTAGAAATATCGTTTGAAATAAGTTTTCCGTTTTGATAAACAGCAACCTTAGTCGCTTCGTATCCTACCAAAATCATATCCGAAACGTCAGGAACTTTATCTCCCACTTTCGCAATCACTGGTTGAGTAAGCTGTTCGGGCGTATCATATACAACAAACGCAAGATTAACAACCGTAAGTCCTCCGCCG
Organism: Clostridia bacterium; assembly: GCA_017503525.1. Lineage (GTDB taxonomy): Bacteria > Bacillota > Clostridia > Christensenellales > Borkfalkiaceae > Scatosoma. The sequence goes on along the minus strand of JAFVTA010000027.1, from coordinate 28,454 downwards.
ACCGAATCGTTCAACTCATAAACGTAAGTCACCTTATAGATCCCAGGCTTCTCCAAATAGATGATATGTCCCGATACAGAAATAGGTTGTCCATCTAACTCAATGGTACGGGTAAGGGTATAATTCGCTGGGTTAAAGTTTACTACCTGAGGACGGATATCAACTTCATCACCAACAAAGTAGAATGGACTAATTCCGCTAAACGGTTGCAGCATTAACACGTCATTTACCACTTCCACTGAAACGCTATGCGTCTCTTGTTTCCTATCGTTTAGATAGGTATAAACGACAGTATACTTCCCCTTTTGTTTAGGTATTCCCCCTCCGCTCACTTCATTATTTTGAGAATCCAAAATTTTTGCGGATTGATAAGCTTGTTTCCCTGCAAATAAATCGTAAATAGGTTGCAACGCCCAAATCTCTTCAACCGACATCATCTCGTCTTTTAAATTTAAAGATACGTTTCTTGCACCCTTATTTAAAACCTTCTGCGTATACGAAACTTTATCCCCAGACATATCAATTCCCGCAAGATAACCAACTACGACGCCTGCGGGGGTAGAATAAAGCGCGTCCAAAAACCTGGTTTTTACGTCTACCTGAAGATATACCAAAGTTGAAAACTCAAAATCCTTTAATTCTCTTACAAGCGACCGCTGAGCATCTGAACCTTTTGAATTACCATTTACGGCAGTAAAAGTCCATGTATCCACATCAAGCGAAATCGTAGGAACGTTAAAAGACCAAATCCCGCCACGTGGAAGCGAATAGCCGTATAAGTATTGATTCCCGAAATCATAACTTCCAATTTCCACGTCATCAAACACTTTAATTTGGACCAAACTATTCGTTTTTGCTCTATGGAAAGAATGGGCGATTGTCTCTTCAAGATAAATCTCATTGCCATCGCCAAAAGAAATCTCTATGTACTTATTAGGGTTTTCAAAGTCAACGATTTTAAAGCTTAACTCTTTGATGTAGTTGTTCCCCCTTGCATCGGGCGATACACTAAACAGATAACCGCTTATATCAGCAAGCGAAACTGGATTTTTATAACGGAAAGAAAACTGGTCATCTTCCGTCTTCTTTTTCCCCATTACGCGCACGCCTTTAGAGCTTTCCGACCCCTTTGCATTAGGCGCGAAATCCTTAAGCCCTGTTTGCTCGGCAACCATCGTTGATACCCCATTGAGCTCTTCAATTAGGTTTTCCGTTTCAACGGCAACCATTTGTGCCTCTACCTTAGCAGGTTTCATGAAATAAATAGTTGCTATTAGTATTATTACACATAAAAACGTGAGGGCCGCAAGCAACCATTTACGCTTGAAAATTGACATAGTTTTCATGCCTCGTCTCCTTTATAATCTAGCACTTATATTATAAAATATTTTAGCGGGTATTTCAATAACATATATGACCTAAAAATGTACATAGAGATGCAATCTTTTCCAGGTTCACCCATTAATCGTAAATAAATGTCCTTTCGTGAACATTTATAAGCTTGCTTCCCGTCTTAAAATGACATAGGGCTACCGCTGAAGCGGTAGCCCTACCTATTAGTTATTTTTTAGTTTTTCGAGAGTTTCTCCCGTTTCATTGCACTTTCGCCAGTTAGTCTTCGCGTTTTTTTCTAAGAACTAAGCCAGCACCTACAACCGTCATCATAGCAACGAGAGAGCAACCGATCGAAGCTTTACAACCGAAAGCCAAACCTTGATCAGCGCTAGCGCTGTCTTTAGGCTGTTCAGCTGCTTTTACTACAAGCGTCACTTCTTCGCTGACTGCATCCAACATATTTGCATTGCCTTCTTTTACTGCATAAACAACAACCGTACCTTCACCGGTCACCGTAAGAACGTTGCCTTCAACAGTCGCAGGACCGCTCTTAACCACGAAGTACAATTCACCAGTACCCGTACCACCGGATACGGTAAGCGTATAGGTGTTATTTGCAGCGTCGAAAACAACTTCGTTGCCTTCTACGATAGGAGCAAGAACCAACGCAGCTTGCGCTTTCTTTGCGACGGTAAGCGTGTATTCTTCAGAAACAGCCGCCTCATAGTTAACATTGCCTGCTTTCGCCGCTTGAAGAACTACTTCACCTGCACCCGTCACCGTAAGAACATTGCCTTCAACCGTTGCAGGACCGCTTACTACCGTGTAAGTGACCGCGCCGGTACCATTACCGCCGTTAACCGCAAGCGTGTAGGTATTTTCGTTGTCACCATAAACAACCGTGTTATCCGCACCGATTGCCTGAATGGTAAGCGTAGCTTGAAGATTCTTCAAAACAACTATGTCAAACGTTGCAGTCGTTTCGTTATATTTGTCGTCGCCGCCTTTTGTCACCGTAAGCGTGAATGTACCAACACCCAATACCGTAACATTCATACCGTCAACGGTCGCCAAAATCGTATCCGAAGAAAGAAGGGTAGCCGCCGCATCGGTATTGCCGCCGGATACCGTGATTGCGAATACATTATCCGTTTCGCTATAACGAATCGTTGCATCAATACCCGAAATCGTAAGTGCACTTTGATTTGCCTTAGCAACCGTCACTACAAGGGTAGCCGTTGTTGCGTTGTAATTATCATCACCAGCTTTCGTAGCCGTAATCGTAAAGGTACCAGCCTTTGTCAAAGTAAGCGTAGTTCCCTCAACAGTCGCATTATCGCCAGCCGTAATTGCATAGGAAACTGCTCCGTTACCATTACCGCCGTTGGTTGCAAGCGTAATCGCTTCTGCGGTATAAGTAGTGTTCGCATCAACGCCTACGATGCTAAGCACAGCCTGTTCGCCCTTCACAACCGTCACGTTCAACGTTGCCGTTGCCGCTTCATAATTAGCGCTTTCAGCAAGATCTGCTTTAAGTACAACTTCGCCCACACCCGTCACCGTAAGAACATCGGCTTCAAGCGTTGCAGGACCGCTTACTACCGTGTAAGTCACACCGGAAACGCCACAAGTTAAGGTGTAAGAATTGTCATTAGCACCAAATTTAACACTCGAATCAATACCGCTAATCGTAATGGTTTTCGTGCCCTTTACAACAGTAAGCGTATATTCTGCAGAAACAACTTCGTTATAGTTGTTGTCGCTTGCTTTCGTCGCCTTAATAACGACGCTACCAACACCCGTCACCGTAAGCGCGTTGCCTTCAACCGTTGCAGGACCGCTTACTACTGCGTAAGAAATTGCACCTTCACCGCTACCGCCAGTCGTACCAAGCGTGTAGGTGTTATTGTCGCCCATTGCAACCTGACCGTCGTTGATAGCATTAATCACAAGAGCCGCCTGAGCCGCCTTCTCAACCGTTAAGGTCGCCGTTGCATATGCAGGGATATAAGTGCCGTCGCTCGCTTTCGTAGCTTTGAGCACAACTTCGCCTGCACCCGTCACCGTAAGAACGTTGCCCGCAACCGTTGCAGGACCGCTTACTACCGCGTACGAAACTGCGCCTTCGCCGCTACCGCCGGTCGTGCCAAGCGTGTAGGCGTTTTCATTTTCACCGTAAACAACCGTGTTGTTCGTTCCAACCGTATTCAACACAAGGTCGTTTTGCGCGGTATAGAATGCAGGGCTTTCGTTTACCGCATTATCACCGTCGAATACAAGCGCGCTACCGTTATTCGTAATCTTATTCAAAATAACCGCACTACCGTTAGAATCAGTAGAACGCACGGAAATAGTATATCCGTTGTCCTTGTTAAACTTGGGCAAGCCATATTTAACGGAGCTATGTCTTGCACCGCCCCACCATGCGCCGCCTTCGTTTGCAGGAGCAGAAGAGCCGTCAAAACGTGCTACGATTCTTTCACTACCAGCAGCAAAGTTTTGTCTTTCAGTACAGACTTCTAAAATATCACCATACCATTCAAACGTTACGTGCGTAGGTACGCCTTGGAAACAATAGATTCTTGTTTTTGCGTTATTTCCGCCCTTGCTCTCAATATCTTCTCTTGAGCCGGAATATACTTGGAATTGCGCTACAGACGAATTGTGAGCCGTTACGTATCTCGAACCGTCATAAACCGCACAGTACGTACCATTTACTTCCGTCCAAAATACTACTTCATACCACCAACCAGTCTTCGCATCCGTAATACGGAAAATAAGATCGCCAGCTGCGCTTTCAATACCTACGGGCGTAAAGTCAATTCTCGTATCGCCCTTGAAGATACCGTTGATATCCGCTTGATACCCTTGCGTACCGTCAATCAATAAACCCGCCATCGTTTTGTTGTCACGGATTGCGTTGTCGGGCGCAGACGTAATCGTCGTCACGTTCGTTACTGCGCTTACAAAAGCTTCTTCCGTTGCGGGCGTATAATCGTAAGCCATTACAGCTACGTCGTATTGACTTTCACCTGCCGTGTAGCGCAAAGTGTATTCGCCAGCCGTTGCTGGTACATATGTAGAACCAACTGCAACAAACTCTCCGCCGTTGCTTACGGAAACGCTTGCGTCTACCTTTTCATTTGTTGCATAGTTTACGAATTTAGCTGCGGGAACTTCCATTGCCACGCCGGCCTTTACCGCCACCGCGGGTTCGTTTGCAAATTCAATATAAGAAGTTTGCATTGCTTGTGCCATAAATGCGGGAACTTCTACGTCTTCCATTCCTGCCAACGATACTTCCGTCTTGTTTTCCCACGTACTCGTCATCTTATAAATGCTTACAACGCCATCCGAAGGATCGGTGTCGGGAGTAGACGTAGTATCTTGCGTTGCCGTATTCGTACCCGTCGTAATCTTTTGAAGCGCAATATCCGTTACGCCTGTGCTGATACCGCGAATGGTATAACCTTCCCAGTCAAGTTTAGGAAGATTATATTGATTTGCTCTTACGCTCGTTTTACCATTTTTAAGTTCCGTCGTACCGTCAAAACGCGCAACTACTTGTTCACCGTTGTGAGAATAGCTCGTAGGTGAAACAAAATTTTGTTCATTCATCGCAATTCTCGGAACAACGATTTCCATGACATCGCCATCATAACGAATCGTTAAATAGCTTCCCTCGGTAAAACCAAGCGAACCACCTTCCTTATTCATTTGTATCGCAGTACTTGCATTTCTTTGATAATGGTTATTATCATTGTTATGCGTAGTCGCCCAACCGCTACCTTCTCTAGCATCATAACTAGGAAGTGAATAGGTCGCACCGTGATATTCTACGGTTTCAACCAAACCCATTGCACCCGAGTTACCCGTAAAGCGGATAGCGCCTTCATAATTAAGATACACTTGCGATCCTGCATAATCCCAGTTCCAAATAGGATAAATCTCAACCAAGAAATAGTCGTTTGGATTCAACGCATCTGCGATTTGGAAAGCAAAATAGTTGCTGTTCTTATCCGCACCGGGCAATAACGTAAAGTCAAGACGGGTATCGTTTGTGAATACACCGTTTACGTCAAAACCGTATGCTCCGCCGTCTTTAGCGTTCACGGTCAAACCCGTTTCGTCATTGTACCCCGTGGCCTTGCCAGCGGTTACAGTTGCATCACCATTCACATTGATTAAGCTATCTACGGATATGCCGCTAGCTTTCGCCGTGAAAATGGAGCCGATGTTGAGCACTAAACTCAAGGCCATCATAAAAATGCTTGCAAACGCAACGGAAAGCGCTTTTATGAGCCTAGAACTTAATTTCTTCATCATAAGTTTCTCCTCCTTGAAAAAAATTTTAATAATATGGGCTTGTCTCACCCCTACTCTAAACCTATTATATTATATTAAAATCCCAAATTCAATAACATATTTCGCCAAAAAATGTACATAGATGAGCAAATTTTGCAAATACTATTGACGAGATTTAAATTATAAGCTACTATTTTGCTATGAGTCACAGCTATTATCCCTTGTCCGAAGACGGCAAAACCAACAACTTAATGCTTAATGCGCTTGCAGTTTCAAAATACGAACAAGATTGGTCGTCCTTACCCCACTCGCACCCTCACCTGGAAATTACTTACGTTCGTGACGGTTTAGGCTACATTAAATTCCAAAACGACACCGTTGAGTTGCGAAAGGGCATGCTTCTTATCATCAACTCCAACGTTTTACATTTTGAAGAAAGCGATAATAACAATGCCTTGGAACTATATTACTTAAACCACAGCAGTTTAAATTTTAATTTCGCTGATGATTATTTGATTATTCCTGCAGACGCCTTTACGATTCCGCTCGGGCATTTTTTTAAAATTATCGAAACTACAACGATAGAGAAGAAGGTAAACTGGCTTAAAATTATAAGTAATTTGATTGAGATTATATCGATAGATATAGTCAGGTTTACCAATCTAAAAGACAATCGCGCGGCAATACGGCATTCTAAGGTTTATCCCGTTGTTAAGTATATTAACGAGCATTACAATCAAGACATCTCCATGGATGAGCTTGCGGATTTAGTTTATATGTCTAAATCTAATTTATTTAGAACCTTTAAAAAGGAGCACGGTATAACCCCTCAACAATATTTAATTAAAGCAAGAATGTCCGCGGCTCTTTTCTTGCTTAACAATTTGGATTTGTCTATAAACAAAATTGCTACCATGCTGAATTTTAGCGAACCATCAAGTTTTATTCGCGCATTCAAGGCTTTCCAAGGGTGCACTCCTTACCAATATCGACTTAACAATAAGCAGGCTCTTCTTGAAACAACGGACCTCGAATAAGCCTCCATATCTAAATATCAACAATAAAAGCAGCCTAAAAATTCAACGTCAGCACATTTTTTCCTGTTTTTGGGATTTCATACTTTTTATCAGCTCAACACCGCTCGATAAATAGCCAATCTCTCGCATTGCTACGTCAATACAAATATTCAAAAAATCATTCTTTTGCAACTCGTGATTATGCTGTGCCTTCACGAGTTGTTTTGTTGTATAAAAATTCACCGAGAATGACGCACCCCCAAAAAGCTGTTTTGCATTTGTATTTTTGTAAATAAATATCACGCTTTTCGACATGCAAAAACCCCTGGAAAATCCAGGGGTTTCGGGCGATTACAGCATATGTACACTCGAGCAGTAATTTTTTTTTGCATATAACTCAAAAATTTTTATAACTATTCTTAATATATACCGCTAAAAAACTTACTTTGCCCACATCCGCTTCTCGATATTTTCTTCTTCTGTTAACCATTCTTCCCTTGGGTAAGTTCTTCTCTCACCTTCATGACAGGTGCCATCCACCAGTAACCAAACCCACTACTCCCTTGTGAGTAAAATAAAAGAAATTAGACTGTAAAGGCATAGGTTTTCACCCATCCCTTTACAGTCTTTTAATTTGTCAGCTTACTGCTTAAATCCTACCGCTTCGTTTAAGAATAAAAATTATCGAAACCCCAATAAACGTCAAGCAAATGATTGCAATTACAATAGGTATCAATTCGTTTTCTTCTCGCACAATTTCAAAGGTATACACGCTCACATTACCACACTCATCCGCAACGGTAATCTCATACCTGCCTGCCTCATTTAGCGTTTCGCCAAGTGCGTATTCAATCACTTCCCCGTCCTTACTTACTGTTATATTCGCCGTTTCGGAAGGATTGAAAAGGATGACTTCTCCTATCGTCTCTCCGCCGTTTTCCACGCCATTAAGCCTTAACGTAGGGGCAACGGTATCAATAGCGAATTTATACACCTGCTTGTATCCGTCGTGGTTGGAAAAAGTCAACGCGTAAACTCCATTTTCCGTTAACTCTTGCCCACAGGTATACACCATATCTACCCCGTCTTTCGTAAGATTTACAACCGCTTCGTCTTCCCAAGTGAAGACTACCGTTTGATTCGTATATCCACCGTTGGCTACCCCCGTAAGTACGCCTTCGGGAATAGGCTGGGTATATACAATTGTTTGCGTGATTGCTTCAATTCCCGTGCGGAACTCGTCAATTACCATTACCCTATACATACCGCTTGTACGGAAATGATATTCCAGCGTATCCATCGTAATCAAGGTACCGTAATCGTCTTGCGTTAAGATAGTCCACGTTTTACCTTCGTCCTTGCTTTTTGCGATTTCAAGGTATGTGATATTCGCCTGTTTATCCTCGCTTTGGGTGATCTCTATATCAAGGACTTTCTCTCCCGTATTTTCCAAAAACGAAACACTCGGCGCAGACATGGATACTACGAACGAGAATTCTTCCGTAAAGCCGTAGTGGTTTACTGCCTTGGCCGTATATACACCGCTTTTCTCAATAACGCAAGCGTTGGTAATATCAAAATACCCTAACACCTCGCCCTTTTCGTCATACACCATAAACATGGCAAATTCGTCGCCTTCAAAAGGAATAGAGAGTTTTACTTTTCCGTTGAAATAGTATGTTCTATCAAATTCCGCATTTGTAGGCGCATTTTCCCCAAGCGCATATTGAAGAGTCGGCGCAGAATCCAAAATATAAATCTCATATTCCACGCTATTGCCATACCCATCTTCAATCAAAAGCATATGCGCACCGGGCGTAGTAATTGTCAACCCGTGCAAAGCTTCTCCGTCAAGCGTATAAATTAACCCATCACGAAGCGAAACCTGTGTTGCCGTAATTTTATTCATGCCTTTATAAGCATCTAAATTTCCGTCTAAGCATTCTTCGGGAACACCTTCCCAATAGTAATACTCTTGTACGTTTTTCGCCGCATAAAGTCTTGCCACCTCGTCCAAGCGCTCCGCTGTAAAATATGCCACACGTATGTCAGGTTTATCCTCGCTTTTATAGATGTAATAGACACCGTTCTTTGCATTCACACTGTCCTTGGTGTCCATAGGAATGCCTTGATCCCAGGTCTCAGTATTCCAAGTCTTGCTCTCGAATAAAGCACTTTCCTCTCTTTTGGCATACTCCAAAGCATTCTCATAATCCTGGAAAGTGTACACTTCACCGCTTAAATAATCTTGAACCTGCCAATACACTTTCTGCAAGGTAATCGTAGGAACGTCGATTATAGCACCTTGAAAACATGTAGCCGACTCGTTCCCTGCTGCATCATATACAACCACTTGATACACCTGATTTTCCAAGGTATAAATCGTAGAACCAAACTCGTAGTTATGCCCATTGACGGTAATTTTCGTAATAGGCGCATTCGTGTTTACATCTATCGCCTCCCATGACAATTTGACGTCATCCCAAGGCATACCGCCGTTTGTTTTCACTGCCTCTACGATCTTAGGACTTCTATCCACGATAATAACGTGCACTCCGCTGCTCGCCCCGGCTATGGTTTCCGCATAAAATTCATAACGCCCTTCAAGATAAAATTCCGTACCGGATACGTACGCCGAGAACTCTTTCTCGCCCGGTTTTTTCACATAACACATTGCATCGCTTGTAAAGCTGATATATTGTCCGTTTGTATACGTCCCACTCGCCACGGGCGTACCATCCACAAACAACTGCGCCGTCGGCACGCTCCTATCATAGAGAATTCTAAATTCTTCGGATACGTTGCCTGCCGTGTCTGTGCTACGGAATGAATACCACCCATCTTCGTCCAATACAGCCGAGCTCTGCGCATACGACGCCCAAGTGCTTGCATTCGGGGTCTTATATTCCAGACGCACGGAAGAGGTTTCATCCTTTGCCGTATAAATAAAAGCCTCGTTCGTCGCACCGCCGTTTGTGAGCGTTGCTCCACTTTTGCTCGTCAATTTCCCAATGGGTGCTATCGTATCAACGTAGCGATATACCGCCTGCGATTCATTCCCGAGCGTGTCCACCGCATAAAAGCACCACTGCCCGTTGTTCTCTTCCGTTGCTTTTACTGAAAACGAACTGCCATAACTGGTTAAATACGCTTGCTGGGTACCATGTCTGTATCGAATATGGCTAAAATTCGTATCATGCGCCGAATAATACACGTCTACGTTGCTGTAATATCCGCCACCCGTTGCCGCACTAACGTTGTAAGTCGGAGCCGTAGCATCTACGCCAAAACGATATTCGTACGTGAAATTTTCTTTTTTAGCCAAAACCCCTTTCTTGTAGTAGCACTCATATCTAAGCATATAGTTCCCACTATGGTTTCCTTAAATAACACTGTTATAAAAGCAGTGTTATGACTTTAACATATTTTCTTGAATTTTTGTTCAATAAGGCAACAAACCTGCGCTATTTTTTAGCACAGGTTTGTATACTTTTGATGGTGTTCCCGTCGGGAATCGAACCCAAAATGCGGACTTAGGAGGTCCGGGTTATATCCGTTTAACTACGAGAACATGAATTTAAAGTTTTAGTTTTTTTATACCAGTTTTTATACCAATTCCCTAGCAAATGTTAAAAACGCGGGATATAAAGTGTTTTCCTTGTTAAAATTCGCTCATTTTGACGGCTCACCTAGTCCCTTAGGAGGGGTTTGTTATATCCATTTAACTATACAGGCGCTTTATTTCCTCTATTATACGCCTTTTTTTTGTAAAAATCAACGATTTTTGAATACTTTTTGGTATAAGTAAAGCTTATATACCTTATAATAAAAAGTGAATTGCCATTTCCGGCCTTCCCCCTTTTAATTCCTTGCAAAACTTATCAAAACGTGGTACTATATAATCAATCGAGAAAATCGATGAAAACTTAACTTGAAATTTATTTTTAGGAGATATTTATGAGCTACGTTGAAAAAGTTTTAAACGACTTAAAAGAACGCAACCCCGGTGAAAAGGAATTTCACCAAGCGGCAACCGAGATTTTATTGACCTTGGAGCCGGTCATTAACGCACACCCCGAATATGAAAAAGCTGCACTCTTAGAACGCTTTACCGAACCCGAACGCACCATTTTATTCCGCGTGCCTTGGGTTGACGATAACGGTGCGGTACACGTAAATAAAGGCTACCGCGTACAATTCAACAGCGCAATCGGTCCCTACAAGGGCGGTTTGCGTTTCCACCCCTCTGTTAATCTTTCCGTTATCAAGTTCTTGGGGCTTGAACAAATCTTGAAAAACAGCCTTACGGGCTTGCCTATCGGCGGCGGTAAGGGTGGTTCTGACTTCGACCCCAAAGGCAAATCCGACCGTGAAATTATGGCGTTCTGCCAAAGCTTTATGAACGAGCTTTATCGCCATATCGGCGCGGATACGGACGTACCTGCCGGCGATATCGGCGTCGGCGCGCGTGAAGTTGGCTACCTCTTCGGTCAATACAAAAGACTCCGCGACGAGCACGTCGGCGTTTTGACGGGGCGCGGTCTTTCCTACGGAGGCTCCTTAATTAGAAAAGAAGCTACGGGATACGGTCTTGTCTATATGTTAGACGAAGCCATGAAGATGCGCGGCGTATCCTTAAAGAACAAAACCGTACTCGTTTCGGGCAGCGGCAACGTAGCAATTTATGCCTGTGAAAAAGTGCAACAGCTCGGCGGTAAAGTCGTAGCTATGTGCGACTCTAACGGCTATGTGTACGACCCCAACGGTATTGATTTAGCTGTTGTTAAACAGATCAAAGAAGTGGAACGCGGACGTATTAAAGAGTATGCAAACCGCGTAAGTGGCGCGGTTTATACGGAAGGCTGCAAAGGCATTTGGACGATCCCCTGCGACGTCGCCCTTCCCTGCGCTACGCAAAACGAAATCGACGGTGAGAGCGCAAAAGCTTTGGTTGCAAACGGCGTAGAGTACGTTGCAGAAGGCGCGAATATGCCCTCTACCCTCGATGCCATCGACACCTTCCAAAAGGCGACAGGCGTAATCTTCCTGCCTGCAAAAGCGGCGAACGCAGGCGGCGTTGCGACCTCGGCTTTGGAAATGGCGCAGTCTTCGGGCAGACTGTACTGGTCGGCGGAGGAAGTTGATGCAAAATTAAAAACGATTATGGTGAACATCTACCACAACATCGACAACGCGGCAAAGAAATACGGCTTTGAAGGCAACTACGTCATGGGCGCGAATATCGCGGGCTTTGAAAAGGTTGCAGAGGCTATGATGGCGCACGGCATCGTATAATCCACAAATAAAATTAAGGGCAGGTATGCATTCAACGCATACCTGCCCTATTTCTTTTATGAAATTTACTCGATTGTTGCCTGTTCCTTTTTTAATGTTTTAAAGAACATAAGCGTGAAGGGAATCGCGAAGAAGAAGGCAAAGAAATCGGAAATGGCTTGACAGGACTGTACGCCCAAAAGCCCGATAATATTAGGCAAGACAAGCACGAAAGGCACGTAGAATAAGCCCTGACGGGAAACGGAAAGCAAGGAGGCGATCGCTTTATTCCCCACGACTTGATAGGTAAGCCCTGCCATGAAATTCAAAGGCAGCATCGTCATGGTAATGCACTGCAAGCGCAGGGCAAGCGCGCCGATTTCGGTTGCCATATCCGACAAACTAAACACGCGCATCAGCGCAGGTGCAAAGATACCGCAGAAGACACAAAATACAGCCATAAGCGCCGTAGAAAAGCCAAGCGTGAATAAATACGCGGATTTTACTCTATCGTAGCGTTTTGCGCTGTAATTATAGCCCAAAACAGGTTGATACCCTTGCCCGATGCCAAGAGAAATGGAGAACGCCAGCATGAAGACTTTATGCACGACGCCAAACGCCGCTTGCGCCGCCTTACCGCCTTCGATTGCACCGTACGCCGCCACACCGCAGTTAAACGCCGCGCGGTTTAAGAATACCGAACAAAGGCTGGCAAGAATTTGTCTGCAAAAGGACGGGAATCCCGTTGCGATAACGTCCCAGTATACGGAAGCCTTAAAAGAAACAGCACGCACACGCAAGCGCACAATGGTCTTGCCGGACAGGAACATGAAAAGCAATATCAAGAAACTGATGATTTGGCTTGCGCAAGTCGCAATCGCCGCGCCAGCGATACCCATGTCCGCAGCGAAAATTAAAATAGGGTCTAATACAACGTTGACAAGCGCACCCGTGATTAAGCCGATCATCGACAGTACTGCCTTCCCTTCCGCGCGTAAAACGTTATTTAAAACGAAGGACATACACATAAACGGCGCAGCCACTAAAACGTATCTTGCATACTCCTTAGAGTACCCTATCGTTTCCGCATCCAACGAACCGAAGAGTTTCATAAGCGGCGTTAGGAATATCATACCGAATAGAAGTATCACACCCCCGCTGATTGCCGAGATAAAAAAGGTGGACGAGGCAACCATATCCGCGCCCTCGCGATCCCGTTTCCCCAGCCTTCTCGATACGATTGCACCGCTCCCCATGCCGTAGGTAAAACCTATCGCTTGAATAATTGACATAAGCGCAAGCAAATTGCTAACCGCCGCCGTAATCGCGTCGTTACCGATTAGGGATACGAAATAGGTATCGGCAAGGTTATACAACGAGGTGACCATCATGCTGAGCATGGTGGGAATTCCAAGACTTATAACCAAACGCGGAATGGGCGTTTTCGTCATTTTATCAAATTGTTTTTTCTCTCGAAGGGCGATCGCCTCTTCACTTTCTTCTACTTGATGTATTTTCATAATGCATACTTCCTAATGATACCTTTCTATTATACCCCCTCGGCGCATTTTTTGCAACCAAAGCGCCTTCTTTTTTGCATAATTTCATATATTTTTTTGAAAATAGCGTTGATTTTTGCAAGATAGCATGGTATAATAGAGCCATGAAAAAACAATCCGCGCCCCAAGAGGCTAAAATCTTTAAATTCAAATTCACACCCATTATCCTCGCGCTTGCCTGCGCAGTAATCGTGCTTTGCGCCCTTGGTATTGCCTTGAGCGTTTGGCGGCTTACCCGCGACGGTGTACACGGATTTAGCGACGTACTAAAATCCCCTTTCCTCATCGCCGTTTGCGTTTTTGGCATCACCGTAGTCGTCGGTGTGCTAATTAGATCCCGTTATCTCGTGACAAAAGAGTTTTTTATTACGCAGTTTGGCTTTATCAAGAGCAAGTTCCCTATTAAAGAGTTCACCTCAGTTATCCTCAACACCGACGAGAAAAAATTGACGATTTACATGGGCGAGGCGTTTATAGTCACCTCTATCTCCCCCGAATGGAACAACGATTTGGTGCAGGCGCTCCGTGAAGTGAATAAGGATATCGAGTTCAGCTTTACTTTAGCCGAAAAACAGGAAAAATAAACCACAAGCCCCCGACTTAGTCGGGGGCTTTATTTTTCTTACAATCAATACCCTATTTGGACGGCAAACATTAAAAGGAGTATAGTGACGGAGAATACGAACAACTGCAATTTCCACGTCCACTTTACCCACTTCCCGTAGGACACATTTGCCATGGAAAGCCCGATAAGGAGCACGGGGTTGGTGGGAATAATCATATCCGTGAACCCGTCCGCGATACAGTAAGTTAAGATGACCACCGTAGGCGACAGCCCAAGCGCGCCGCAAATAGGCAACATAATGGGCATAATCAACATAAGTTTTGCCGACGCCGAGCCGATAAAAATTTGCAAAAACAAAATAAGGAAGTACACCAAAATAATACAAAAGAATTTGTTTTTGCCACGAAGGAACTCGATCACCTTATACATAACGGTATCCAAAATACCGCTTTCGGACATCACCAGCTTTACCGAAGAGGCAATGGCAATCAAGGCAACGGCAGGCAGCATAGAAAGCGCGCCCTGCCCCATATGCTTTGCAACGTCCTTTTTGTTTTCGCAAACGAAACAGCCACAGGTGATCCCGCCCACAAGGAAACTAAAGGAAAGCAAGGGAATGGCAAATTCTGAAATCGCACGAATACTCGCAATCAGCACCAGCATAACCAGCTGAACTGCAAAAAATACGGCGTATACCTTAAATATAAATTGATCGCTTTCGCTTTCTTCCGTTTGCATCACAAGCGTTTTTCGCTTTTCGATATCCACTTCATACGTTAAGGACTGTGTAGGGTTCTTGGAAATTCTGCGAATATGCAGGAATAGAAATCCGCAAACTACGGCGTAAACGAAAACGAAAAATAAAATTCTAAGCCACGCCCCTTGCAATACGTACGTGCCTGCAAGATTAGAAGCAAGCCCTACCGAAAACGGGTTGGTAATCGCAGCCGAGAACCCAAAGCATGCACCCAGCATACAAATTCCCAAGCCTGTGAGTGTGTCCAAGCCCATAGACAGCATAAACAAAATGACAATGGGGAGCAAGGTGACCAGCTCCTCAAACATACCGAAGAAACTGCCGAACGCCATGAAAATCAATAAGGCGATGCAAATTACAAGGTTCTTTCGGTTAGAGAACTTCCGCACCGTCTTGGAAATGACGATACGGATACCATCCGTTTTATCTAGCAAGTTAAATACGCCGCTCATGATCAGCAAAAACAAGCTGATAAAGATAATCGTGAGTGCATCAGAAGAGAAAAATACACGAACGGGCGCAGTAAGAACACGCCAAATCGCAATCCCTTCTACTTCGCCTTGGATATACGTTCCGTCTATAATCATGCCTTCACTATCCCTTAAAAAGGTCCCTTGAGGGATAAAGTAGGAAAGCGCACCGCTCAGCGCAAGAATTGCGCCAAGCAATATGAGCACAAACAAAAACGAACGCGCATTAATGTTTGAAAATGCCTTGCTTTTTTCTTCTTGTTTTTCCATAGTCGTATGAACACACCGCTAAAGTTTTTGTGTTTGCTTTCGTTATTCCGCTATATCTACGTTATCATAGCGTTCTTTAAACAGACCGCTCGCTATGTACCATTCCACGCAACAACGGGTATCCCTGGGCACGAAAAACCAAATCTCGTTGCCCTCGTACAGTTCAAAATCCTCGCCCGCGCCAAAGAGTATGCGGTAAATTTCCGCAAGCGGAAATACCTTTTCAATCTCTTTACCGTCTTCCGTGCCTCGGTAGGTAAGCCCCGTTTGGTCCAAACGGCACACCCCTTTCCCTGCCTCGCGAAGCATCGTCTTCCCGTCCTTTGAGGAATGTTTCAAGATAACTTCTTCTTCCAGCGCAAAATCAGGGTTTTGCGCAATTTCTTTGTCAAGCACTTCCGTTTGCCACTCATACCACTTGGCAAAATTTTCAAAG
This sequence comes from Clostridia bacterium, assembly GCA_017503525.1. GTDB lineage: Bacteria > Bacillota > Clostridia > Christensenellales > Borkfalkiaceae > Scatosoma. The sequence goes on along the minus strand of JAFVTA010000027.1, from coordinate 12,467 downwards.
GGCACAGGCTCGGTGAATGCGTACCTGCTATCAAGCAACCGTTCAAAACCGCACTTCTCGCAGTATACCTTTCTGCGTTCTGTTTTTATAGTATAACGGCTATCACACTTAGGACAGCGGCAAAGGATATTTTCCAGTCCCTCTGCCAAACGCTTATCTTTATAGCGTAAGTTGGGCTGCGTTTTTAGCCATTCAAATTCATCATAATCAAGCGCGTTATCTACCTTCGCCTTTAATTCGTCCAAAGAAAGGTTTTTTAAATCCTCTCTTGTAAAGAGCTGTTCAAGCGTTCCCGTCACACACGCGCCGCGGCGCATATTCTTCCCCCACTTGGGTCTTGCGAAATAATCGCCGCGCATTTGAATGACGTATACGGGTACGCCTACGCGTTGGATAAAGCGGTAAGTCGTATCGTGAATCCCCTCGTACCTGCCTATCGTGGAAAGGCGCGCCTCGGGCATCATTGCGAGCATGCCACCGTCCTTTAATACGCGCATACAGTTTTTCGCGTTTTCCAAATCGGTGGTAAACATGCTCTTGGGAATACACCCTACCTTGCGGACGAGGTTCCCCAAACGCTTATGATAAAAATACATTCTCGCTGTAATAAAGTGAGGATTGCTCTTTTTGATAATTTCCGCGGCGTAAATAAAGTCGATAAACGAGCCGTGATTGCATATCACAAGGCTAGGCTTTTCCAACGTCCCCGCTTTATTTTCCAAACGGATATGGATTTTTCTTGCATACCAGCCCCCAACGGTCAACGATAAAAACCGATACAGCCAGGGATTGTATTTTTTCGCGACCGTTTTAGAAGAATACGGTTCACTTTTTCGCCGCATGTACTCGTTTACCTTAGCAAACAATTTCGCCTTATTTTTATACAGTATGATTAAGAGCACAACAAGTACTAAAAATACAAAAATGGAAAGCACCCAGCTAGATGCAATGGCGATATGTCCAAGCCCCACCCCGATACAAATGGAAGGCACTGCGCCAAGCGTGGTAAGGAATATGTATTTGGGATACCTGCCATCCATGGATGCGGTGAAGAAGCAAATCAAGCCGTAAGGAATCGCCGGTAGAAAATATAAAATAAATACTACGATAGAAACTTTACTCGATCTTCTCGCCGTTTCAAAATCAAATTCCGCGTTCTTTTCAAAGAATTCCTCTAAGCGCTGGCCATAAATTTTATACAAACAATAAATAACCGTATTCCCTACAAACACACCGACAAGACAAATCAGCGAGCCTTTTAAAAACCCAAAGGAAATGCCGCTCATCACTTGCACCGGCTCGGCGGGCAGTACGGTGAGCACAACCTGCAGCATGGATAAAATACCAAAGGTCAAATATCCCTTATATCCAAGCCTTCCCAGCGTATCTTGCAGCTCGTCCCTAGTGATATCCTCTTGAAATATCTCCTTTAACAGCAGGAAATTATCCCCCGAAAAGAGAAATACCATTAATCCCAAGAAGATAACAACGGCAGCGATACCCGAAAATATTTTCAGTTTTCTATTGCTTTTTTTCTGTGCCATATGTTCACGCTTATATATTCTCTACATTATTATATTCCCTCGTGAAAGATAAGTCAAGCAATAAATCGCAAAAAAGACAAATTTTTACCCATACTAAAAGCGAGGCTTTTGGACAAAAAAACCTCGCTTTTTTATATTCATCTCGTACATGCTTATAGATAACCGTATTTTTCCCTCGTCGCAAGCAGCAAAATAACCGTCAGTATAAACGTAATTCCTTCCGCAGCCGCAGCCGAAAGCCATATGCCGTCCAGCGCTAAAATCAAAGGCAATACAAGCACCGCAAGCACTTGGCAAAAGAAAGTCCTGAAAAAGGAAATCAACAGGGAAAGTACGCCGTTGGAAAGCGCCGTATAAAAGGACGAGCAAAATATATTCAAGCCCGTAAGCAAAAAGCTAATCGCATAAATGCGCAAACCGCGCGTTGCCAAAAGGTGCAATTCTCTATTCTCTCCCACGAAGATACGGGACAGGGGCGAGGCGAATAGGCAAGCGATTGCCGTCATACATACACCTAACGCCGTCAAGAATAAAATACTTTTGCCAAAGACGTTCTTTAATTCTTCACGGTTCTGCGCCCCGTAATGATACCCTACGATAGGCGCAACCCCGATGGCGTACCCGATAAACATAGCGATAAACATAAACCCGATATACATCATGATCCCATAGGCGGATACACCGCTGATCCCGATATAGCGCATGAGTTGGGCATTGTATAAAATGGTCACTACGGAAAGGGCGATATTCGTCATCAACTCGGACATGCCATTGACGCACACGCCGAAAAACACCTTCCCTTCAAAGCGGGTCTTCCCCAAACGCAACAAGCTGTCGTTCTTACGGGCGAAGTAAAAGAGGGGTAAAAGTCCGCCGACGCATTGACTCATTGCCGTAGCGATTGCCGCCCCGACAAGTCCGCCTTGGAACCCTGCGACAAACAGCGCGTCCAACACCATATTGCATACCCCTGCCGTAATCGTCACGTATAAACCTCTGCGCGCTTTCTCCGCCGTCACGAAAAAGCCTTGAAAGGCGTTTTGGGGCATGAACACAGGCAACGCCAAAAGAATAATCCGCGCATACATAACGCAGCAATCGATTAACTCCGCTTTCTCGGCGAGGGACATATCCTTTTCCGTAGCGGCAAACAATTCCGCCACGGGACGGGCAATCAAAATACCCGTAATCGACAACGCCGCCCCGATTGCAATCGTTGCGTATACCAACATAGAAAAAATTTGGTTGGCGCGTTGTGCATCCCCCTCGCCAAGGGCTTTGGATACGACCGCATTACCGCCCGTACCCAGCATGAACCCCACCGAACCCAAAATCATGATCAACGGAAAAATTAAATTGAGCGCGGCAAAGGGAATTTCCCCTGCAAAGTTAGACACGAAAAACCCGTCCACGATACCGTAAACGGAAATGAATACCATCATAGCGATAGAAGGCAACACAAACTTGATTAGTTTTTTATAAGTGAAATGCTCCGATAAGTGAATTCTTTCTTCCATAGCCAAGCAAGACCGAATTGAATCAGTCTCAAAATAGTCTTTTCTGTATATTTCGCCAAATGCGTTCTTGTAGTATATTGATACAACTGCGTCCGCCTTCGTCAAAATCTACTGGAAAATCCTTATTTTGAGATGCTACGCAGTTTTTGCCGAGCAGATTTTGGATAAGACAAGGCAAAACCGCAGGGCAACCAGACGGTTTACCGAGGAGTTTAACGCAGTATTAGACGAAATCTGCCGTCAAAAACCTGATTTAATTCGATCTTGCTTGGCTACCCCCATAGAAAACCCGGCTGCTTTATGCAGTCGGGTTTGATTCAGTTTCCTAAAACTTATTTATCCAAATCCAAGAGGTCTTGATATCTCTTTTGGAAACGGGTGACCGTCGTATCGTTGTTAAATTCGAGGAGAACTTTGTTCTGCTTTTCGTTTGCGTAGTTGTTGTAAGCGGATTCCTTTACCGATTCGTAGAAGAGGTTGGAGAAGGTACCTTCTACGTCCTTATCCGTTTCTACGTAGCCGCCGTAAACGTCGCCTTCGGTGCCGATATAACCAGCCTTATAAGCGAACGAACAGTAAATGATATGCCAGCCGTAATCGGTTGCGCAAACCATGTAGCTGCCTACGCCGTTCTTAACAACTTGCTGTGCCGCGTATTCAAATTCCTTAACGAACTGCGTGCCGTAAGGAGATACCGAATAGCCCATGTAGGTGTTCAAGCAACCCGTATCCGTGCTGTACGCGAACATAAGCTCGTTTACAGCGGAAAGCACTTTGTATTGCTGCGTTTCGGCATTGAAGAACCCTGCCGCCGTTGGCGTTTCGGTGAAGTTAACTTGACCTTCATAGTAAACGAACTTGCTGTAATCGTATTTGCCATCCGCCTTTTTATATTGTGTCGTTGTATAGTAGTCGTGCGTATCATCGCTGATTGCGCTGTCTACCGTCGTCGTAGTTACGCCGTCGATTGCGTTAATTTGCGCCTCGAAAATACCGATGAAATCGTCGATGGAAACGGAGTATGCCTCGATTTCCCATTCGTCGCCAGTCGTATCTACCTCACCGTTGAACGCATAGTTGCCTGCGTAGTGGCTGAGTTTTTCCTTAGAACCGTCTTTTACGTTTTCCTTGAAGAAGTAGTATTTACCATCCTCCTCGAAGGAGTGGTTTGCATGGTCGTGTTCGGAAATCCAGCTGGTACGCAAATCCTTACCCTTGATTTGGTCAAGGATCGTTCTTCTTGCTACGTACAATTCGCTTTGCGAAAGACCTCTGTTCTTCGCCTCGTTATAGCGAACGGTTTGACTGGTGGAGAAAGGAATCAAAATGTTATATACATAACCGAACCCTTCCAACCCGTACAGCACGAAGGTATCTTCATTCGCGCCGTCCAAAGCCGTACCAAACGCGCTGGGATCTTCCTTATAGTCGCGTTCGTTTTGCGCTTTGTACGCGGTATATTTATCCTGCATGTACTCGTTATTGAGTTCCAAATTGACTTCGCCTTTCAAATCCTCGAAGTACTTGTCGATAAGGCTTTGTTCTAAGAGGGAAGAAAGCTCGACGTAATAGTAGTTAAGCCCCGTGATATCCGAAACGTCTTCTACCACGCCGTCCGAGTTGTCCAAATCTACCAAGTTATAGCCTTGCAAGTTGGTGAGGAAAGCGTTGTACGCCTTTTGTCTGCTCGTCACCGTCGAACCGTCGATAGGATCGTAGTTTTTACATTCGCTAAGCGCGTTGCGCCCCGTCCAAATGCTGTAATCGTTGACGTAGTAATCTTCCTTATCCATTTCTACGCCCGTAGGAAGAGTGCGCGCTTCTTCGTGGTCGTGTTCTTCGTCGCTTTCAGTGACGAAAGCTGCCTCTAAGGAATCGAGGGAATCGTTAAAGGACTTCTTCAAATCGTAAACGGCTTTTTCGTAATCTTTCACCTCCGCGCCGTTTTCCGTCAAGAAATACTTTAAGGTAAGTACTTCGGGATACTTTTCGTATTTCGCCTTTTCCTTTTCCGTAGCATTGTTCTTTTCCGCCGCCACATAAGCGTTCATGCTATCTACCGTGAGCGCGGTATTCTTCGCAAGGTAATACGCAACAGCATACTGCACCATGATTTCACGGTTTACAAGGTTGTCCAAAAGCATGTTGAACGTAGCCTCGTAGGTATAGCCGTAGTTTTGTACGTACTGATAACCCGTAGTCAAGAACGCGGAAATTAAATCGCGCTTAGTAATGTCCTTCGATAAATTGCTAACGACCTTTGCAACGTTGTCCGCCTGCGCCTTGTATTCGGACGCCGCGGCGTTTTTCAAATGGGAAGTAATGTCTACCGTTGCAACTACCTGTTCAAGGTCTTTTTGGCTGTCAGTGGAAATAAATCCGCAACCGGTTGCCCCAACCGCGAGCGCAACGCCCATAAGCAAAGCCGTCGTCTTTTTGAAAGTGTGTTTCTTATTCATAAAATCTCTCCGATTTTTTATCCTACGCTATATTATACCTTATTTTTATAGAAAGTGCAAACGTTTTCACTTATAAACTACGCGAAAGTTAGCGCAAATTTCAAAAATTTTGTCATTTCTGCCATCAATTCCGCGCTATCCCGCTTACCGAAGAACTCAATCACGGGCGCCTCGGACATATTCAAGCGCACTTTGCCCTCGTATTTATCCATCGCCGCCATTAGTCCCTTTTCCCCAAACGACTGCAACGAGGGAAATTCCAACGACCCCACTCCCTTAATCAAGGTAATCTTTTTCACGTTGAATTTCGCCGCGTAGCTCTTGAGCACGGCAATCACAAGCAAATTCTCAACCGCCCTCGGCAGTTCCCCGTAGGTATCTTTGAGGGAAGTATACACGCGCTTGTAATCGGCAACGGTGGAAATCTCCGCAATCTGCTTATAGCAATCCAACCGCCCTGCGGACGATTCGATATAGTGTTCGGAAATGTAGGCATTGGCGTGGATATCCAGTTCCGCCACCGTTTGCGTTTCCCCCGTTAACTCTTCCTTTAAGAGCTTGGAGTACAGCTCGTAGCCCACCTTATCCATATGCCCGTGCTGTTCCGCCCCGAGCACGTTGCCTGCCCCTCGGATTTCCAAATCGCGCATGGCAAGCTTATACCCCGAACCCAGCTCGGTAAATTCCATAATCGCCTTTAACCTCGCGGCGGCGTTTTCCGTCATGACCTTTTCGGGCTTGAACGTGAAATACGCATGGGCAAGACGAGTGCCTCTGCCCACCCTGCCTTTGAGCTGATAGAGCTGGGAAATCCCCAGCTTATCGCTGTCAATCACGAGCAAGGTGTTGGCGTTGGGCAAATCGATACCGTTTTCGATAATCGTCGTCGTAATCAAAATATTCGTTCTTCCGCCGTAAAAATCCAGCACCGCATTTTCCAAAACCGTCTTTTCCATTCTGCCGTGCGCAACGGAAATTTTCGCCTCCGGAAGAAGGCTCTTGATTTGCGCGGCGAAGGTAAAAATACTCTCCACTTTATTGTAGAGAATAAATACCTGCCCCCCTCGCGCAAGCTCTCGAAGGCATGCATCGCGGATCAAGGTTTCCGTTTCCTCAACGACGTAAGTCTGCACGGGCAAGCGTTCGGACGGGGGCGTTTGTATGGTGGAAATATCCCGTATCCCCGAAAGGGACATATGCAAAGTACGGGGTATCGGCGTCGCCGTCATGGTCAAACAGTCGATATCCTTTCTCAAATGCTTAATGCGTTCTTTATGCTCCACGCCAAAGCGTTGCTCCTCGTCCAAAACGAGCAAGCCAAGGTTATTAAACTTCACGTCGGCGGAAAGCAAGCGGTGCGTGCCGATCACAAAGTCGATACTGCCCTCTTGCAAACCTTTTAATACCGCCGCCTGTTCCTTGGGCGTGTTAAAACGGTTCAAACACGCCACCTTGACCCCAAACTCCTCAAACCGCGCCAGCGCGGTATTGAAATGTTGAGAACAAAGGACGGTGCTGGGACACATGAGCGCGGCTTGCTTTCCTGCCAGCACGCAAAGGTATACGGCGCGGAACGCCACTTCCGTTTTCCCAAACCCGACGTCGCCGCAAAGCAAACGGTCCATGACCTTGGGAGAACACATATCCATTTTAATCTCCGCAACCGAACTTGCTTGATCCAGCGTAAGCTCGTGCGGGAACGCCCCCTCAAACTCTTCCATAAACGGCTCGTTGGCAGGAAAGGCGTAGCCTCTGTTTTCCGCGCGCTCAGCGTACAGCTTTTTCAAATCGAACGCCAGTTTTTTTAGCGAGGCTTTGACGCGCGCCTTGACGCGCTCGAAGTCCGCGCCCCCGATTTTGCTTAAAGCGGGATTGTTATCCCCCACGTACTTGGACAAAACGTCCATACACTCGGCTGGCACGTAGAGCATATCCCCGTCCTTGTAGGACACGGCGACGTATTCCTTCGTGCCGTCCGTCGTTTCGATTTTCTTCATACCGACGGCTTTGCCGATCCCGTGCGTTTCGTGCACGACGAAATCCCCCACTTCGGGCGCAGAGAACATATCTCCCCGTTTTCTTCTAATCCGCTTGGTTTCACGGGGCTTGGTGTACAAATCCCCCGTACCGATAATGGCAAGCTTGCAATCGTGCAGGACCATACCCTTATCCAACGTTTCCGCCAACACGCTAATACCCGTGAACGCGGACATGGTATCGGGTAATTTCACCGTAGAAATATATTCCTCGGCAAGCTGTTCGCACATTTTCACCGCGCGCGTTTCGCTTCCGCAATACAACACTACCCGATAACCGCCCTTTTTCCAGTTGACAAGGTCGGTGACAAGCGCAGGGATACCGTTTAAGTATTTCGCCGTAGGCGTTGCGGATAAATTGTAAATTTTAAGGGGTTGAAAGAAGAACGGATTTCCCGTAAAGGTCTGCATAGCTACCCTGCGGACGGATTGTACCTTCTCTAAAAATTGTGATTTGTCTATATATTGTTTTATCGAGAAATCCAGCGCTTCGCCCCCCTCTTGCAAGCGGTGAAATCTCTCCTCGTGCTCTTGATAGAGGGCGTTAAATTTATCCCAAAGGGTTTTGCCCTCGTCAAAAACAAGAATGGCGTTGTCGGGTAAAATAGAAAAGAAATCGGTGGAGTTTTCCAAAAGAGGCATTAAAAAGGCATCGCTTTCCCCCTCCCCCGATAAAAGTTCGTCCGCAATTTCCCTCGCACGGGTATAGGCTTGCGAAGTCTTGCATTTCTTCACGCTCCCGTCTAAAATTTTCGGCAAAACTTCCCTATCCTTCTCCGTCAATAAAATATCCGTTGCCGCAAGCAAGGTAAGCTCCGAAACGCCCGTCAACCGTTCCCCCGTGACCGCGTCGTAGGGTTTTATCTTCTCCACTGTGTCCCCGAAGAAGTCGATACGGACGGGGTTTTCCGCATTGATAGGATAGATATCCAAAATATCGCCGCGCAGGGCGAATACCCCTTTGCTTTCCACCTCGAAGTTGCGGGTATACCCCATCTCGACGAGGGTCTTAGGCAAGGAAAGAAAATCGTAATCTTCTCCCTCTTTTAAGGTAAGCGTTTGCAATTTTTTAGGGAAAAGCTGCAACAGCGCGTCGATTTCCGCCGTCACCACTTCACAGCCCGTTTGTAAAGCGTAGATACCGTTCAATCTACGGTATAAAGCGTCCTTGGAAAGCGCTTTTCGATAGAGCAGTACCTCGTCCTTTGCCGCAAGCACTTCCGTACGCTTACCCGAAAGCGCAGCGATATTTTCCGCGGCTTTTCGCGCGGAAGTACCGTCCGCCGTAATATACACGACGGGGTAGGGCGACAAGCCTGCAAGCAAATACTTCAAAGGGTCGGAAACGCCGAAAACCGCCGTGGGCGTACCGCGGCGGAGATCTTCTTCGTATGAGGAGAACTGTTCTCCTATTTGGGATAACGTAAGAAAATCACGTTTCATTCTTATCTACATTTGACCTTAATTAAACTTGCACATTACTTTTTCAATCTCCAACCCACGCGCAAATTCCGCCGCCGCCTCGCCTGCTTTTTTACAAGCCTCGGCAAAAAGCGGATAATCCTCTTTGCGGACTTCGGCAAGCACGTAGTTGATAATGGGAATATCCACTTCCTCATCGCGGATACCGATGCGGATACGGGCAAAGTCCTTTAAGCCCGTTTCCCCGATAATACTGCGCATACCGTTATGCGTGCCTGCGCTGCCGTTTGCGCGGATACGCACCTTGCCCTTGGGCAAATCGTAATCGTCGTAAATAACGATTAGTTTATCTTCCGTAATCTTATATTTGGACATGAGCTGTTTAACTGCCCTGCCCGAATTGTTCATATAGGTAAGCGGACGGGCGAGAATGACTTTCTCTCCGCCGACGAACGCCTCAGCAACGGATGCTTCGCATTCCTTTTTCTTAAACTTTGCGCCCAAAGCCTCCGCGCAGTCGCCCACGGCGATATACCCCATATTATGGAAGGTTTTTTCATATTTTTTATCGGGATTTCCCAACCCTACAATTAAATACATGCTATATTCCTTTTTATTTGCAAAGAGCCGTCTGCGATTGCGACGGCTCTTTCGTAAAGTTCATTTTTAGTCGTAAAGCTTGGACATGGGCTTGTCGAGGTATACGTTCTCGATTGCCGCCGCAAAGATATCCGCAACGGAAAGCAGTTCAAACTTGTCAATTTTCTTTTCGTCGGGAAGGTGTACGGTGTCAAGCATAACGAGCTTGGTAATGGCGGAGTTCTTCAATCTCTCGATTGCGGGTCCGCTTAAAACCGCGTGCGTACAGCCTGCGTAGATCTCGGTTGCGCCTGCGTCCTTAATCGCCTGCGCGCCTTGGCAAAGGGTGCCTGCCGTATCGATCATGTCGTCGATCATAAGACATCTCTTACCTTTAACGTCGCCGATAATGGACATAACTTCCATAACGTTTGCTTTGGGACGGCGCTTATCGATAATAGCGATTGGAACGCCAAGCTTTTCGGCTACCTTTCTCGAACGCTTTACGCTGCCCAAGTCGGGAGCAACGACGACGTCGATATTATTCTGTTTTGCAAAGTGGTTGTAAAGGGTAGGACCGCCGAGAAGATTATCCACGGGGATATCGAAAAACCCTTGGATTTGTTCCGCGTGTAAATCCATCGTCAAAACGCGGTCAGCGCCTGCCGCCGTGATCAAATTTGCAACGAGCTTTGCCGTGATGGGATCGCGCGAACGCGCTTTTCTGTCCTGACGGGCATACCCAAAGTAAGGGATAACCGCCGTGATACGGCCTGCCGACGCGCGCTTTGCTGCGTCGATCATAATGAGCAGTTCCATCAAGTTATCGTTGACGGGTGAACAAGTGGACTGAATGATGAACAAATCTCTACCGCGTACCGTTTCCGCGATATGTACGTTGATTTCACCGTCCGAGAAGGTACAAACTTCGATTTCGCCAAGCTCGGTATTGAGCTTTTTCGCAATCGCTTTTGCAAGGTCGGGGTTGGAGTTGCCAGCAAATAACTTAATTTCATTACCGTGCGTTATCATATGTAACCTACCTTTATTTTTTTATCCGCTTTGCTTTTAAACTTTCCCGTCTAAAAGCGCGGACTTTTTTCTTGCGATTTCTCGTATCTTTATAATACACTTTTTTATCCTTGAAGTCAAGGGAATGAGGGGCGTTTTAGGTATTTTCCTCCGCTTTTTTCCTCTCCTTTTCCTCTTTCTGTTTTTGGCGCATTGAAATAAAAAATCCCGACAGCAGTTGGGCGCATTCTTCCTGCAAAACGCCGCCGACGACTTCCGTCTTATGATTGAGCAAATTCGCCTCTGCAAGCGCACCCGTTAAAGAGCGCCCCTTTTGCTCGTATGCGCCAAAGTACAGCTTGTCCACCCTCGCGTTCAAGCTCGCGCCCATACACATGGGGCAGGGTTCAAGCGTGACGTACAATTCACACCCTTCGGGCAACCGCCAAGAGCCGAACTTTTTACACGCCTTATCGATCGCCATCATTTCCGCGTGCGCGGAGGCAAGCTGTAATTTTGCCCTGCGGTTATAGCCGCGCGATACTACTTTATCCTCGTAAACGACAACCGCACCGATAGGCACTTCCCCTTCGGCTTGTCCTCTCTTCGCCGCTTTGATCGCGGCGCGCATGAATTTTTCCTCTCTCGTCAATCTTTTCACTCGTTTATTTCCTTTGATAAATCGTATATTGCATAACGGTTTTTTTCTATAATATCTTGCAGGGCACTTTCCGAAAGGGGATGGGCAAAACAATCCGCGCCGGCCTCAATCGTAAAGCTTGGAATTTTCAAACGCTGAATACACCAGTCCTTATATCCGCCTGCGCTCCCTTTCGCCTCCGCCAAAGGATAGCCCGTAGACCTTGAAAGCACTTCGGCAAGCCGCCTATCACGGGGGCAGGTGCGGCTTGACTGATAAAAATACCAGTAAATCTCCTCGCCCTTCGTATGATAGCTTACCGTGTAATCCGGACGTATCCGCAGGGTAAAGCGCTTGAGCGCAAGCGTTTCTGGTTCGGAAAAAGGCTTGCCGCCGATATAGTTTTCCGCACCCGCGTTTCTCGTATTCCTCACGCCTTTCCCCCAACGCGCGGGGAAATTGACGTTCAAATCTACGCCGTTCGCGTTCGCTTTCCATAAGCGGAAATCCTCACTGCCGCCGTTTAAGGCAAGCATTTTTTCCTTGTCCTGGACAGAAGAAATCCCTATTTGCGAAAGCAATGCACCATCGGGATTGACAAGGGGAATAAACCAACAACTCCCCTTGGCTACGCCCATGTGATATTGCGCAATCGCAAGCCTTGCGGTGATAAACTCCCGTCCGTGCATGGCGTACTGTACAAGCCCTACGGGGTTGCCTTCGCCCACTTTCAACGCGTATATGCTACGCCCTAATACGCTTTTCCCTATCTCTATCTTAGGTGCGTTTATCCCTTGAACCATTTGATAAATATCCACAAAATACCATATGCGGACAGCGCGTTATTTGTGATAGGTAGCCCCTGCGTTGATCATGAAAGCGCGGTAAACCTGCTCTGCAAGAATGACGCGCATGAGTTGGTGCGGAAAGGTCATATCCGAAAAGGAGAGCTTATAATCCGCCGCCCTCTTCACGCGCGGAGAAAGTCCGCAGGAAGAACCTATGACAAAGGTAATATCCTTGCCCTCGTCCGTGAGCTTGGACATTTTTTGCGCCAAGCCCTCGCTGGAAAGTTTTTCCCCTTCGACGGCGAGCGCAATCGTATACCCCTTGCAGGCGCGCAAAATTTCATCCGCCTCCGCTTCGGGGTTTGCACCTTCGGCAAGTTCCTTGATCTCCACTTTTGCAAACCGCGAGAGGCGTTTTACATATTCCGCCACCGCCTCGCGATAAAAACTTTCTTTAATTTTTCCAACGAC
>JAFVTA010000026.1 GCA_017503525.1 Clostridia bacterium | reverse complement strand
GCCCAATGACGTTGTAACCTTGTTGTTTGAGTAGAAGTGCGGCAACCGAGCTATCCACGCCGCCGCTCATACCGACCACGACCGTTTTCGACACAAAATCCTCCTTTTTAAGCGTTTCAAAGAGAGAAACGTTGAAAAATTTTTAAGCCATTTTGGCAATAGTATACCATAAACGCTTGCAAAAAGAAAGCAAAAAAAGTAAAATATAAGAGCATTTCACAAAAAAATCATAAAAAATGTATCCGTAGCTCAGCTGGATAGAGCACAGGCCTCCGACGCCTGGTGTCGTTGGTTCGAATCCAATCGGGTACGCCACAAACGCCCATCCCCAAACGGGGGTGGGCGTTTGCGGTGTATTTGGTAGAAAGAAACGGCGGTTTCCGTTGGTTCGCGCGAGGCAATCCGTGATTGCCGACGCTTTGCCGAGAGGGCTCCGCTTGCGGAGTGTCGGCAATATCCCAGCAGGCGCACCAAAAAAGCACTCCTTGCAGAGTGCTTTTAATCTTCTAAGAGTTCGTCCAACGAAATTTCAAAAAATTTCGCGATTTGTGTGAGTTGGGTAATAGACGGTTCGGTATAACCCGTTTCCCAATGGGAAATGGTTTTTAAAGAAACGTTTAGAGCCTCGGCGAGTGCGTTTTGCCCTAATCCTTTTTCCGTCCTTAAAATTTTTAGATTTTCTTTAAAGCCCATAGCCATTCCACTTTACCATAAATAAAAAAATTTGTCAACAAAATTCATGACAGATTAACTATTGACAAATTCTTCCGTTTGTGCTATAATACATATACTATAATAATTTTGGAGGACCAAAAATATGAAGAAATTTTTAGTTGCATTGATGGCTGCTTTGACCTGTTTTGCTTGCGTAGCTTGCGCTCCTACCAGTGTTGAAAAAGCGGAAGAAAAAATGCAAAAAGCGGGCTATACTGTAGTTGCTTATAGCGATAAAGAGGCGGAAGGGCTAGTAGGTGGATTTGTTGCGTCCAATGGGATTTTGACAGGTGACAGCATGACCGCACTGCTTTTTGAAACCAAGGATGATGCTACCGATTTCTATTCTAACGTAGATGATTTGGGGGCTACCTTGGATGGTAAGTGGGTTTACTGGGGCGATGAGGAAGCAATCAAAGAATTCACGAAATTATTTTAATTAAAACAAAACGGGCGCGTTTGCGCCCGTTTTTTCTTTATAAACAATGGGTACAGGTATGCGTTGAAAATCAAACAACCCCACCATGTACGCATTGAAAATAAAATAGGCAGGTATGCGTTAAACGCGTACCTGCCTATATGTTTTGTTGTTAGTTCGCTGTAATGGGTATGCGCGAGGCAAACTGTAAAAACGAACGGTAAGACACTAAGATTTGCCGGCGGAGGCCCTCCGCTTAGAAATCTACCTTTTCTTGGATATATGCAATCGCCTCTTCCACGGGTACACGGATTTGTTCCATGGTATCGCGGTCGCGCACGGTCACGGTGTTGTCCTCAAGGGTCTGGAAGTCAACCGTCACGCAGAAGGGAGTACCGATTTCGTCCTGACGGCGGTAGCGTTTACCGATAGAACCCGTGATATCGTAGGTGGTGGAGAATTTCTTCATCATCTTTGCGTAAATTTCGTCGGCTTTGTCCGCCAAGTTCTTTTGCAAAGGCAATACCGCGCACTTGTAGGGCGCAAGGAAGGGGTGCAGTCTTAAAACGGTACGAACGTCGTTTTTCGCCTCGTCTACCACTTCTTCGTCGTATGCGTCCGTAAGGAAAGCAAGCACTACGCGGTCCGCGCCCAAGGAAGGCTCTACTACGTAGGGTACGTATCTTTCGTTCGTCACGGGGTCGAGGTAGGTGATGGGCTTACCGCATTCTTTTGCGTGCTGGCTCAAGTCGTAATCCGTTCTGTCCGCGATGCCCCAAAGCTCGCCCCAGCCGAACGCGAATTTATACTCAAAGTCGGTGGTTGCTTTGGAATAGAAGCAAAGCTCCTCGGGGGAGTGGTCGCGAAGGTGGAGATTTTCCTCTTTCATGCCGAGGGACAAAAGCCAGTTCTTGCAGAAGTCTTTCCAGTATGCGAACCATTCCAAATCCGTGCCGGGCTTGCAGAAGAATTCAAGCTCCATTTGTTCAAACTCACGGGTACGGAAGGTGAAATTGCCGGGGGTGATTTCGTTTCTAAAGGACTTACCCACCTGCGCGATACCGAAAGGCACGCGAAGTCTGGTGGAGCGCTGTACGTTTTCAAAGTTCACGAAAATACCCTGCGCCGTTTCGGGACGAAGATATACCGTGTTTGCAGAGTCTTCCGTGACGCCTTGGAAGGTCTTGAACATAAGATTGAACTTTCTAATCGAGGTGAAATCGGAGTTTCCGCAAACGGGACAAACGATTTTGTGTTCGGTAATGAACGCCTCGAGTGCGTCGTTGTCCATTGCCTCGACCTTAACGTCCAAATTCTTTTTCGCGACGTACGCCTCTACGAGGTTGTCCGCGCGGTGGCGCGCCTTACAGCTCTTACAGTCCATAAGAGGGTCGGAGAAACCGCCGAGGTGTCCCGACGCTTTCCAAGTACGGGTGTTCATAAGGATAGCGCAGTCCACGCCCGTGTTATAGGGGTTTTCCTGCACGAAGTTTTTCCACCACGCTTTTTTCACGTTGTTTTTAAGCTCTACGCCCAAAGGGCCGTAGTCCCAAGTATTTGCAAGTCCGCCGTAGATTTCACTGCCGGGGAAGATAAAGCCTCTGTTTTTGCAAAGAGAAACGAGTTTTTCCATCGTCACTGCTCTTTTGTCTGCCATAAGTGTAAAACCTCACTAAAATTTATACACAGCCATTATACAATTTTTGCCGTGATAAGTCAAACGAATGGGGGAGAAAATCGAGATTTTTTTCACGCTCCGCCCGGTTTTTCAAAACAAGCCAAAAAAACTTCAAAAAAAGTGAAAAAAAATTAAAAAAATCTGCCCAGAACTATTCCCTTTTTCGGGGAGATATGATATAATGGTAAAACGAGAGTATATATACACGCACGCACGAAGGAGTAAGAGAATGCTGTCGGATATCGAAATTGCAGAAAGCGCTAATCTAATCGACATACGCGAGGTTGCAAAGACCCTCCATTTAACGGAGGAAAATTTGGAATTATACGGGAAATACAAAGCCAAAATCGCTCTGCCTAAAAACGCGGAACGCAAAGCCAAGCTTATCTTGGTGACGGCGAT
>JAFVTA010000025.1 GCA_017503525.1 Clostridia bacterium | reverse complement strand
CGATACCTACGGCAAAGCCAGCCAAATCGTATTCACCGTCGGGATAGAAACCGGGCATTTCCGCCGTTTCGCCGCCGATAAGCGCGCAGCCTGCCTGACGGCAGCCTTCCGCAATGCCCTTTACAACTTCCGCTTCCGCCTCGGGATACAATCTGCCGCAAGCATAGTAGTCGAGGAAGATTAAGGGTTTAGCGCCTTGGCAAAAGATATCGTTTACGCACATTGCTACCGCATCGATACCGATGGTATCGTGCTTTTCAAGCAAGAAGGCGTATTTCAGTTTCGTACCCACGCCGTCCGTGCCTGCAACGAGCACGGGTTCTTCCATTTTCTCGCCTGCAATCGAATAAAAACCGCCGAACGAGCCAAGATCCCCGATGACGTTGTTATCATAGGTGGATTTTACGTGTTTTTTCATAAGATCTACCGCTTTGTAGCCTCTCGTGACGTCTACGCCGCTGTCCTTATAGGAAATTGCCATGTTTATTTTCTCCGTTAATTTTTATTTTCAGAAATTTTTTGATCGTATTTACTAATGCCGTCGCCTGTGGGGATTTCCGTGGGATATACTCCGTCAAAGCAAGCCTTGCAATAGCCCTTGCACGTCCCCGATTTTGCGAGTTCTTCCAACTCCGCAACCGGCAAGAACCCTACCGAATCCGCACCGAAAATTTTTGCCATTTCCTTAGCGTTGTACTGACAAGCGATCAACTCGGACTTCGAGCCGATATCCGTGCCGTAATAGCAAAGGTTCAAAAATTCGGGCGCGGAGGAACGGATATGGATTTCCTTTGCGCCTGCATCACGCAAAAGCTTGACCACGCGCGTACAGGTCGTACCGCGGACGATAGAATCGTCTACGAGGATAACCCTTTTATCCTTTACCGTTTCCACAACGGGGTTGAGTTTGATTTTTACTTTATCTTCGCGAACGTTTTGACCGGGGTCGATGAACGTTCTTCCGATATATTTATTCTTGATAAGCCCCAGCCCGTAAGGAATACCCGACTGCTCGGCATAGCCGATCGCCGCGTCAATCCCCGAATCGGGCGCGCCGATTACGACGTCCGCCTCTACGGGGCAGCACTTTGCAAGAATTGCACCCGCGCGTTTTCTCGCAAGGTGTACCGAACAGCCCGAAATTACCGAATCGGGACGGGCGGTGTACAGATACTCGAACACGCACAAGCGTTCGGGTGCAGTTTCACAATGCCCTTCCATCGTTTTCATGCCCTCTTTCGTAAACACGACAACTTCGCCGGGACGGATATCCCGAAGATAGGTAGCGCCTACCGAGTTGAGCGCGCAGCTTTCGCTGGATACGACGTACTCGCCGTCGTTTCTTTGCCCAAAGCAAAGGGGCTTCATACCGTTTACGTCCCTCACCGCAATCAGCTTTTGAGGGGACATAACGAGCAGGGAGTACGCGCCTTTCATTCTCTTTATCGCGCGGAAAACCGCCTCTTCAATCGAGGAGGAAGAGATACGCTCCTTGATAATCACTGCGGAAATAATCTCCGCATCGTTTGCGGTATGGAAAATTTGACCTTGCAGTTCCATTTCGTTTTTCAGCTCCGCGCCGTTGACGAGCTTACCGTCGAAGGTAATCGCCATTCTGCCCTTGCTGTGGTTGACGACGATAGGTTCCGCATTGATACGGTCTTTGGATTTAGACGTACCGTAGCGCACGTTGCCAAGCGCCATTTGACCTAATCCAAGCGATTTTAAAATACGGGGAGTGAATACCTCGTTTACGATTCCGCAGTCCTTATACGCGTGGAACACACCGTCATCGTTGACAACGATACCGCTGGACGCTTGTCCGCGGTGCTGGAGCGCGTACAAGCCGTAATAAACGCTGGACGCTACGTCCGCCGTTTCCGTGCCGAAAATCCCAAATACAGCCATGAATTACGCCCCCATGAGTCTTCTCATCATTTCTTGATAAGCGCCCTCTACGCCGCCAAGGTCGCGACGGAAACGGTCCTTATCAAGCTTTTCGCCCGTCGTGGAATCCCAGAAACGGCAGGTGTCGGGGGAAATTTCGTCCGCAAGAACAATCTTGCCGTCCGCCGTTTTACCAAATTCAATTTTGAAATCGACGAGGGTGACGTTGAGCTTTTTGAAATATTCTTTAAGCACTTCGTTTACCTTAAACGCCATTTGCTTTACAAGCGCAATCTCCGCCTTCGTAGCAAGCCCAAGCGCCAAAGCGTGGTATTCGTTGAGCAAGGGATCGCCCAAATCGTCATTCTTATAAGAGAACTCGATCGTGGGTTCTTCAAATACGATACCCTCTTTCACGCCGTAGTGCTTTGCAAACGAGCCTGCGGAAATGTTGCGGATAATGACTTCGAGGGGAAGAATACTTACTCTCTTCACCAGCGTATCACGCTCGGAAAGTTCTTCTACAAAATGGGTTTTTACCCCTTCCTTTTCAAGAATTTGCATGAGGAAGTTGCTCATTTTGTTGTTGATAACGCCCTTGCCTTCAATCGTGCCTTTCTTCAAGCCGTTGAACGCAGTCGCGTCGTCCTTATAGGATACGATAACCAAAGTAGGGTCGCTGGTTGCGAATACCTTTTTTGCCTTTCCTTCGTAAAGCTGTTCTTTCTTTTCCATGATATTTATCTCCGTATAAAAAATATTTTTAAAGTAATTCTTGCAACGCTTTGTCGTCGGCGTTGATTTTGTCTTGCATTTTCTTCTTGTAGTCCGCGAGTTTGTCCGCGATATCGGGATATTTAATCCCAAGGATTTGGAGGGCAAGCAAGCCTGCGTTTTCGCCGCCGTTCACCCCAACCGTAGCCACGGGAATACCCGAAGGCATCTGTACAATGGAAAGCAAACTGTCCAAGCCCCCCATCATATCCGTTTTGACGGGCAAACCGATTACGGGCAAAGTGGTGAGCGCCGCAATCACGCCGCCGAGGTGCGCCGCTTTACCTGCCGCGCAAATCAGTACTTCCATACCGTTGGTTCTTGCGTTTAACGCAAATTCATGCGCCTCGTCGGGCGTACGGTGCGCGGAAATAACGCGGACTTCCGTTTCCACACCGAAACTTTTTAAGACGTTCACCGCAGGTTTTACTACGTCAAAATCCGATTTGCTACCCATTAAAATACCGACTTTTTTCATGCTGTTTTTCTCCAAAAAAGTGAATTTGTAAATAAAAAACGGAGCGCAACTTGGTTGCACTCCACCGTTTATGCTATGAAATGAGCGTGATTTTCCCTTGCGAGAGTTTTGCGCGCAAAAAACACCCTGCGCACTGTAGATTTTTGATAATCTTTAAGCGTTTCATAAAAGCGACCTCTCGTACCCTTCGCGTTCATCGTTTGTTGCTATATTTACCTACTAAATATAGTATAACAAATTAAATAAGAAAAAGCAACTGTACGAAGCAACTTTTTTCATACTTTTTTCTTTGTGAATTTTTCACAAACCGTGCAAAAATCACAAGCGCGCCCCAAGAATATGAATACAGCGCAAACGCTCGAAGGAATAGCTGTTTAAACGCCTGCCAAACGCGTCGTAGCTATGCGCCGCAACAAGGGGAATTCCGCCCGAAAACCCAACCACGACGGGCGTGTGGTAAAAATCCCCCGTACTCCGTCCCAACTGCACGAAATCCCCGATTTCCAAGCCCTCGATATCCACTTCTTTTGCAAACGGACCCAAACCGTTCCCCACGCCCACCGCGTTGTTTGTTAAAAACCGGTAAAAGTATTCCACCCCCGTCCAAGCCGCCGCTCTATCCTCCGCCGAGCGGTAAAACCAGCCGATATCGGGCGTGTCGTTCATAACCCCCGTCCCGGCAAAAAGGCATTGCGAGGCAAAGTTGGTGCAATCGCCGCCGATACCGTCAAAATTGTAATAGGCGGGATTTCTGGAAAACGCCCATCTTCTTGCGTAGGCAACTGCCGCATTTCTGTCATATTCGATGATTCGCATACTGTATCATATGCAAAAATTACGAATTGAGCCACTCCTTAGCGATATGCGCATACGCCGCCGCGCCCATATAAAGCGCCCCTTCGTCAAACTTCGCTTTGGGGTGGTGCAAAGGATAAGCGTACCCTTTTTTCTCCTCGCCTGCGGCAAGCGCAATCATCACGGACGGAACCTCGTGGCTGATATACGCAAAATCCTCCGAACCGCCGTTTCGTTCCTTACCGTCCCCCGTCAAATTGGCGGAAAAATAGGTTAAACTCGACACTGCCCCCATCGTTTTGTATGCAAACTCGGATAACCCCCTATCGTTTACAAGGGTAGGACAGCCCCCTTGATAGCTGATTTTTGCCTTTGCGCGATAGGCTTTCGCGGTGTTTTCGGCAATCGCTTTCATGCGCTTTTTTAAAAAATCGCGCACACCCTCGTCAAAGGCACGCATCGTTCCCGACAGCTCCGCCGTATCGGAAACGGCGTTCCCTGCTCCGCCCGTTTTGATGCCCCCCACCGTTAAAACCGCCGTTTGCGAGGGGGAAAGTTCGCGTGCGGCAAGCTCCTGCAAGCCAAGCAAGATCCGCGCCGCAACCGTCAGCGCATCCACGCCGTTCCAAGGCGCGGAGCCGTGACAGCCCTTGCCCTGCACGGTGATTTTGAAATAATCGGCGGCAGGCGCGCTTACCCCTGCCGAAGCAACCACCGCCGCGCCCACGGGCAGGGAGTTCCCCGTCATAACGTGGAGCATCATTGCGCCGTCCACCTTGGGGCTTGTTAAAACGCCCGATTTTAACACGTCCTTTGCCCCTTCAAGGATTTCCTCGGCGGGCTGGAATAAGAGCTTTACGCGCCCGTTTAACGTCTTTTCCTGCGCCTTTAAAAGCTTTGCCGCGCCAAGGAGCATGGTTGCGTGAAAATCGTGTCCGCAGGCGTGCATATTGCCGTTTTTAGCGGCAAACGGCTCGCCGGAGCGTTCGGGAATAGGCAGAGCGTCCATGTCCGCGCGGAGTAAAAAGGTTTTACCCGTGGACTTGCCCAGTAAAGCGGTTATCCCAGCCTTTCCGCACTTTTGCGAAGGGATACCCATATCTTCAAGCTGTTTTTGAATATAGGTTTGCGTTTTATCCAAAGCAAACCCCACTTCGGCGTTTTTGTGTAAATACCGACGGATTTCAATGAGTTCATTTTGTAAGGCTTTCGCCTGCTGTAATATTTCTTCCATATGGGACAGTATGGCGCAAGAAGAGGGAAAGTATGAAAAAGCACAGGAATATTTCCTGTGCTTTTTGCTGGTGAGACTTAACCGACCTAAATCGAACCTTTTCGCGGGAATCCCCGACACCCTTAAAAGGGAACCCTCGGAGAGCGTCGTCGCTATCGCGCCTCGCGCGAACCCATGTTACCACCGTGAAAGGGTGGTTCCCGGACAAAGTAAGGTGGGCTTTGTCCTCGGTCACGCTCAATGCTACCTAT